>UQLQ01000009.1 GCA_900541905.1 uncultured Oscillospiraceae bacterium
GCGAATCGCTTCGATAATGAGGAAAATCAAACGTCCGCCGTCCAGTGCAGGCAACGGCAGTAAGTTTACAACACCAAGGTTTACAGTGATAATCATCATAATATTTAAAATATTATTCAGTGCTGTCAAAAAGCTGGTTTCCAAACCTGCAGACGCTGCTTGTGAAATCGCTCCGGCTACACCGACAGGTCCGGAAAGCTGGTTAAATCCAAACCGTCCCGTTACAATACCTGCTAAACTTGACCAAACCATACGTACAGTGGAAACCGTGTCTTTTCCCGCATTGGCAATGGTTGTGGCAAAGTTTTTCTCAATGGGAAATACTTTAAAATCCAAAACAGGACTGATTTGTCCGTCTATTTCACGAGTATTTAATTTCACGTCATCAAATCTCACTTGTTCTCCGTCTCTGAGAACCACTAAATCCACCGCATTCGGGTCGGCTGTGGCAAGTGCAAATTGTAAATCGGTGCCGCTGAAAATACGGTAACCATCAATAGAATAAAACTGGTCTCCTACTTGTACGCCTGCGTCCTGCAACGCAGACCTGCTGTCTGCAAACATACTGATTCTATTAGATGCAAACGCAGGCTGCTGTGCGGACAATACCAGTGCCAAAATGAATCCCAGTATAATATTCATAACAGCGCCGGCACAGACAACAATCATTCGTTTCCACACAGCTTTATTGCCAAATGCACGTTCGTCATCACTTTTTGTGTCTTCGCCTTCCATTGCACAGAATCCGCCAATGGGAAACAGGCGTATGGAATATTTTGTTTCTTTCTTCCCCCACTTTATAATGCGTGGTCCCATACCAATCGCAAACTCATTTACACGTATGCCGCACCATTTGGCCGTTAAAAAATGACCCAATTCATGGATAAACACAACAAATGTAAATGCCAATATCGCTATGATAATGAGTAGGACAATAATAGAAATCACCTTCTTTATTTGTTAACCTATGGTGTCTAATACAAAACGGCGAGCCGATGCGTCAGCCTCCAGAACATCTTCAATACAAGTCACTTTTTCGGGATTTTGACGTTCCATCGCCTGTGTCACTAAGTCTCCAATGGTAAGAAAATCAATGCGACCCTGCAAAAATAATTTTACAGCTTCTTCATTGGCACCATTGGTTGCAGCCGGAGTCAAGCCGCCGCGCATAAATGCATTTCTGCAAGCATTTAAACAACGAAATGTATCATAATCCGGTTTATAGAAAGACAACTGTCCGCATTCGGTCAAATCAAGCTGTTTACATGGAGAAGGATATCTTTGAGGGAACGTAATGGCGTACTGAATCGGAATCCTCATGTCAGGCACACCTAATTGTGCAAGCACAGAATTGTCCTGATACTCAATCAAAGAATGAATGATGCTTTCACGATGTACTACAACATCCAGTTGCTCCATCGGCATTGAAAACAGCCATGCAGCTTCAATCAGCTCCAGCCCTTTGTTCATCATGGTTGCGGAATCTATGGTAACCTTTGCTCCCATACTCCAATTTGGGTGATTCAGCGCCTGTTTTGCGGTAACATAACGTAATTCCTCTTTTGTTTTACCAAAAAAAGGTCCTCCCGACGCCGTTAAGATAATCCGTTTTAATTGCTTATGGTCGGTACAGCCATATAAACACTGAAATACGGCTGAATGTTCGCTGTCTACCGGAATTATGCGTACCCCTTTTTCTTTTGCCGCCTGCATTACCAAAGAGCCGCCGGCAACCAAAGTTTCCTTGTTTGCCAAAGCAACGTCTTTCTTTGCATCAATGGCTGCTAAGGTAGGACGCAGCCCCACCATGCCAACAACAGAGTTTAATACAAGGTCTGCTTCTTGCGCAGCAGCTGCCAAACACAATCCTTCCATGCCCGATACCACGGTAACAGGCATATCGGCAACTGCAATTTTCAGCTGTTTTGCTGCTTCTAAATCAAAAACCGCAACAAGTTGCGGCTTGAACTCTCGTATTTGCTTTTCAAGCAACGAAATATTTTGGTACGCTGCCAATGCAGTTACCGACAGACCTAAACCTCGTACGACATCTAATGTTTGACATCCGATAGAACCGGTGGAACCTAAAATAGAAAGTTTCTTTTCCATTATTATTCACCAATCTGTCATTTTATTTCAAACAATTTTATAGAATCACTGGTAATAGTTGGATAAACAGATAAATAAACGGTCCGACAATGACAACGCTGTCAAAACGATCCATCATACCACCGTGACCGGGAATCAAATTTCCAAAATCTTTTACAACATAACTGCGTTTGATAATAGAAAAACTCAAATCTCCCACAATAGATAAAATTGCGGTTACACCACCAATAATAGCAAGAGATAAATAAGAGACAGAAAGCTGTGAGCCATAAAAAATAAGATTATATAAATAGCCCATGAGCATAATCAGTCCAATATTTATGATAAATCCGCCCACTGCACCTTCTACTGTCTTTTTCGGGCTGATATTGGGACATAATTTATGCTTTCCTATAAAACTTCCCACAAAATATGCTCCCGCATCTGCAATCCATGCGGCAAACAACGCCATTACCACATACAGCATACAGTGCTGTGGATTTAAGTATCTCATCAGAGACACTGTATTTAATGCGGTTGTAACCAACAGTGTCATGCCGTATACCACACAAATATCCTGAAATTTCACCTTTTTGTAATGATATATGGTAGAACCCAGCATGAAAATGGTATACAGGAAATATGTAACCATAGACCAATACATTTGATTGGGTATTAGCGGAATTGCAAGCGCAAACGTAACACTTGGCAATAGAAACGTAAGGTATTTACGCAGTCCCACTGCCGAAACCAGTTCAAAAACGGCAGTTGCGGTAATCAGTGCCATAATGATATTCAAAGAATACGGAAAAATAAACTGGAATCCTATCATAGCAGCTACAATACCTATGACCAAGCATCCGGAAAGTATCCTTTTTATCATATCAGACACCTCCAAATCTTCTATTGCGTTTTGCATATTCATCCAAACAATGTTCCAAATCTTCCGTGGTAAAATCAGGCCACAAAACATCCATAAAAATCAGTTCGGAATACGCTGACTGCCATAGCAAAAAATTGGATAGTCTGCATTCACCGCTGGGACGAATAATGAGGTCAGGATCCGGTTCTCCATACGTATACATATGGTCGGACAGCATCTGCTCTGTAATTTCGGAGGGCTGCAGAGTACCGTTTTTCACTTGCTCCGCCAAATTCTGTGCAGCACGTGTAATTTCTGCTCTGCTGCCATAATTCATAGCAAGATTCAGCACCATTCCCGTACGAGTTTTACCCGTCTCAATGGTTTCTGCTATCAGTTCCTGCAAGTCTGCCGAAAACATAGAAGTATCTCCCAAAAAACGAATTTTAATATCGTCATTGAGCAAATCTTCCAAAGCATCTTTTAAATACTGTTTAAACAAACCCATCAAAGCGCCCACTTCTTCCTCGGGACGCTTCCAGTTTTCTGTTGAAAAAGCATATACCGTTAAGTATTTAATGCCAATTTTACTGCAATAGCGGGTAATGGCTTTAAACTTAGCAGCGCCTGCTCTATGCCCCATAGAGCGCGGCATAAAACGTTTTTTTGCCCAGCGGCCGTTTCCGTCCATAATAATGGCCAGATGCTCCGGCAAAATACGCTCCCCTTGGTTTGCAGAAGATTTCATAATAATTACCGCCTACTATGATTATAGTTCCAGAATTTCTTTTTCTTTTTTTGTGTGCATAGTATCTGCTTCTTTGCAGTATTTATCAGTTAAATCTTGTGCTTTTTTCTCGCCGTCTTTTAAATCATCCTCTGTAATGTCGCCGTCTTTTTTCATTGCTTTTAATTTTTCAATGGCATCACGACGAATGGAACGAATGGCAACTTTGCCGTTTTCGCACATTTTTCCGATATCTTTTGCAATTTCGCGGCGTCTTTCTTCTGTTAACTGTGGGAAAGTAAGACGAATTACTTTGCCGTCGTTTTGTGGATTAATACCCAAATCCGCAACTTGAATTGCTTTTTCAATGCTTTCCAAAGAAGAAACATCCCATGGCTGAATGACCAAAACTCTTGCCTCGGAAACAGAAACTGCCGCAAGCTGATTAATTGCGGTAGGAGCGCCGTAATAATCTACCATTACCTTATCCAAAATGGCAGGGTTCGCACGACCTGCGCGCACTGCGGCAAATTCGTCTGATAAAACATGAATGGATTTTTGCATTTTTTCTTCTGCTTGTTTTAGAATATCTTTCATAACCTAATACCTTCCTATTAAATGACTTATTGATATAATATAGAGCATAATTTTAAATTTATTCTACCAAAGTACCGACAGATTCACCGCAAATTGCTTTTACAATATTCTCCGGTTTGTCGATATTGAACACCAACAATGCAATATCGTTATCTTTGCAAAGAGACGCCGCTGTACTATCCATTACTTTTAAATCTTGATTGAGTACATCCATAAAAGAAAGCTTATCGTATTTCACAGCATTCGGATTGGCTTTCGGGTCACTGTCGTATACACCGTCCACCATGGTTGCTTTTAAAATAACGTCTGCGTCAATTTCAGCAGCACGCAAAGCTGCAGCTGTATCGGTTGAAAAGAAAGGATTACCCGTTCCGCATCCGAATACAACCACTCTGCCTTTTTCCAAATGACGAACTGCCTTATTGCGAATATAAGGTTCTGCAACTTCCTGCATGGCAATTGCAGTTTGAACACGTACATTCAATCCCAATTGTTCCAATGCATCGGCAACGCCCAAGGCATTAATCACCGTTGCCAACATGCCCATGTGGTCTGCTCTGGTTCTATCCATATTACCGCTGCTGCGACCTCTCCAAAAGTTACCGCCGCCTACAACAATGGCCACTTCAACACCCATATCCACACAAGTTTTTACCGGCTGGCAAAACTTTAAAACTGTATCAAAATCAATTCCATGAGATTGTTTTCCTGCCAAAGACTCGCCGCTTAATTTCAAAAGAACCCTTTTATACTTAGGCTGCAAAAGAAACACCCCGTCTTTCCAAATTTTTATTCTACCTGTCTATTTTACAATAAGCGTAAGCTATTGTAAAGCAAATCTATGCTTTTCATACAGAAGATTATTTGGTCAAACGGGGGAACGCTATGATATTTCATACGCTTTTAATATTTCGGTTAATGTTTTGCGTACAGTTTCAGCCAAACTGCTGGGTTCCACTACAGTCACTTGATTTCCAAAACCAACAAGCCATCCGATAAACGGTGGACTGACAGCTACTTTCAGTCTTACATAAATGTGCTCTTCATCACATTTAGAAATAGAAATATGATTGCCGAATTTATCAAGCATCACACCGACTAAAGAATTTTTGAGCTTTAACGTTATTTTTTCTTCTTTACCGCCATACATGCCAAAGACTTTTTGAGAATATACCGCCAAATCAAACTGTTGAAAACACTCTTTTCCTTGACGTGGTTGTTCCAATAACGCAATGGAAGACATTTTATCTACACGGTAATGTTTGATTTGATTGGTTGCACTGTCAAAGGCGACCAAATAATATTTTTCATCGTCCCAAGACAGCGCCCAAGGGCTGACGCAATAAAATTCTCCATTTTTACGAAATTGCTTGCGTACTTTTTCAGGCTGCTGAAAATCCACCACCCATTCAAAGTACTGAAATGTAATTTGTTTATCTTGTGCAATGGCGTTATGAATATAATCTACATTGTAATAAATACATTCATTTACTGTTTTAATTCGATTGGTGATGTAAACCTGCCTTTTTAGTTGACGTGCTTCATATACACTGGTCAGCTGCCCTATTTTATGTATTAGCTCTGTTGATTTCTTATGGGTAATAAATTTGGAAGATTGTACAGCGTCTACCAGCAATTTTAATTCAGGAAGTTCAAAGGAACGGCTGGCAACATAATATGCACAGGTACGTGCATTATTCTTCTCGATATCAATGCCAAAAGAGCGTAAATTTTCAATATCATTATAAAGACTTTTCCGTTCGGCCTGAATATTATATTGGTCCAATTTTGTAACCAATTCTTTAATGGTAAGAGGATGCAATTCATCGGTCTCCTCCATCAATATTTTCATAAGATATAATATCTTTGTTTTTTGATTTGCATTGCCGGACATAAAAATCTCTCCCCACCGAACTTTTATGTAAATTTAATGTTAAGTATATTATACTCCAAGATATAAATTTTTCGCTCTTCGCTTAATATTTTCACATTTTTTTGTCTCAACTAAAAAAAGCAGCGTAACGCATGCTACACTGCTTTCTATTTTTTCCATTAAATTACAGGATTTAATTGTCCTGTAGTGGCATCAATGACATAACCAAACACTTGTACTTTATCCGGAATTAAAGGATGTTTGCGGATTAAGTTTACTGAATTTTCTACTGAATTTTCTACTTTATGAAAACCACACAGCCATTTGTCAAAATCCGGTCTGCAATATTTCATCATTTCGATAGATTCTTCTGAAATACCGTTGTCACGCATTTTTTTCATAACCGCTTCACTGTCCAAACCTTGTACACCGCAGTCGGTATGTCCTATCACTAAAATGTGTTCTACACCTAAGGTATGAACCGCAATCAACAAGCTGCGCATAACGCTGCCAAACGGGTCAGCAATAATTCCTCCTGCGTTTTTGATGATTTTAGCATCACCGTTTTTCAATCCCAAAGCCGCAGGAAGCAGTTCGGTTAATCTAGTATCCATGCAAGACAAAATTGCAAGTTTTTTGTTTGGGTACTTGCTGGCGGCATATTTTTCATAGGCTTTGCTTTCCACAAACTCCTTGTTATACTGTAAAATTTCTTCCAACATAACATTAAGACCTCTATTCTGTTCTAAAATCCATTTATATTGTAGCACGTTTTAAACAAACTTACAATCCTAAACATAATTTGTTCAAATTCTTGAAAAATATCATGTAGAAAGACCAAAAAAATTGTACATAACTTTCTACTGTTTTATCATTTCTGTTACTTCTTGCGAATCTACGTTATATTGCAACCAACGGATACATACACAATTCAGCAAACAAAAAACGCACAAACAATACCATTCATTTGAAAGAGGAGGAACATCTTTTTCATAGTATAACTGATATTTTCCGTTATTTAAAATACATGTATAATTGGCACTTAATCATACCATTATATAATTTTCTTCTTTTATCCGCTTTTCTTCCATAACACTGCTCAAACATTTCATCGGGAGTAATAATGGAATAACTCCAGCCATGTTTTGGTTGAAATACCTGTCCCATAATTTGATATAATTCTTCTGCCTGTTTGATGTCCAGCAAACGCTCTCCATATGGCGGATTGCAAATGACAACCCCTGTCTCTGTTTCCCTCTTAAAGTCGCGTATATCTCTTTTTTCTGCTTGAATGCAGCCTATCACACCTGCTTTTTTTGCATTGGCAATGGTTAAAGAGACCGCAGCACCATCTATATCAAATCCTCTTCCTTGAAAACGGGCATCTCTACGTATTAAATCCTGTGCACGTTCCTTTTCTTTTTTCCAAACAGAAGCATCAATTTGGTCCCAATTTTCCGCCGAAAAATTACGACGTAAGCCGGGTGCAATATTTAAGGCATATAAGGCTGATTCTATCAAAACTGTTCCGGAACCGCAAAACGGGTCTACCATATTACCGTTGACACGCACACGAGATAAATTTGCCATAGCAGCAGCCAATGTTTCTTTAATTGGTGCATCTGTTGAATTTGCACGATAACCGCGTTTATGAAGTCCTGCGCCGGAAGTATCTATCATAATGCTGACTTGGTCTTTCATAATTAAAAATTGAATTTGATATAACGTATCGGTTTCGTTGAACCATGAAACATGATATTTCTGTTTCAATCGCTCTACTACAGCTTTTTTTATGATTTTTTGGCAGTCAGGTATACTGGACAGTTGAGAACTGAGGGAACGTCCTTTTACGGGAAAAATATCATTTTGACCAATCCACGTTTCCCACGGTAAAGCTTTCACACCTTGAAACAGCTCTTCAAAAGAACGAGCCTGAAACGTTCCCAGTAAAATCAGTACACGTTCGCTGTACCTTGAACATAAATTTGCTCTTACCAGCATGTTGATATCACCGTCAAAGACCACTCTTCCGTTTTGCGGCTCTACATTTTTCGCTTCCATTGCACGCAGCTCATCTGCTACCAAACCTTCTACCCCTAAAATACAAGGGCAAACCAATTTAAAATTCTCCATATACTGCTGTTCACTCCAATTCTGGATTTAAAAAGGGACCACGCTGTTACGCGGCCCCCTCTTACTCTTTTTATTATTATTTATTCATCATCTTCATTCGGTTCCAATAAGCCGTACCCGCCGTTATGACGCTTATAAACCACAGCAATTTCTTCTGTTTCGGCGTCACGGAACATATAAAATTGGTGACCCAACATATCCATTTGCAAAATAGCTTCTTCTATATGCATTGGTTTTACCGGAACTTTTTTTGTTCTGGCTATTTTATATTCTACTGTCGGTTGTTCCGGAACTTCACCATTATAATAATCTTCTACGTAATCACGCAATGCGCCCGAATGTAACTTTTTCTCAAGTTTTGTTTTATTTTTTCTAATTTGTCTGCCCAATGCACTAATCACTTGATCCAGTGCGTCATTCATTTCAAAATCTGTTGCTTCCGCACGGAAAATCAATCCGCTTTGACGTATGGTAATTTCTACCGTTTGACGGTTATGTTCTACTGTGACCACAACATGTGCATCTGCATTTTCTTCGAAAATTCTGTCATAACGAGAAAGTTTCTTTTCTACTAATTCTTTAAAATTGTTCTTTAGATTTACTTTTCTGCCGGTAATTGTAATATGCATACCAACATCTCCCTTAACAAAACATTCTCGCAGCAAAAATTATGGGGGCTTGAAATGAAGTCTTCATATTTCTTACTACGAAATTAGTATAACACATTGTATAAAAAAATGGAAGCCATTTCTTTTTATATTGTTACTTTTTTATGTCTTGTTACATGACAGCCCACGTTTACGGCAACAGGAAGCCCTGCAATATGTGTGGCGTACTGTTCAATGGCTACAGAGAGGGCGGTCGTGATACCCCCAAACCCTTGGGGACCAATATCCAGCTGATTTACTCTTTCCAGCATTTCTTGTTCCAGCAAACGATATTCTTCTTTTGGATTGTGTTCCGATACTTCACGGCACAATGCTTTTTTGGCAAGATAAGCACACAATTCAAAATCTCCGCCGATACCAACGCCAAGCACCATAGGCGGACAAGGATTACTTCCCGCTAATTTTGCGGTTTCTACCACAAAATTGATAATATCTTCTTTTGTTGCGGAAGGGGTAAACATTTTAATTCTGCTCATATTTTCACTGCCGAATCCTTTTGGTGCAACCATCAGCTCCACTTTATCCCCCGGTACAATTCTGGTATGAATGACTGCAGGTGTATTATCATTGGTATTTTTTCTTTCCAATGGGTCACCCACCACAGATAAACGGAGCAAGCCTTCCACATAACCTTGCCTTACACCTTCGTGTATGGCTTGTTCAAAATCTCCGCCAATGAAATGAACGTCTTGTCCTACTTCCACAAATACTACTGCCATGCCTGTATCCTGACAAATCGGGATTTGCATTTCTCTTGCAGCATCCATATTTCTGCATAAGTCATTTAAAATTGCTTTTCCCGTATCATTGGTTTCCGTTTTACACGCTTTGCAGATTGTTTCCTCCAAAGCAGCAGGAAGTATACGGTTTGTTTCAATACACAATTGCTTGACTGCATCCGTAATTTTGGATACATTCACTTCTCTCATAACCATTCTCCTTTAAACTCTGCGAATTCCGTTTACAAATACCATGGTTGGTTTTGCCGACAACAACAAAGGGTCTTGTTCAAACACAACTAAGTCGGCATCCTTGCCTTTTTCTATGGAACCTACCTGTTTTTCTATACCGCAAATGCGGGCCGGTTCAATGGTAATCGCTTTCAGAGCAGCATCATAATCAGCGCCTTCACGCACTGCCAGACCTGCCGCGAGCGTTAAATATTGCAGAGGAATCACAGGATGGTCCGTAATGATAGCCGTTTGAATTCCATGCTTCATTAAAATTCCGGGACAAGACGGCGTCAAATTTTTCAACTCCGGCTTGGAACGGTCGGACAAAAATGGACCTGATAATACCCTGACATGTTCATCTTTTAGCTCGTCCGCAATTAAATGACCCTCTGTACCATGTACGATGACATAATCCAAATCAAATTCCTTCGCTAGACGAATCGCTGTAAAAATATCATCAGCTCTATGTGCGTGAAAATGCACCTGAATTTCTTTTTTCAAAGCGGGAATTAATGCTTCACACTTTAAGTCATATTCAGGCGGTGTGGAATCTTCGTCTTCCAAAGCGCGTTTTTTGTCTTCCAAATAATGTTTTGCTTTATACAGCTGCTCACGAATCAAAGCCGCCGTTGCCATTCTGGTAACGGGTGTTTGGCTCTTATCATGATAAACACTTTTTGGATTTTCACCCAAAGCCATTTTGATGGCAAGCGGCGCTTTGACAATCATACGGTCGATACAGTTTCCATACGTTTTGATAGCTGCCAGCTGACCGGAAATGGGATTGGCGGAGCCCGGGCCTGTTACAACGGTAGTAACGCCGCCTTCCAACGCCTCTCTAAAGCAATTTTCCATTGGGTTAATCGCATCAATTGCGCGCAGATGAGGCGTAATCGGTTCTGTATCTTCGTTGCAGTCGTCGCCCTCAAAATTCAAACCATCCTCAAAAATGCCCAGATGTGTATGTGCATCAATAAATCCGGGATAGACGTGCGCTCCCTTTAAATCAATAATATCTTCATCTTCCACATGCAAAAGAGCTCCTGTGCCTACTTGCTGAATGACTCCGTTTTGAATTACAATATATCCCTGTTCTATGGTTTCGCCTGCCATAGTGTGTATGATGCCGTGCTGTAATATCATATTATAAATACCTTTCTCATCATTTGCCTTGGATACAAAAAGTGGAGTGCGAACACTCCACTTTTTTATCTGGATTGACCTGAGCCATGACGGGAAAATCCTCCGCGTTTAGACTCCAAACCTTTTTTTAAAGCAGACATTTTTTCATCACTGCTTTGTTTAAATTTATTCAGCATATCTTCAAAACTGGTCACTTCATTTTTTTTATTGGACCATTCAAAATGATCGGGACCTTTTCTGCCGGAACGTATACGCTGTGTATTTTGACCGGAAGCCGGCGCGGTTTCCATAGCCTTTTTCATGGAAAGGCTAATCTTTCCGTCTTCTCCCACACTGAGTACCTTTACTTTTACCGTTTGCCCTTCACTGACAAAGTCTGTAATTTCTTTTACAAAAGTTGGCGCTACTTCTGAAATATGTACCATACCTGTTTTACCTTCACCAAGTTCCACAAAAGCGCCAAATTTTGTAATACCTGTAATTTTTCCTTCAAGAATCGCTCCTACTTCAAGCTGCATATTAGTACTGGTTTCCTCCTTAAACAGGTTAATTACCTGCTACATTTACAAATACTCGTTCTCCGGGTTTTACAAAGTCCAGACCCGTTCTGGCTAAGCGTTCAATATATTCACTGTTGTCATTTATATTTGCATCCAAAGATTTTTTAATCTCGTTGTTTTTCATGTTTTGTACTTGCAGCTCTTGTGTCATAGAAGCCAATTCTTCTTTTTTGCCACTGATTTGAATCTGCTGACTGATAAACACCGCAACAACATATACGGCAAAAACAGACACAGCAACTGTTAAAAAAATGTTGCGCTTTGATTTTTTGGTACGTTTCCGTTTTTTTCTTTTTGGTTTAGAATCTATTTCTGCCTCATAATTTTGTGTCATCTTCCGGGGTACCCCCTTTGAGCTCTTTACCAGAACCGATAAAAAAACTTTTAATTCGATTATACACTATGTCTGGTGCAGGTTTCAAGGGATTTTCAATATTTCGTTCCGAATTTTTCTTTCTTTTTTTATTTTCGGCATTCTTTTGCGCAATGGCAGTTTTTTTCTTTTCATAAACCCCTTTGATTGGTTCGCTGATATGACGTTTGAACCATAATGCAATTTTCACACAAATACGATGAATCCATTTGGCAATACGCACAGTAATTCTTCCTAAAGTAAGAAAGTAAACCGCCATACCAATCAGTTCACCGCCAATGATATAAAAGCGAATTTCACCGCTGTTCACTGCCAGCGCCAGCAAAAAAGTAACGAACGCAGCAGCGATGCCATATAAAATATCCTGTACATACATAGCAATTTTGCCTGTACGAAATAAAATACGGGTTACGCGAAAAACATCGTAAACAACTGCCAACGCCAAACCGACCAATGCAGATATACCAAGACTCAACAGTTGCGAAGACAGAGTTACTTCCACAGCAGTTCACCTCTATTTGAAGAGTTTCGAGAAGAATCCTGTACTTGCAGATTGATTTTCAGAATATGATACGGAATTAATTTCTCCATCCAGATTCATCTCTCCTGTTTCTAAATTCAGTTTACTGATATGCAGTCCTTTGCCTTTGATTACAATTTCTCCTAAGTCTGTATATGCAATGATGGTGTCTTCGTCAAAGCTATCTACATTGGAAACACCTGTAGCAGTTAACAATTTTCTGTTTTCTAAAATTAAACTGTGAGGTGTCTTTGTACTGCTTTTTCTTTCATCTGTCATCATAAAAATACCCCCAACAAATTCATACAAATAAGTATGCACTTGCCGGGGGCAATATGCGGTATTCCGCTATTATCTTGTACAACGATGATACTGCTTGTTTCTCTATCTGTTACTTCTCTTCTATAATGCGATACAAATCTGCCGCAGTATCTCTGTTTGCATATTCGTTTACGGCAATGACTTCTGCTTTTATCGTACGCATACCAAGCTGAAGTTCCAATATATCTCCGCATTTTACATCATAAGACGCACGCGCTGTTTTTCCGTTGACCAATACTCTTCCCGCATCGCAGGCTTCGTTTGCTATGGTACGGCGTTTAATCAGGCGTGATACCTTTAAATATTTATCTAATCTCATATCATTCTCCAACGGTATAAAACAAAAAATGCAGCCTTAACGGATTTGTCAGGCTACATTACAAGTTTGCTATTCTAAATTATTTGTTTGTAGCATCTTTGAAAGCTTTACCAGCTTTAAATGCAGGTACTACAGAAGCTGCGATTTTGATTTCTTCGCCTGTTCTTGGGTTTTTACCAATTTTCTCTTTACGCTCTCTGGCTTCAAATGTGCCAAAACCTACAATTTGAACTTTATCTTTGCTTGCAACGGCCTCAATAATGGACTCGATTACAGCGTTTACTGCGCTGTCTGCGTCTTTTTTAGAAATTTCTGCCTTCTCTGCAACTGCAGCAACTAGTTCTGTTTTATTCATTGTTTTTTACCCCCGAAATTTTAATAAATCTCATTGTGAGAATTGTTCTGTTGTCACCTGTTGCCAAATAGAGTTTAACTCCTGAGGCGTTAGGTCTGACCAACATAATTGTTTTTCCTGAGTATATTTCTCAACAGCAGCAAAGTAAATTATAAAGCGATTACATGCATTTGTCAAGGAATACTCCGGTTCTACTTCGCATTTTCTGGCAACATTCACTGCCGAAAACAACAAATCTCCAACTTGCTGTTCCAACAAATTATTGTTCTGCTGTTCTGACAGCGTCTGTTTTAATTCCTGCGCACGAGCAATTATTTGGTCCAAAGCTGCATTTGCGTCCGATACATCCACGCCGACTTTTGCTGCTTTTTTCTGTACCTTATAACTGCGCATAAGGGCAGGCAATGCAACAGAAACACTCTCAAGCACCTCTGTTTGCGTTGTTTGGGATTTTGTCTTTTTCTTAATTTCATCCCAATTAGACAAAACTTGGGCAGAATCTGTTACCTGAACATTTCCAAATACATGCGGATGACGCACAATCAATTTTTTTGCTACGCCGTCCACCACATCGGCAAATGTAAACGTTCCCTGTTCTGCCTCCATCTGTGCATGAAACAGCACTTGCATTAAAACATCGCCCAATTCTTCCTTGAGAAGTTCCATATTATTGGTATCGATTGCTTCAACAGCTTCATAGGTTTCCTCAATCAAATTGGCACGTACACTTTGATGTGTTTGTTCTATATCCCAAGGGCAGCCTCCGGGCGCACGCAGCAATGCAATAATATGCTCTAAGTCGCCAATGGTATAGCGTTCTTTTTGTTGAAAATCCAAGTCTAGACTCCTTTTGCAAAAGATTGTGTTTACATTGGCTTATTTTACATGATAAGGTGATGTTTTTCAAGTATTTTTACAAGTTTTTGACCTTTTGGCAACATTAATACATCGTCTTTGCATAAAGCTCTTAAACATAACAGAGACGCAATATAAATGAAAACCGCGATAAACACTGCAATTCCCGTAGCAAGAGAGTCCGGCATAACCTTTGTCATAGCAAAGCAGGAAAAATATGCCGCTATGCAACAAAACATGGAAGCAATGGCCGGTTTTGTAAAAATAGAATGAAATTTCAAGTGTATTTTTGTTTCTTTGCAAAGGAAATAACAGGCTGAAATCGTAATAAATACATAACACACCAAAGTTCCTATTCCCGCTCCCAAAATATTAATTTCAGGAATACCGGTCAGCACATAGTTTAGCCCTATTTTTAATCCTAAGCCAACACACAGCAGCTTTACGGGTAAATCTACTCGCCCGACTGCTTGCAGCATACTGAAAATAGGCGTACTTAAAGATGCAAAAATCGCTGCAACGCCCATGACTGCCAATGTACGCGAGGTAATGGGAATGGATGCTTTCGCGCCGAATACTGCCTGACTGACAGGACCTGATAATACGCTTAAACCCAAACCGGCAGGGATACTGAACAATGCAGTCATACGCAGTACGGAAGAAATGCTTTTCTGCAATTCACAGCGACTTCCGCTCATCCATGCTGATGTAACACTTGGTAAGGCACTAATGCCAAATGCTTGTGTAATTCCAGGAACCAACATAAACAATGCCAACGCTTGCGAGTAGCAGCCAAACAAAAAGTTGGAAACAGTTCCCGTTGCTATTTTAACCTCTAAATCCGGTATCATACCTTGATACATCGTAAGAAGCGGTTCCGGATGGACTGACATAATATGATTGATTCTTGTCTGAAGAAATGTAGTATCGACCAATGCAGCAACATTTACAGCCAGCGCTCCAATTCCAATAGGAATTGCCATTTTGATTAATTTTCCCACAATGCTCTTTCTGTCAGCGCATGGAGGAGAACATTGCAATTCACTGCATGCAATGCTGTCTCCTTTTCTTTTGTGACGAATCCAAAGATAAAAGAAACTCGCAAAGGAACCTATGGTTACACCAAATACTGCGGCTGCTGCCGTATAAGGCAGCAATGCACTTTTGGCAAACGCCTCTGAAGTAACTTGCTGTCCCCATACGGTTCCTGAGCTGTAAAACTCTCCCATACCAAGACGGAACACCAAATAAGCGGCCGATAGTCCAACCAGCAATTTAAAAATAGCTTCCATGACCTCTGAAATTGCTGTTGGATACATATTGCTCATACCTTCATAGTAACCGCGATAAACAGAGGATAAGCAACTGAACAAAATAGCAGGCGCAAGGCAAAACATGGCAGGCAATGCTCCGCCGTTTCCAATGGCTCTGACATAAAACGGTGCGGATATTACCATAACCGCAAGCCCAAGTCCACCGGTAATTAAAAATATAGGAATGGATAATTTATGGATTCTTCGTACATCGGCATATCTTCCACAAGCCAAGTTTTCAGAAACCATTCTTGCAATGGCAATGGGAAAACCGGCAGTTGCCAAACTATGGATAGGACTGTAAAAATGATACGCTGTATTAAAATAGCCCAAACCTTCTTCTGTGATAATCCAAGTAAGCGGTATTTTAAACATAGCGCCGATTAATTTTACCAAAATCATGCTGACAGTTAAAATCAAAGCGCCGTGTAAAAAACTTTGACGTTTTCTTTTTTGATGATTACGGGGCTGCATGCAAACACATCCATTCCTCTTCAAATACTAAGAATGTTATATGATTGCATTGTCCCTCTTATGCCAAAGACAACCTATTTTCGCCATAGTCACCCTCAGAAAAGAAAATAAAAAAAGAGAGGATACTCTCCTCTCTTCACATGAATGGGAATCCAATTATGCTTGTGGATTCTCATTTTGATTTTCTGTTTGCTCCTGAGCCGGTTGTTCTTGTTGTGCTTGCTCTTGCTGCTGTGGCTCAGCCTCGGCATGACATCCGCAGCTGCAGCCGCCTTGTGCTGCATAAGCATCATCCTGAGGTACTTCGTGCACTAATTTTTCTCCGCATTGGCTGCAGAATCCAGCGGTTTTTGGATTTGGTTCTCCACATCTTGTGCAGAAGGTTTTGTTGCTCATTTTGGAAAGTTGTTCATTGACCTCATCCAACTCATCATATTTTTCATTGATTAGAATGATGATGTCATCAATTTCTTCTGTAGAATCAATGCCTTGTTTGCGTGCTTCATAAACAGCTCTGCCAAGTGCCTCATAATTTCTTTTAATATCGGTGTTTAGGTCCACTGCTTGCAATTTTAGTTTAGAAGTATCAACCAATTCACCTGTTTTTTTACCAACAACATTAGCAGCTTGTTTTGCATTTGAAACAATATTTTCAAATAGTCCCATAATCTTCGTCTCCTTTTATGATAAATTTTTTCATTACTCTTCTAACCACATTATAACATAGAAAAAATTCCAAAGCAATTTTTGGCAAATAAAATGTAAAACATTCCAGACAACAATCCACATCATGAAAATCAGAGGATATTCCTTTCAGTATTTTACCACTATTATAAGGTTGTTATAACATAAAAGAAATTGTTACACAATTTCTAACTAATAACCGTTAAAACATTCTTACCAACAATCAAAATTTTAATTTTGTAATTGTTGCAAGGTTGTTATAGCATTCAAAAAATTGCTGTGCAATTTTTAACCTATAAATGCTAAAACGTTCTCATAACAGCCAAAATTTTTAATATTGTTGCTGTTATGAGGTTGTTATAACATAACAAAATGATAAAGTACAATTACTTCTGTCCCACAGCAATTGGAATCAATTTGATGATTGCGCAGAAGAAAGTAGGAATTGTTTATAGATAGATTTTACTTTTTCTTTCCTATCTAGCATTTCTTGATAACGGTCAATATATTCATACGGAAACTTAAAATTAAATATTCTTTGCAGTTCATCTTTATACGGATGTTTAATTTTTGAAACAGCACCTGCGCCGCAAGCCAAAATGGTATGACTTTCATCCATAATATAAACGTTGTAATAATTTTCATACCCCGGTTTTGCCCATCCTGTATTTTCCAGGTTGCCAACCATACGGCTTTGCCGATACAAATAATACGGAATATAATTTTGTTTCGTCAGTACCGTATCTACATAATCCAACATTTGACCTGCACCTTCGCCATCATTGATAAAATGAATTTTACCATTTTTATTGATGTTGGAGGAGCGTTTTAATGCTAACGTATGTACCGTGATGCTCTCCGGATGTAATGCAACAACACCGTCCAAGGTATTACGAAAACTTTCCACACTGTCCCCTGCCAGCCCAACAATCAAATCCATATTGATATTGTCAAAGCCATGCGCTCTCGCTAAATGAAATGCATCCAGCGTTTGCTGTGTGGTATGGTCTCTTCCAATCAGTTTTAATACTTCATCATTTAATGTTTGAGGATTGATACTGATTCTGGTAATGCCATGTTCTTTCATTGCCTGCAATTTGTCCGCCGTAATCGTATCAGGACGACCTGCTTCCACAGTAAATTCACGACATGTGCTCATATCATAATTCATGTTCACCGTATCAATAATTTGTTCCAGCTGCTGTGCATTCAGCGTGGTGGGAGTTCCGCCTCCCATATACACGGTTTCCAATCTCAAATTGCACGCTTTTGCAACTTCTGCGGTATATTCCAGTTCTTTGCATAGTAAATCTACATACTGCGGAATGAGTTTACCTGTCTTTTCCGTAGACTGCGCCACAAAAGAACAATACGCACAGCGAGTCGGACAAAACGGAATGGAAATATATAAACTGAACGATTCGGGTTTGGAAGCAGCCAAAATAGGCTGCTCATGCTGCATGGTACGGACACTCAACGCTGTTTTCTCTTGAGAAACATGCAAACTGTTTAAAAAATATTCCGCAGCTTTGGACTGTCCCATTTCCGCTGTCAATTTTCGCAGCAGTTTAATGGGACGCACCCCGATTAACACGCCCCATTTGGGACGGTATCCTGTCAGTTCTACCAGAATATCATACAACAGCACAGCCATTGCCAAACCGCATTGACGTTCAAAATCAGGTTCACCCAAAGAGAATATGCCCCGTTTTTCTGCAAAGCGGTCCTCCATTTTTACAGAAACGTGTAAATGAGCAGCTCCATTTTCTTCTTTGTAACCTGTGTAGACCAATAAGCTGTCATCATGTCCGTTTTCATAGACAGCGGTTACCTTTTCATAAGGAAAAAAGATATCGCAAAGACTTTCCATTTCATAAAGATAAGAATGTCCATCAATAACCAAAATCATCTGTGTTACCCTTCATAAACGGATTTGTATTTCTTTCGTAATCCAATGTTGTGGAATCTCCATGCGCAGGAAACACTGCATAGTTTCCTTCCAGCTCAGCTACTTTTTGTACGGATTCCAGCATTTTTGCAGGATCGGAAGTTGGAAAATCAGTTCTCCCAATGGAACCTTTGAAGATGGTATCACCGCTGAAGATAGTATCTTTTACAATCAAACAGCTGCTTCCAATGGTATGGCCCGGGGTATGCAAAACGCGAAAGGTCAAATTTCCAACCGGAATCTTATCGCCGTCGTGATACAATACATCCGGTACAAATGGATCGCATTGTCGTTCGGCAATGACCGTAGATAAATTCAAACGGCTGTCAGTTGCAAAATCCTTTTCCAATTCATGCATATAGATTTTAGCACCTGTCATATCCTGAACTGTTTTTACACCCATGATATGGTCAAAATGTCCGTGGGTCAATAAAATTGCGTCCACTTTTTTTAATTCTTTTATTTTGTCAAACAGCTCATCTGAAATAAAGCCTGGGTCAATCACTGCAGAAATACCTGTCTCCTCATCCGTTACAATGAAACAGTTTGTCGGCAGCATTCCGCCGGTAATCTCTTGAATTTGCATATTGATAATTCCTTTCTGAAAAGCATCTCATATACTCTATGAACGTTTGATGCTGATAATACCTTCTATATTGGACAACTTTGAAATGACAGCATTCAAATGTTCCAAGCCTTGAATGGTAATGGTCGCATAAATTACATCTGTGCCGTCTTTTAACTCTCTGGAGTTTAAAGAGTGGACACTGATACGTAAATTATAAAGCTGCTGCGTTACATTCATCAACACACCCGGAATATGGTTTGCCACGATTTCAAGTGTAGTTTTAAATTCTTCTTTTACTTGATTTGCCCATTGTACTTCAATCCAACGCTCCGGTTCCGGACTGCCTGCAATGTCTTTGGGCACATTGCTGCAGGAACGTTTGTGAACAGATACGCCGAAACCACGTGTGACAAAGCCAATGATATCATCACCCGGCAGTGGATTACAGCAACGGGAAAGTTTGGTCAAACAATCTCCGCCCATTCCTTTTACCAAAATGCCGTTAGACGCTTTATTCGGCTTTGCTTCCACAGTTTTAGGCGGCTCCGGTTTTTGCACTACTTCGGCAGCCTTTTTCTGCTTTACATACTCTTCCTTAATACGGTGGATAATTTTCCATAATTGAATACCGCCGTAACCAATGGCAGCATAGATATCTTCCAAATTGGCACAGTTCTGGCGTTTTACAAATGGATTAATCAAGTCATAAAGTTCATCCTGGGGCACAATGATACCATTGCGTTTGAGTTCGCGCTCCAGCTCTTCTTTGCCTTCTTCAATATTTTCTTCTCTGCGTTCTTTTTTAAACCATTGACGAATTTTATTTCTTGCTTCGCTGGTACGTACAATTTTTAACCAGTCACGGCTCGGTCCATGAGACCCTTCTTTGGCAGTAATGACTTCCACAATCTCGCCTGTTTTAATTTTATAATCAATAGGCACGATGCGCTTATCCACTTTTGCACCAATCATACGGTTGCCTACCGCACTGTGAATGGCATACGCAAAGTCAATTACGGTAGAGCCTGCCGGTAAACTGATGACCTCGCCTCTCGGTGTAAAGACAAAGACCGAATCAGACGATAAATCTGTTTTAATGGTACGTACCAAATCCGTAGCGTCGCTTTCCGTTTGATTATCCAGGATTTTACGCACCCAAGCCAAATGTTCTTCCAAAGAATCTTCCGAAGTAACGCCTACTTTGTATTTCCAGTGGGCGGCAATACCGTATTCCGCAGTGTAATGCATATCCCAAGTGCGAATTTGCACCTCAAATGGAATTCCTTCCGAACCGATTACGGTTGTGTGCAAAGACTGATACAAATTTGGTTTCGGTGTGGAAATATAATCTTTAAAACGGTTTGGAATGGGATGGAATAAATCATGGATAATTCCCAAAGCATTGTAACAGTCAATGACAGTATCCACAATCACTCTGACTGCGTATACATCGTAAATTTGGTCAATGGATTTGCCTTGTACAAACATTTTATGATAAATACCGTTAATGCTTTTCACTCTGCCTTCCAAATGTACTTTTGGAATAACGGGCAGCATTTTCTCCAGTATCTGTGTTTTGATTTTTTGTATAAAATCAGCGCGTTCGTCTTTATGCAGTTCCAAAGCATGTTCAATCTCTTGATAGCCCATGGGATCTAAGTAGCGCAAAGACAAATCTTCCAATTCTTCTTTTACCGCGCGTATACCCAAACGGTCTGCAATCGGAGCATATACCTCCATGTTTTCCAGCGCTTTATCCCGTTGTTTTTGTGGGGTCATATACTCAATGGTCCGCATATTATGCAAGCGGTCTGCAAGTTTAATAATAATAACTCTAATATCCTCCGACATGGCTATGAGCATTTTCCGAATGTTTTCCGCCTGCTGCTCTTCACGGGAGGAAAAAGGCACTTTACCCAGTTTGGTAACGCCATTAATTAAATTGGCAATTTCCTTGCCAAACATTTTTGTAATTTCTTCTAAAGTGATGTCCGTATCTTCTACCACATCATGCAACAAACCTGCAACCACGCAAGGGGTATCCATACCCAGTTCCACCAAAATACAAGCTGCGGCAACAGGATGCGTAATGTACGGCTCGCCTGATTTTCGCTTTTGTTCTTTATGTGCTTTCGCCGCAACCTGATAGGCATGTTCGATTTGCTCTAAGTCAAAAGAACGGCCGCTGGCTTTGATTAAATTTAGTAAATCATCATATGTCTGAATGGGATATGCCATATCGTTCAACCGTCCTTTCTCAAAGATTCTAATTGCCGCAATATGGGAGAACAAAATAAATCCACTTTGCCCGCAACAGGTTTTAGTGTAACTCTGTAAATATCTCCGTCCTCTGCTTTGTCAATTAAATTTTGGTCTTGCAAAACATCCAGAGCCAATAGCAGTTTGGATAATGTTATATTGGGAATTTGTAAATGTTCCAGCAGTAACAAAATATGATGCTGCCAACCGTTGCTGCTTCTTAAAAAGCGATAAAGAGCCGCAAACTCGTCACGATTTGGAGTCATATGAAAAAACTCTTCACTTGTTAAGCATTCACCGCGTTTTACCTTTTCATACATACGATACTCTAAAAGCGTCTGTTCCTCATTTACCTTTGACAATTTCATATCTTTAATAAATACAGACAAATTCTCCGTATTGCGATATTCATTCACTTCCAACGTAACCGCCAAGTCCACCAAATCTCCCACTTGATAGGGAAAATCCTGCAATGCAGTGCGAAATTTCAGGCATTGAACAGTGCAATGATTTCTTTCCAGACGCAAACGCAGATGATTGCCTCCGCCGATGGGTGTAATTTCTTTGAGCTCCATGCCATAAAGTCCAAATACGGGAGATGGATTATCTGTACCAAACGGTTCCAGATAAGCAATCTGTTTTGGCATATCAACCGTCAGTGCGGCAGGATTCAGTTTGCAGTCCAGATGTATGGTTTGAGGAGGCATATCTGTTGGCAAAGAGGCGGCAAACTCATTGATTTGTCTGCGGAACTCTGCGATATGCTCTGTTGGCATACTCAAACCGGCAGCCATAGGGTGTCCCCCATATTTTGAAAGTAAAGGAGCACAGTGACAGATGGCGTCAAACAAAGAAAATCCTTCCACGCTTCTGCCTGAAGCTTTTGCTTCCGTTCCGGTATAAGATATGACAATGCTTGGCTTACCAAACATCTCCGTAATGCGGGAAGACACAATCCCAATAACACCATGGTGCCAATCTTCCCCTTCTACCACAATCACGCGCTCATACATGCGCTGCGGTTCATCATGCAGCAGCTGCAAAGCTTTTTCCGTAATTTCCGTTTCAATCTTTTTTCTGGTATCGTTGTCATGGCAAATATCTTCGGCAAGACGCTGTGCCTGTTCCATATCCTCCGACAAAAGCAAACGAACCGCTCTGTCCGAAGCACCGATTCTACCCGTAGCATTGATGCGCGGCACAATGGTAAACGCCACATTGGTGGAAGAAAGCTCCTTTCCACTCATACTTGCTTGTTCCAGCAATGCGCAAACTCCGGGACGGTCACTGTGAGACAATAACGGCAGACCAGCTTGCACAAGCGCGCGGTTTTCCCCTGTTAGCGATACAATGTCACCTATTGTGCCGATAGCGACAAAATCCGCATAGTTTTCCAGCAGTGTGGTCATATCTGCCATTTCGCCTTCCAGTGCGGTAATCAGTTTAAAAGCAACGCCTACGCCTGACAAATCCTTAAAAGGATAGGTACAGTCCACACGATGCGGGTCTACTACTGCCACAGCTTTGGGCAAGATTTCTCTTGGACGGTGATGGTCGGTTATCACAACATCCATTCCCAATTGAGAAGCATAAGCCACTTCATCAATGGAGGCAATGCCATTATCTACCGTAACAATCAGCTGCACTCCCTGCTCATGCAATTGGTCCAAAGCTTCTAAGTTTAAGCCATACCCTTCTTGTTCTCTCAGAGGAATATAAAACATCACATTGGCGCCGCAGGATTCCAAGTAAGAATACAACATGGCAGTGGAAGTAACGCCGTCTGCATCATAATCTCCGTATACACAAATAGATTCAAAGTTTTCGATTGCTCTTTGAATGCGAGCTGCTGCGCAATCCATATCTTTCATCAAAAAAGGGTCGGCAAATGACATTGATACATCAAATAATGCATCAATGTCATCTTTTGTATGAAAGCCGCGTATCTCCAACATCATAGCCAAAAACGAAGGATATTGCATTTCTTCCGCAATTTTGGCTGCCCTTGCTTTGTCCAAAGGAGATACACTCCATTTTTTGATATTCATACTGCCTACACCTTCCTTATTCTTGTTTAATTGTAACATTTTTCGACGCTTTATTCAATCTATTTTCACAATCGTTCCCCTAAAAAACAGGAAAATTTCTTATTTTTAAGACATTTTATTCCGTTTCTGAGAGAAGCGCAAACGATTGTCAAATAAAACAAGAAAGAAGCGATACAATTGTATGAAACAACGATATCGCTTCTCTCTTATATCATTTGGCCTTCTGCACTTTTAAAGCGTTTTACTTGTGCAGTCAACTCTGCTACTTTTTCCGTTTTTTCTTTGATTTCTTCTTCCTTTTGCGGAAGAATACATTTTTTGACCACCATGCCGTCATATTTTAATTTGAACTGTACTCTGCCGATAAAACGGTTATCACAATGTTTGCAGCGAAAATTTGCGCGGTAACTTTTATTTTTCAACTGCCATTCGCCTTCGCGGGATGCTCTGCGACCGCAGGCATCACAATAAAACATCATGTCGGAGCGCTTAATCAGAGGATTGGTCAAATCGCAAATAACCATCGTCTTAAATGTGATTTTTTCATAAAAAGCATCGGTTCTTGCATCCTGAATAAAAGGAACCAATGCTTCTTTTTGATACAGTTTTTGCAAACACCGCAGCGACAGCATACTGTCGTCCATGGCACGGTGATGTGCAATATCCTCTTCATTGATTCCCAGCAGCTGTGCTGAGGTGGACAGCCCCATTTGTTTGGTGGCGTCGTAATGAAGCATTTGTTCGCAGTAACTTTGCAAATCGACATATTGTTTGAGGAAAGGAATACGTTCACTGCCGCAAAAATAGCGGCTGTTTTCAATGAGGGCTAAAATGTCAGACGTACCCCACGTCATAAGGACAGCCTCCCCCATCCATTTGCGAAAACGGCTCATAACCTGCATAAACTGCAAACCGTTGGCCAGCTCTTCGTTTGTAATATTTGTCAGCGTTTTGATTTTCCCGCTTATTTTTTTGCCCACTTGGGGGCGAACCAAAGCGTCAAAAGTATCCAGCACATGCAGACATTCATCTACTTTGACTGCGCCGAATTCTATGATTTCATTCATAAAGCCTTTTAAACGCCGGCTATACGTTCCATTCCATTCCAAATCCAATATTACAAAGTTCATTCAATACTCCGATTATTTTTTGCTAGATTTTTTCATACGAAGTTCTTTCGATAAAATCCGTTTTCTCATACGGATATTCTCAGGGGTTACTTCTACCAGCTCATCATCTTTGATGAATTCTAAACATTGCTCAAGACTCAAGTTGCTGTGAGGCGTTAATTTCAACGCATCGTCAGAACCGGAAGCTCTTGTATTGGTCATTTGTTTTTTCTTACATACATTAACGGTAATATCGTCAGATTTTGGGCTAACGCCTACAATCATACCTTCATACACTTCAACACCGGGGCCGATAAACAGACGTCCGCGGTCCTGCGCATTGTACAGTCCGTAAGCGGTTGCTTCACCTGTTTCATGCGCTACCAAAGAGCCTTGTGCACGCTGCGGAATCTCTCCGCGAAAAGGTTCGTATGAATCGAATACATGATTCATAATACCATTACCGTTGGTATCGGTCAAGAACTCTTGACGATATCCCATCAATCCGCGGGCAGGAATTTTAAATTCCATATGGGTTGTTCCCGTATCTCTGGTACCCATATTTATCAGTTCAGCTTTACGTCCGCCCAATTTTTCCATAACGGCTCCAACATAGCTTTCAGGCACTTCAATCATCAGGTGCTCAATCGGCTCATATTTTTGACCGTCAATCTCTTTATAGATTACATTGGGGCTGGATACTTGGAATTCAAACAATTCTCTGCGCATGTTCTCAATCAAAATAGAAAGATGCAATTCACCGCGGCCTGACACTTTAAAAGTATCCGCAGAATCCGTTTCTTCCACGCGCATGGCAACGTTGGTTTCCACTTCCTTGAACAGTCTGTCTCGGATATTGCGAGAGGTAACATATTTACCCTCTCTGCCTGCAAACGGACTGTTGTTTACCATAAACATCATGGTAACGGTAGGTTCATCAATTTTTACAAACGGCAACGGTTCAACGCAATCAACCGCACAAGCTGTTTCTCCAATATTTAAGTCAGTAATGCCGGCAACTGCGATAATATCGCCCAGTTTTGCTGTTTCTGCCTCAACTTTTTTCAAACCTTGATATTGGAACAATTTTGTAATTCTTGCATTTTTGGTGCTGCCGTCTCTGCTGCAGACTACTACAGGCATACCTACTTTTACTTCACCGCGTTCTACACGTCCCACACCAATTCTTCCAACAAATTGGTCGTAGTCAATGTTGGAAAACAAAATTTGTGTTCCGCCGTTCATATCTCCTTGCGGAGCCGGAATCTCTTTTACAATGGTTTCAAACAACGGTTCCATGGTATCGTTGGGCTCCATTGGGTCATACATTGCATAACCGTCACGTCCGGAAGCATATACAACAGGGAATTCCAATTGGTCTTCGTCCGCACCCAACTCGATAAATAAATCTAAAATCTCATCTACTACTTCTGCAGGTCTTGCACCGGGACGGTCAATTTTATTTACAACAACAATTGGTTTTTTGCCCAGACCAATCGCCTTTTTCAACACAAAACGAGTCTGGGGCATACAGCCTTCAAAAGAGTCTACCAGCAGAATAACGCCGTCAACCATCATCAAAATACGTTCTACCTCACCGCCAAAGTCAGCATGACCCGGGGTGTCTATAATATTAATCTTTGTATCTTTATACATAACCGCCGTATTTTTTGCCAAAATGGTAATACCGCGTTCACGCTCAATGTCATTGGAATCCATAACACGGTCTTCCACTGTTTCATTGGTACGGAAGATACCGCTTTGACGCAATAACTGGTCAACCAATGTGGTTTTTCCGTGGTCAACGTGAGCAATAATGGCAACATTTCTTAAATCTGTTCTTACATCCATGTAAATACCTCTTTTAACTTGATAACATACAAATATCTGTGTCAATCTATGCTAAGAAATAGAATTGACTTTATTTCTTCTTTCATTCAACAAAAAAGCGCCGGCATGCTTACCGACGCTTTTTTATCAGACTGGAGCGGATGACGAGGCTCGAACTCGCTACCTCCACCTTGGCAAGGTGGCGCTCTACCAGATGAGCTACATCCGCAGTTCCTTACCGCGATGACTATTATATTACAGCTTAAAAAAAATGTCAACTACTTTTCCCATAATTTTTTGGAATTCTTTTTCCATTTGATTTCTCACTCATTTTACAATATGATAGAAAGAATGATGATGTGCATATTACTTTAAAATTGCTTTGCTATTTTGAATGTGATATAATTTTGACGAGGTGTTTCGATGAAATTTTCAATTAATTTAGGGGCGTGGAATTCTGTTTTTGCAGTTCCAACACAAGTGGTAGATCAACATTTAAAATTAGCGGGTGGTGTTCATTTAAAAGTGCTGCTATGGCTATTGCGCCATGCGGGTACGGAAATTGATATTGCCGATATTTCAAAAGCGCTTGGTATTGGAACTGCCGATATTAAAGATGCAATGCAATATTGGGCGGCAGCCGGTCTGATTACGGATTTTTCCTGCGATTGTGACCGCGCCACCCTTACACCCGCTATGTCTGAGGTCATGCAACCGGAAAATACTGTGGAAGAGCCGTCAGTTTCTGTACAGGCGGATATTTTAGAAGAGACGTCCCATTCCGAAATCATCGAACATACGGTTTCCGTACATACACTGACACAGACAGAGGACAAAAAGACGGCAGAAAAGCCGATAAAACCTCCGCCACGCATGAAAAAGCCAGATGGAGTTTATATTGCACAGCGCATCGCGCAATGTGCGGAAGTTGGATTTTTAATGCAGGAGGCACAGCAAATTTTGGGACGTACCATCTCCCCTGCTTTGTCCTCCACTTTGCTTATGATTCATGACGACTACGGCCTGCCTGTTGAAGTGATTATTATGCTGTTGATGTATGTCAAAAGCATTCACAAAGACAACACCAGCTATATTGAAGCGGTTGCAAAAAACTGGGCAGAAGAAGAAATTAATACCCATGAAAAAGCAGATGAAAAATTAAATCAGCTATCATTAATTGCAAAGTCCTGGCGCTGCATTGAACAAGTGTTGGGTATTGACCATCGCTCACCCAGCGCAAAAGAAGAGCAATATACTCACCGTTGGATGCATGAATGGAACTTTACAACCGATATGATACGCGAAGCTTACGAACGCTGTGTAAACGCCACAGGAAAACTGAGCTTGCATTATATGAATAAAATTCTGGAACGTTGGCATAAAGCAGGCATTACCACGCCAAAACAAGCTGCGTTGGAAGCCGGTGAGAAAGCCGCAAAAGAACAAGAAAAGCACAAACCTACCTATGATTTGGAAGAATATGAAAAAATAGATCTAAGCGAATTTATGTAAGGAGGGACTCTTTTGGGATACAGCCGTGAGATTTATGATGAAGCCATGGCAATGGTAAATGCAAACCGTACAAAAGCAATCGAAGAATGTAATCTGCGCAAAGCAGCATTCTATGAACAATATCCCCGTGCAGCAGAAATTGAAACAGAACTGGCCGCAACAGCAATTCAGGCTGCAAAGGCAGTATTAAACGGTGCACACGCAAAAGAACAATTGACATTATTGAAACAAAAAAATCTTTCCTTACAGAATGAACGCATTCAGCTGTTACAAAAAGCAGGACTCCCTGAAACCTATTTGGAGCCTTCCTTTGCTTGTAATTCTTGTAAAGATGAAGGCTTTATTGACGGCAGAATGTGCAGTTGTTTAAAAAAGTTAATGCGTATACAAGCATGTAACCAATTGAACACTTCTACTCCCCTTGCTCTCTGTACTTTTGATAATTTTTCTTTGTCCTACTATCCAAACGAGCCTTCTGACAGCGGCATTTCCGCCTATCAGCAAATGGAACAGATTTTGCGTTACTGTAAAACGTATGCAGCCCAATTTTCTATGGAGTCACCCAATTTGTTAATGCAGGGCGGAACCGGCTTGGGAAAAACACACCTATCCTTGGCCATTGCACATGAAGCCATTGAAAAGGGATACGGCGTTATTTATGGTTCTGCACAAAATATGGTTACCAATTTGGAAAAAGAACGTTTTCAAAAAGATAATGAACAACAGGACACCAACCAACTCATGTTGCAATGTGATTTATTGATTATAGATGACCTTGGAACGGAATTTTCCACTTCATTTGTAACCGCTGCAATTTATAACATTGTAAATACAAGACTTATGACACATAAACCAACCATTATCAGTACCAATTTATCTATGAAAGAATTGGAAGAACGTTACACTGAGCGTTTTGCTTCCCGTATTTTAGGCAGTTATATCCCTCTGTTTTTCCGCGGCAAAGATATCAGGCAACAGAAAAGACGTAAAAAATAAAAACAGGCAGTCTGAACGGGCTGCCTGTTTTTATATCAACAAAGAAAAAGAAATTACCTATTTACATCATCATGAAATAGGTAATTTCTTTTATTAAATTGCTGTTCTCTTTTTTACCAAGTCCACAATTTTAGAAATCCCCACTAAAATTGAGACAGTTGCCACAGCTAACATAATGAAAACGGCATAACGCTGTGTTTGAGAGAAGCAGCAAAGAATTGCAAATATGATGCTGTACAAGCTAAGAATAACTTTTACCTTTGCCTTACATTTTTTCACTTCAGGTTCTGATAATGGTTTATTCTTGTCTTCAACCGGAGCTATAAACAACACGGCCAAAGTGCAACATGTAAATAGGATTGTAATAATAAGTAATTGTAGTATGGTGCTGATATAAACACCCAGAAAAACACTAAATCCAAATAAAAGGACTGAGCTAATGTAACATTTCAAGTGACTGCCAGCATGAAAGCCACCCGAAAACGTACGTAAGGGAATAAAGAATAAGAGATAGATGATACTTTCAATTATACATTGAAAAATTGCTCCGATAATTAAACATGTTGCGATACCGAACGCTTGTGACAGCATCAAGCCAAATGCAAAAGTGAAGAAAGCTGATTCATCTTCGGGAATAATTTTCCCTTTTACGGATGCAGCTACACACTTCTCAGCAAGCCTTGTAATCAAGTTTGAAACCGATTTGGGATTACTGGAATTTTAGGTTGGTGCAGCATAGAACTACAAGCCGAGTTTACATTGCACATTGCAACTTTAGCAGATGTATCCGTAGCTGTTTTTACAATCTTCTCAAAAAGCTTACGATTCGTTTTCATATTTTCATACCTCCACAAAAGTTTAACATCCTTATTGATGCCAAACATTTTATGAATACCAAAGAGATTGCTATATCAATTCTTTGGACGTTCCTCTTACACCATTTGTAAGAGGAGAATACATAATTTTCATATTTTCAAATATGAAAAGAAATTATTTTTGGAATCTTTTTGGAAGTGCTGGTACTTTTGGTTGATGCAACATGAAAGAACAAGCAGAATTTACATTAGATACTGCTACCTTTGCTGCTGCGTCTGTTGCTGCTTTCATAACTTTGTTTGTGATTTTGTTTGTGATTTTCATTCTCGTTTCCTCCAAATATTTTATTAAGTAATTGGCCTTTTCTTCAGCCTACATAAATTATAAAAGCAAAGTGCGACATTTGGGAGAAAAAGTCGCATTTTGCTTTTTAGTGTGACTGAACTTCACGTTCGTTCATATTTTGTTCACAAACTTTGCAAATTATTTGCTTATTTTTGTTTATTAAGTAATGGAATTGAAATAGCAAGCGTGAATATTGTGTCAGTATAATCAATACTTACAATTCCATTATATTTTTCAACAGCCATTTTAATATTCTCTACTCCAAAACCATGATTATGTTTATCTGATTTAGAAGAAACGAATTTTTCATTTTCGTAAACAACATGGTTCTGTTTTGTATTTTCTATAATAATGCTTAAAATATCATTGGTACGTTTCACTTCCAACGTAATTTTCTTTTCTCCATTTTTTATGTCACTGCAGGCCTTTACGGCATTATCTAAAGCATTTGCAAAAATGGTACAGGTATCAATATATTTTAAGATAGATAAATCATTATACAAAATTTGTTTTTCAAATGTAATGCCCTGCTCTTTGCAAGCTTTTTCTTGTTCATATAAAATGACATCAAACGCAGTATTATTTACACGGAAGCTGGCTGCAGCCATTTGTTGGCTCATCTGAGCCTGCAATTCATGCATATAATTTAACGCTTTATCTTTACTGTCTGTATGATATAAGCGTTCCAAAGTTGTTATATGATTCTTAAAATCATGTAATTGTTTTCTACTTTCGTTCAGGCCCTTTTCAATTTGTTTATAATAACTTGCTTGGATGCGCTGCATTTCTTCTGCCTCTCGCAATTGATTCTCTAACTCGTATTTTCTTAAGTTTCTATCGTAAATAAAGAAAACAGCAATATTACAAAGGATTAAGCCAAAACAAACCAAAGACATCAGAACTTTATGACTCTCTTGTTGCGGTACATAAGTTTCTAATTTTACCATTAACACAATATTTGCAATGGTAACAATCGGTAATGTGAATAAAAACAATACCTCTTTTCCACTTTTGGCATATTTTCGCTCTTTTGTAAAAACAAAAATAATACGTATTATAATAAACAGCATTACTTTACTAATAACAGTCACAGCCAGTTTTGCTGTCGTCTGTTCTATTACCATCGTTAAATTTTCGCCTAAATACCAAGACGCTAAAATAATGATAAAAAATTCAAAGAACGTTGACAGCGTAGCAATTAAAACAGAAAGAAAAAATCGAACTAAAATTTTTCCTTTATAAAAACAAGAAGCAAGTATAAAATTCAGAACGACTGTTGCAATTACATTCAACCAGAAGATTCCAAAAAAATTAATGCAAGCAAGCACAGTTCCGCTTATCAGAACGCTTGCTGTTTTAACTGCAATATTTCCTACAGTCACATTCCACTTCTCTAACAGAAAATGATGAAATAACATAAATCCTATTAGAAAATCACAACAACATAATAATGACTGTATTATAATTTCATACATAATATTTTTATTACTCCTTCAAATAATAGCATGTTTTCTAAATCTAATCTGGGATAGGTAGTACTATGGCTAAAGTAAACTTATCTTTTGTATGTTCAATACTAACTAAACCATCATATTTTGCAACTGCCATTTTTATATTGTCGACTCCAAAGCCATGCTGTTCTTTATTAGGTTTTGTAGAAAATAATCGATTCTCTTTTTCTACTATCTCATTCTGCTTGGTATTCTCAATTACTATACTAATCATATCTTTTTTCCTCTTTAAAGTTAAATCAATTCTCCTTTCTTGTATATCTACATGGCTACATGCTGTAACCGCATTATCCAATGCATTTGCAAATATGGTACAGGTGTCCATATAAGATAAAAATGATAAATCATTGTATAAAATTTGTTTATGAAACTCAATACCCAAATCGTTACAACGTTTAGTTTGTTCATATAGTATAACATCAAATGCCGCATTTTTCACCTTGAAACTGGCTAAATCCATTTGCTTTTTCATCTGTTGTTGTAATTCTTTCATATAGGATACAGCCTTTACATTTTCCTTATCCTCATGCAAATGTTCCAATGTTGTAATATGGTTTTTAAAGTCATGCATCTGTTTTCTACTCTCATTCAAACTTTTTTCCAGTTGCATATAATAATTAGCTTGCAGTCTTTGCATTTCTTGAGCCTGTCTTAATTGATTTTCAAGTTCATATTTTTTCAAATTTTTATCATAGATAAAAAATACTGCGATATTGCAAAAAATAAGACCAATACATACAAAAGCCATTAATACTTTATGGCTTTCCTTTGCTGGAACATAATATTCCAATTGAACCATAAGAGTAATGTTTGCTACCGTTACAATAGGCAATGCATACAGCAGCAGAGATTCTTTTCCCATTCTAGTATACTTGGTTCCTTTTTTGAACAGAAAAATAATTCTGACTAACGTAAATAATAAAACTTTGCTAATAATAGTCATTGGAATATGGGCAGTTGGTAGCGTTACGATAATAGTGAGATTCTCACCAAAAACTGCTGAAAATAAAACCATAGTAATAAATTCTGAGACTATAGACAATGTAGACGCAACTGCTGAAAGAAAAATTTTGATTAACCATTTTCCTTTAAAGAATATATATGCCAAAAGAAAAGTTAATGTAAAAATAGTTAACACATTCCAAAGAGAATTTTGGAACGTGTTAATAAAAGTCAATGTAATTGCACAAGTGATAACTGCAGTTATTTTACTAATTAAAATCGTAAATGACTTTTCCCATCTATCTTTTAAGTAGTGATGCAGAAACATAAAATGGATACTGTACTCCACCAAACATATCAGTGCGCTAAACAGCAACTCAAGCATAACTATCCCCTTATGTATTTTTGAAACTTCATATTAAAATTGGTCATTCTGTCTCTTGCCAATTTAATTTCTGTAGAATAATCTAAAATAACTTTTGTTTTCGTTATGCTGGTAACGTGGTCAAAATTCACAATATAACTCTTTTGGGGCATTTCAAATTGCTCTACAGGAAGTAATGACAATAAATCATTTAATGAAGCACCCGTTTCATACACTTGTTCTTTTGTATAAATAATTCTCTTTCTTTGATAGGATTCAATATAAATAATTTTGTTAATAGAAATAAAGCAATTTTCATAAGCACATTTTACTGCTATTTTTCTGTTAAGCTTTTTAAACTCCTGAATACAAGAAAGAATTGCTTCATTAAATTTTTCTTGAGCAATTGGTTTTACCAAATATCTATGGGCGTGTAAATGATACCCTTCTGCAGCATATTGTTCAAAAGAGGTCGTCAAAATAATGGTAGCATCCAGTCCATCCTTTACCAGTTGTTTACCAATTTCTATACTGTTTACTCCGTTTTCCAGTTGCACATCTAAAAACAGAATGTCATAGATATTTTTAATTTTTAATAGTTCCTTTGACGTACAAAATTCATCCAATTCATAATCTACATCATTGGAAATCGCAAATTTGTCCAGTTTATCACGAATAATTAAGCGATGAATTGCTTCGTCATCGCAAACGGCTATTTTTAGTAACAATTTCCGTCAACACCTTTACAAAAACCTCTCAAGTACTTGTGAAACTTCATATTAAAGTCGTCAATACGGTCTCTTGCCAGTTTTATTTCAATTGTATGGTCCAGCATCACTTTTGTTTTGGTTAAACTGGTAACACAGTCTAAATTCACAATATAACTTTTTTGCGGTATTTCAAATTGCGCGGTAGGTAATTGCTCTAATAATTCTTGAAGTGATGCGCCCGTTTCATAAACCTGTTCCTTTGTATGAATCATTCTTTTTCTATGATAAGACTCTATGTAAACAATACTGTTAATAGAAATAAAACAATTTTCATAAGCGCACTTAACTTCTATTTTTCTATTAGACTTCTTAAAATCTTTGATACAGGATACAATAGCTTCATTAAAATTAGACTGCTGTATCGGTTTAATTAAATAACGATGTGCCTTCAAATGATAGCCTTCCGATGCATACTGCTCAAAAGAGGTTGTAATGATAATAGTGGCATCAATTCCTTTTTGCAGCAAACGCTTTCCCACTTCAATGCCATTCATGCCATCTTCCAACTGCACGTCTAAAAATAGAATATCATAAATATTTTCCATTTTCATCAATTCTTTTGAATTGGTGAACTCATCAAGTTCATAATCAATATCATTTGAAATCGCATAGGCATCTAACTTGTCACGAATAATCAATCGATGAATCGCTTCATCGTCACAAACAGCAATTCTTAGCAACATATTTTCAACACCTTTTTCATCATATTGAAACATTTATTATATACTTGATTCAATTTTGATTGCATTTACTTCTATAACTTGAAATAAAACCCAAATATGGATGATTCCTATTATATGTGTAAATGCTTAACATGTCAAAAAAATTAACATCTTTTACCGAAATATAAACAAAAAACACCAAATATATCAAAAAATGTCGTTAAACTATATTTGAAATTGCAGCAGTCTTTTATAACTGCTGCGCAATACAAACATATAATAATATCATATTTTACTATATGTCTGTTAATTCACCAAGACTTTTTGCTTTTAAATATGCATTGATAAAGCCGTCAATATCTCCGTCCATAACCGCGTTTATATTGCCCATTTCATAATTGGTTCTGTGGTCTTTTACAAGTGTATAAGGCATAAATACATAAGAACGAATTTGACTGCCCCAGCCAATTTCTTTTTGCTCGCCTTTGATATCTTCAATTTTATCCAAATGTTCACGCTCTTTGATTTCCATTAATTTAGAAATAAGCATTTTCATTGCAGTATCGCGGTTTTGATGCTGGCTGCGTTCTACTTGGCACGCCACAACGATATTGGTTGGTATGTGGGTAATGCGAACCGCCGAAGACGTTTTATTTACCTTTTGACCACCGGCACCGCTGGCACGATAAACATCAATGCGCAAGTCATCCGGATTAATATCCACTTGAATATTGTCATCAATTTCCGGCATAACCTCCAGTGAGGCAAAAGAAGTATGCCGTCTTCCGGAAGAGTCAAACGGAGAAACACGTACCAAACGGTGCACACCCGCTTCACTTTTTAAAAAACCGTATGCGTTGGTTCCTTCTATTAATACAGATGCACTTTTTAAACCGGCCTCTTCTCCGTCCAGGTAATCCAATGTTTTCACTTGGTAACCATGACGCTCACCCCAGCGACAGTACATGCGATATAACATTTCTGCCCAATCCTGCGCTTCCGTTCCGCCCGCACCAGCATGAAATGTCAGTATCGCATTGTTTCCGTCGTACTCTCCTTGCAACAAAGTAGAAAGTCTCTGTACTTCCAGCTCAGACTTAAACTGTTCAAATTCCGCCTGTGCTTCTTCCAATATAGAAACATCTTCAGCCTCATTTCCCAATTCTATTAATGTTTGAATATCATCAAACTTTTGTTTTAAAGCATTATATTTTGATACCTTATTTTTTAAAGTACTTGTACGCTGTAATATTTTTTGCGAATGACTCATGTCATTCCAAAATTCCGGCTCTGCTGCCTGAGCTTCCAATTTCTCAATTTCTTCTCCTGCCGCTTTTAAATCCAGAGCTTCTTCTAAATCAGACAAAGCCGGTTTTAATTCATCCAAAGCCAATTTTAATTCTTCAAATTGAAGCATTCCTATCATCCCTTTATTTCATCTCAAATAACTACATTGTAATAAATCAATTTATCTGTTTGAATTTCAAAAAATTTCCTAAATTAGTAACTGTTATATTATAGTAGAATTGCCTTAGAAAGTAAAGTATATTCCAGGGATAATATATGATTCAAAGGAAATTTGAATCAAAACATTGCAGTTTGTAAAATAATTAGGTACAATAAGAAAGAAAATGAACAATAGGTATGGTACAAATTTGCTTGATTTGTACCATAGATATATTCAGAAAGGCATGGTATCTATTATGTCAAAATATACGGGTTTAGAATGTCCTGTCTGCAAAAATACATTCAAAGATGATGACGACATTGTGGTCTGCCCCGAGTGCGGTGCACCGTATCACAGAACGTGCTACCAAAAAGAAGGCCACTGTATTTATGAGGATAAACATGGCACTGACCAAGCTTGGCAAGCAGAAGAACGTGCACATCAGGAGGCGGGAGATAAAAAATGTCCTCGCTGTGGTACCGTGAATCCTTCCGATTCCTTATTCTGTTCCAAATGCGGACAATCGCTGAGCTATGACAGCCAAGCGCATGGACAAGCACCGACAGATTCGGAACAGTCTTATACTCCTCCGCCGGGAGCCGGACCGAATGTTGGACCAACAGGTATGCCATATCCCTTTGACCCAATGGGAGGCGTAAATCCCAAAGACCACATTGAAGGTATTGAGGCAGGAGACATGGCAAAGTTTGTACAGGCAAACACGCCATATTATATGGGAAGATTTTTAAATCTTTCTGCTTTTAAACGAGGACGTTTCCATTTTGCTGCTTTTTTATTTGGTGGCGGTTGGTTTTTATACCGTAAACAATATGTGTTGGGTATTATTCTAACAGCATTTCAAATAATTGCATCTGTGGCAGCCGGTTTTCTGCAAACGTATTATACAATTCCTCTTATGAACGAATTGCTGCCAAATGTAAATAATGTTTCCAAATATTATTGGGGATTTATTCAATCTTGGGATGCGCTTGCCGCAAAATCTCCTCTAACGTTATTTTTGGTTATGCTGCCGACTATACTAATTTTACTTCAATTTGTGGAACGAATTTTGTGTGGTATCTTCGCTAATAAACTGTATTTAAAGCATTGTGTAAAAGAAATCAATCAAATTAAAGTCAATACCACAACAACTCAGGAATATGAGACACAATTAAAACAAAGAGGCGGTGTTAGCACAACACTTGCATTTTCTCTCATGATTTGTTATGTTATTATTAATTTTATTCCCATGTTTTTTAACGTTTAAATGTTCAGAGAGATGGATTACATAAACTAAGGAGTTGACATCATTGAAAGTAAGAAAGGCCGTTATCCCTGCTGCTGGGCTGGGAACACGCGTACTGCCTGCTACAAAGGCAATGCCGAAAGAAATGCTGACTATTGTAGACAAACCGGCAATTCAATACATTGTGGAAGAAGCGGTAAAGTCCGGCATTACAGATATTTTAATTATTACCAACAGAGGTAAAGATGTAATTGAGGATCATTTTGACCGTGTGCCGGAATTGGAAGAACGTCTTTTGGCAGGAGGGGATTCCAAAAAAGCCATGTTGGATGAAGTAGTGGATATTTCTCGTTTGGCTAACATTTATTTCGTCCGCCAAAAAGAAACCAAAGGACTTGGCCATGCAGTAAACTGCGCCCGTTCTTTCGTAGGCAACGAGCCTTTTGCAGTTTTGTATGGCGACGATGTTATTATTGGAGAGGATCCTGCTTGCGGACAACTCATTCGTGCTTATGAAGAATTTGGTCGCGGCGTACTGGGTGTAAACCAAGTCTCTGCGGAAGCAATCACCAAATACAGTTCTTTAAAAGTAGACCCCATTCGTGATAATTATTTTCTATGCACTGATATGATAGAAAAACCAACCCCTGACAAAATTATGTCTTTATACTCTATTTTAGGCCGCTGTGTACTTCCGCCTGAGATATTTGATATTTTAGACCAAACACAACCGGGGGCCGGAGGCGAAATTCAGCTGACAGACGCTATGTGTGAACTGGCACGCCGTGACGGCATGACTGCAGTTGAATTTACAGGAAAACGCTATGACATGGGCAATAAGTTGGGAATTATGCAGGCAAATGTTGAGCTTGCTCTGCAACATAAAGATATTGGCGCTGATTTCAAACAGTATTTACAAGAATTGACAAAAACTCTTTCATAAAAGATTGACAACGCAGTGATGGATATGATATAATCACTGCGTTATTCTTTTATATATCATGAAAAATAACAATCCTTACTCTGCCATAGGCAGGGTCTAAAGTCCAAAAGGAGGTGCAATACAATGCCAAATCTAACAAATTCTTATGAAACTGTCATCATCCTATCCAACAATCTAGGTGATGAAGCAATTGCTGCAACAATTGAAAAGTTTAAAAAGTTAATTGCAGACAATGGTGAAGTTGAATCTGTTGAAGATTGGGGTAAACGTAAGTTTGCTTACCCAATTCAAAAACAAAACGAAGGTCACTATACACTGATTAACTTCAAAAGCTCCCCTGAATTTACAGCTGAGCTTGACAGAATTTACAATATTACTGACGGAGTACTTCGTTCTCTTATTGTGAAAAAAGAAGTAAAACCTGCTAAAGCAAAAAAAGCTCCAAAACAATTTGAAGCTGCTAAAGCAGAATAATTGCTGAGGAGGAAAGTGATTCATTATGTTAAACGTTGCAATATTAATGGGCCGTTTAGTTGCTGACCCTGAAATTCGCCATACACCAAATGACATTGCGGTAACAAGCTTTACCATCGCTGTTGACCGCTCTTATGTAAAATCCGGTGCAGAACGTCAAGCGGATTTTATCGATATTGTTGCATGGCGTGCAACTGCAGAGTTTGTATGTAAATATTTTCGCAAGGGTCAAATGATTGCTGTTCAAGGATCGATTCAAACCAGATCTTACACAGACAAAGACGGCAATAAACGAAAAGCTTTTGAAATTGTAGCGGATAATGTACACTTTGCTGATTCCAAACGTGATACTTCCGCACCTGCAATGGGTGGTGGTATGTATCAGCAACCTACAGCACGTCCTGAAGTAACAAGTGCTCCCGCACCGGCTTATACCAGCGGTGATACCGGAGACTTTGAAGAAATTTTGAATGACGATGATTTGCCATTCTAAATTTTAAAATTCTGAAAATCAAATGTAAAAGGAGGCTTTACCATGTCTGAAAAAAATGAAAGACCGGAAAGAGACAACCGTCGCGGCGGCGCACGTAAAGGCCGTAAAAAAGTTTGCAGCTTCTGTGTTGATAAAGTAGACTGCATCGATTATAAAGATGTTGCAAAACTTCGCCGTTTTATTTCTGAGAGAGCAAAAATTCTTCCTCGCAGAGTAACAGGCACATGCGCACATCACCAACGCGAGTTGACAGTTGCAATTAAACGTGCACGTATCATTTCATTGCTGCCATTCAGCAGTGACTGATTCTAAATAGAGACATAGGTCAATGCAGTAAATGCTGTATTGACCTTTTTGTTTTTTACACTGAAACGTAGTATAATAACTTGTAATAAAAATCAAAGGAGGTTATCCGTTGCGTATTGATTTTCATACTCATGTTTTTCCTGATAAATTAGCTGAAAAAGCACTTACTTCCATATCAGAACATACAGGCGCCCCCTACTTTACCAATGGAACTGTAGCAGATACAGATAAAAAATTAAAAGAATGGAACGTGGATAGTTCTGTTGCACTACATATTGCGACCAATCCCAAACAACAGTATAATGTGAATACTTGGGCAGCCGAAATTCAAACAGAAAAACGTTTCTGCTTTGGCTCCGTACATCCGGATGCACCGGACGCTTTATCCGAGCTGGAACGAATCAAAACTCTGGGACTGTACGGAGTAAAACTTCACCCGTACTTTCAATCATTCAATATAGACGATAAAAAGATGTTCCCTATCTATGACTGCATTTCTTCTCTAAAACTTCCTCTGCTTCTACATGTTGGATTTGACCCTTCTTATCCAGGGGCCACAGAAGGCGTTCCACAGCGTTTGATTACAGTATTGGAAAATTTCCCTCACTTAACAATGATAGCTGCTCATATGGGCGGCCTGGGCTGTTATCAAGAAGCGCAAACGTATCTTTTGGGAAAACCAATCTATATTGATACAGCAATTGCTTCTCAATTTTTAACGCCTGAATTGTTTCACCAAATGGTATCAAAACATGATTCACAGCGTATTTTGTTTGGCAGCGACTGTCCTTGGAGTTCATCTCTGACCGAAGCCCAATTGATTGAACAGAGTAATCTATCCTCGGAACAATTGGAAAACATATTTTACAAAAACGCGCAGAGAGTACTGCATATACAATAAAAAATAGGTAAGCTGTTATGTATTACAGCTTACCTATTTTTTATGAACCGGAGCTGACAATCAACACAACATGAGCTCCATATTGCAGTTCATTCCCAGCCTGTTGCTCTAGATAACCAATCACATAACCGGATTCTAACATATCCGATTGATAAATATAAGAAACCTCAAAGCCTTGAGCTCTTAATTGTTTTTCCGCTTGTTCATAAGACATTCCCGCTACATTCGGCAATATACGTTTGTATGGTCCCTGGCTGATTTCAACTACAATAGTTCCACCCTTTATCATAGTTTCTCCTGCTTTTGGCGTTTGAGAAATGATATATCCTTCAGGAATTTGGTCACTAAACACATATCGCGATGATATTACTTCGTAATCCAATACTTGTTGTGCTGAACTTGCTTTCACAACAGAATAATTTTCTCCTACCAAGTTAGGAGCTACCATTCTTACTTCTGAAATTTCAGAAGTTTGTGAAGAAAAAACTCTTTCTTGAGAAACATTGCTGTCTGCTTCTATACTGGAGGTTATAAAAACTTCTCCGCTCGATTGATTGAAAGGTGCCCCATTGTTAAAATTAAAGAAAAAGAAAATAAGCAAAGCGATGACCAGCACTACCACAGCGGAAATTAAAATCCATACCCATGCAGGTAGAAACTGTTTTTCTTTCGGCTCTTTTATATGTTCCGACGCTTTTATTTTTCTTAATTCATCTTCTGTCAGTTTTGGTATACTTTGCGTTTCTTCAATCACTGCTGTAATGGTTGGAGATGCTGACAGCTCTGCACGCAAGCGTTCAAAGGTCTGTGTTCTTTTCTGCGGATATACTTGTAATCCATTGGCCAATGAAGTTACAACATGCGGCGGCAGTTCTTTTAATATCCCTGTTGGAATCAGCAATCGCGCATCTTCTTTTCTTTTAATCGCTTTTTCGGGTAAAGTTCCTGTCAAAGCATAAAATAAAGATGCAGTAAAACCATATACATCTGTTGCTTCATGAAATGTTTCCGTTTGACCGTATTGTTCCAATGCTGCACAGCCATCCACCAAATCGGCCGGCAATCTGCCTCCTTCACGGCGGACTGCTTCAATGCAGAAATCTCCCAATTTCATTTTTCCATTTTCCATGATGCTGAGAGAATCCAATGAAATACCGTAATGTCCAATTCCATTTTCATGCAATGCACTTAAAGCGGAAAGTACTGGCATAAATAACTTTCTGGCAGCGTTCCAATCTAAATGGCCGCCGCTTTTTTCGATAAAATACCGTAAAGAAACCTGTTCATCCCAATCGGAAATGGTATACGCTGTACCATTTTCTTCAAAGATATCATAAATGTGATCTACTGCCGTTAAATCGCGCATATGCGCAATGGTGCGTGAATAGGATAAAAATTGCCTCATATAGTCACAGTACAAATCATAACAGGCCTGATTTGTCACACTATCCAGGCCGTTAATGTCCCTTTGACATAATGTTTTGGGAAAATATTCCCGAATCGCAATTTTATTCTTCAGCACTTTATCGTAACCAATATAAGTAAATCCTTGACTACCGTGCTTTTTTGCCCGCCCCACAAGATATCTTCCTTGCAGCAGTGTTTCATAAGGTAAAGCAAGAGGCAATTGAGGTTCGTCTACAAGATGTCCGCATTTTAAGCATGTATGGTCCTCAAACAACGGTTCCATACAATTCATACATCTTCTCTCTTCCGTTTTCATGCCTATCACCTCCCCTATCAAGCATTTGTTTACACAAGATTACGCATCCAACGGATTCTCCCAGTTGTGCCATACATTTTGTACATCGTCATTGTCTTCCAGAGAATCCAACAATTTTTGCATTTTGACTGCAATTTCGTCATCGGTTATTTCCGTATAAGTGCTTGGTACCATTTCAACTTCTGCGGATATAAATTCATATCCTTTATTGGTCAGCGCATCTAAAACGGCGCTGAAATCTTCAGGAGCTGTTTCTATTACAAATACATCTCCATCTGTCTGAAAATCAGAAGCTCCTGCTTCCAGACTGTCCTCCATGACCGTATCTTCGTTTCGTCCTTCTTTATCTACAATCAGCATTCCTTTTTGCTCAAACATAAAAGAAACACAGCCAACAGTCCCCAAATTACCGCCGGATTTATCAAAGTAATGACGTACATCACCTGCGGTACGATTTCTGTTATCTGTCAGTGCTTCCACAATAACAGCAACACCACAAGGGCCATAACCTTCATATACAATGCTTTCAAATTTTTCACCGTCAGTTTCACCGGCAGCTTTTTTAATAATGCGTTCTATATTATCATTTGGTACATTACAGGCTTTTGCTTTTGCAATGCAATCTTTTAATTTTGAGTTGGAGTTGGGATCCGGCCCGCCTCCTTCTTTTACTGCTACCGCCAATTCTCTGCCGATTTTGGTAAAGATTTTTGCTTTGGCTCCGTCAGTTTTTTCTTTTTTTCTTTTGATATTATTCCATTTAGAATGTCCTGCCATAATGACTTTCCTCCTGCAAATTTGTCACCACACATCATATCATAAAACCGGTATATTGGCAAGCAATAATCGTTTGACCGCATTTTGCAGTTCCTTGGTATTCAGCGGTTTTCGGTCAGTATTCCCTGCTGAAACGGTTCCGATTAATTTTGTATTCATAACAGAAAATGTCAGCTGTAATTGCTGCTGCATCATTTCCACACCGCGTTTGTCATCTGAACCGTAAACAGACAATAAAAATGCCTTTTTGGGCTTTTCAAAGGGATGTTTGATATGACGTGAAATATACGCTTCGTAATATTGCTGTGTTCTGTCAAACACAGCTTTTAAAGGCGCGGGAAAACTAAGACCGTATACAGGCGTCGCCACAACCACCACATCTGCATTGCGATACAATGTGTCAAACAATTGATAATCAGGAATGCTGCATCCCTCTTTTTGTCGACAAAAACCACAAGCAGTACACGGTGCCATATTTTCTTGATATGCATGGAATGTATAAATGTTTGTATTCGGATAAACATTCTCCCATTCCTGTATAAATATTTTTAATAACTCTTTGGTAAAACCACGTTCTCTTGGAGAACCATATAATACGAGCATGTTTTTTTCCATCATTAAAGTTCCTTATCATTTCTTATTTGTATGCTTTTGATTATCAAAATACATAAATACAGCGTTTGATGTCCTATCATTATTTTCTTTCATATATCATCTGTTTATCATATCGCATTCATCTTTTGCCTCTTTCTTATACTCTTGAAATCTTGTAATCCATTTTTCAGTCGGGAAACACGCCTCAATTTTATCGGGGTCCCTTATATTTCTAAATAAAAGCAATTCATTGTCTTCGTTCTGCAACGATTTTCTAACCTTGATTGCAGATTGTACTGTTTCTATATAATTTTTTTCTATTGTATCATAAAATTCTATGTTTATTTTAGCTATCGCACATTCTAAATGTCTTAATGACTCTGTATAAACCATGTGTGCATGGTCGTTATACTTTTCATTTATTTCTTTTATAATATCATCTCCTCCTATCCTTTTAAATTTTTCCATATCAAAATGTGGAGTATGATATATTTGTTCAATATCAAAATTACATTTTAAATTTTCCGAATCAACAGAAACAATCAAATGTCCATGTTGACTGAAATTTCTCAAAAATTGAAGCAGTCTGTAATAAAAATGTTCATCATAATATTTACTGCATAAATCCGGAAAACCAAATCTTTTGTAAAATTCTCGTTGTGATTCTACAAGAGTATGAAACGAACTTAAAAAACTGATTGTTAGAGCATTTATGGCTATTCTATCATCAAAATGATAATTACGAATTACTTTATATTTATCGTTATAATAGAAAGTATAATGATTTTGTAATAAGGCTCTATTAAAAAGATATATCTTATAAAGTTGATTTCTTTCTTCCAAATATCTGGTTATTTCTATAAATGTTTCAATACTTTCTTGTTGCTCATCGTTCAACTCTACTATGCGTTTCAATATTTCTGTTTCATCAAATGAAAAAATATGTGTTTCGGTATCCATCCTATATCTCCAATATATTTTAAATCTGATTTATGTTTCTTACAAATAACAAAAAATCCGAACTCTTTCTTCCATCATAAAAAATGGATCTGAGTTCGGATTTTTGAATATGGTACCGGTGGCCGGACTTGAACCGGCACGGGTCGCCCCAACGGATTTTGAGTCCGTCACGTCTGCCAATTCCATCACACCGGCTTAACAACGTTTTATATTATAAACGATAAATGAAAAAAATGCAATACCTTTTTTCATTTTCTTTCATCAAAATACAAATCTATTTTAATGATTTTATATTCAAAGGACATATAGGTATAAATCTTGACAACTGTAATATACTATTATATACTGTTTATCAAAAGGAGGCTAAAAAATGAATATCATCATTAATCATTCATTCATGGTACCTATTTATGAACAGATTGTCGACCAAATTAAAACTCTCATCCGTAAAGGTGAATTAAAAGAAAATGATTCTTTGCCTTCTGTCCGCACGTTATCCAAAACATTAAAAATCAGTGCTTTAACTGTGAAAAAGGCGTACGATACTTTAGAAGCAGAAGGATTTGCAGTAACCATTCATGGTAAGGGAACTTATATTGCATCTGCAAATACAGAACTTTTACTTGAAGAACAAAAAAAGGAAATGGAACACGATTTAGAGATAGCCATTCAAAAAGGCAGAAGATGCGGCATCAGTGATGAAGATATGAAACACTTATTTGAATTACTTTTGGAGGGTTAATATATGTTAAAGATGGAACATGTAAGAAAAAACTATGAGTCTTTTTCATTAAATTGCTCATTAGAAGTGAAATCCGGCTACGTGACAGGCTTAATCGGAAAAAACGGTGCAGGAAAAAGTACAATCTTTAAGATGATATTAGGGCTCATTGCAAAAGACAGTGGAACAATCCAACTGTTTGATAAAGAGATACAGACTTTGAATGACAAAGAAAAACAGCAGTTGGGTGTAGTTTTGTCCGATTCCGGTTTCAGCGGTTACTTAACCATTCATGATATCATTCCTATTTTAGATCACCTCTATGAGCATTTTGATAAATCTTTCTTTGTAAAACAAATACAGAGATTTGGATTGCCGCAGAATCAAAAAATCAAAGAATTTTCAACGGGCATGAAGGCAAAGCTAAAAATTTTAACTGCCGTTTCTCATCAAGCCAAACTTTTGTTATTGGATGAACCTACTGCCGGTCTGGATGTGACTGCCAGAGATGAATTATTGGATATGCTGAGAGAATTCATGGAACAGGATGAATCACGTTCTATTTTAATCAGCTCCCATATTTCAACAGACTTAGAAACCCTGTGTGACGACCTTTATATGATTGATGAAGGAAAGATTATCTTTCATGAAGATACAGATGTATTGTTAAGCGATTACGCCTTGCTTAAAGCAACCCCGCAGCAATACACAAATATGGATAAACAATATATTTTAAAATGTAAAAAAGAAAACTACGGATATCGTTGCCTGACCAATCAAAAACAATACTACCTGGAGAATGAGCCGAATATCGCTATTGAAAATGGGACCATCGATGAAGTCATCACAATGATGAGTGGAGGTGCAGAAATATGAAAGGATTATTGATAAAAGATTTCAAATTGCTGAAAGTACAAAAAAATTTCTTTTTGCTCATTTTATGCATTGCAATCGGAATAGAGATTTTCACCAACAGTACATCATCTTCTTTCATCATCGACTTCTTATCATTCGTCGCCACATTATTTACGCTCAGCTCAATTAGCTACGATGAATTTGATAACGGCAATGCTTTCCTCTTCTCCTTGCCTATTACACGAAAAAGTTATGTAATTGAAAAATATGGATTTGGCATGATACTGGGAAGCAGCTTTTGGGCATTTGGAACACTGATTGTGATTCTGAAAGAAGTAATCACACATAAATATGTATCAATAGACACCGTAATAGCAGCTTTTATCATTTTACCTATTGTATTTGCAGTTTTAGCGGTTATGTTACCGTTTCAATTAAAGTTTGGCGGAGAAAAAGGACGAATTGCAATCATCTGTACTTTAGTCATCGTATTTCTGATAGGTATTGTCATAACAAAAGTAGCAAATGCATTCAATATCAATTTGAGTTTTCTCTTCCATGAAATAGCCACCCTCAACAGCATAATTCTCATACTTGTCATAATTGGTATCACCTTTTTCATGTTATTTGTCTCTTATCGTATTAGCTTATCCATTATGAAGAAAAAAGAATTCTAAGAACGATGCAACCTTTATTACTCCAATGTCATAAAAAAGTGATAGTGAAACAACAAAAGCATCAGGACAACTAACTGAAAAACATATAAAAAGCAATTCACATAAAATAAAAGCAAGCTGCAAATTTGCAGCTTGCTTTTATTTATATAATATAACAACCCAGCAATAACAGCAAAGCAAATATGAAAAGGAAGCCTTTCCATATTCTAAATTTTGGCTGTTAAGAGAATGTTTTCACGTTGTGTCTATGAGAAATCGAATAGCATTTTTTATATCATAAGGTTATCTGATAACACCAAGAATCATATTATTTAGATAATCTGATATAGTGGTTGGCTTCTCTTAACATATGGTCGGCAAACAACGGAAGAATGACGGAAGGAATGTAAAATTGAGGTGCGGTTCCTGTGATTTCCGGCTCACTTTCAATGTTTTTCATAGTACAGGCAGCTTTTTGATCCAATTCGTCCAGCATTTTTTGATAAGATGCTGCAAATGTACTGCAAGATTGAATCAATTCGTTATTTGCTGAATTTAAAATTGCTCTCACATATTGTGTATGTTCCAATACGGAATGATCCCAGAACAAATCTACTTGTGTCATATCGTCACAGGAGAATTCTTCTTCATTATCAAAATTAATAATGTAGCTTCTGTAGCTTTGTGCCTCATGTACAAGATGCTTTACAAAATTAGGGTAGCTGGTAGAAAAAATACTGCTTGCCATTAATTCTTTTAAAATATTTTCTTCAAAATCAATGATACCGTCAAGAATACGAATTGCAGAACGATTCAGCAGCAATACTTGATTTGCCAATTTAGGGCTTATGTATGCATTATCTTCTCCTTGCATATCCTCTTCCATTGCTGTGATAGCACGGTCAATAGAAATACCTGTAAAACGCTGTACTTCTCTTTCTGCACTTTGGGTATACTCTGTTACCAATTCAGCAGATTGAATGATATCTTTTGACAGTACGCCATGACTTAGTTTCACGGCCTGATTTAAGATTTTTTCAAACTGTACTTTATAACGGTCTGCTTCTTTTGCAATATGTTGATTCATACCTGCAAAGCTAACTTCCAGAAAAATAGCGTGCTCTTTCATCATTCTGGAAAAGAATAAGTGGTGCTCCAAAGATAATACTACACTGTTGCGGTTTGTAACCATAAAGATCAACCTCCAAAAGTTCATTTGTCTAAGTATACGAACCGTACAAAATTTTATGCATTCCACTGGTAATGATGCATAAATACATGTAAGAGAATACGACACAACACATCTATTATCTACCTTTTTTATATGCACTGTTTTAAAATTTATCATACTTTTCCGTTTGTATTGAACAAAGAAGCGTTCTGTGTACATAAAAAACCTGTCATATTTATAAAATTTTACGATATCTGATTTATACAAATCGTACCGTGAATTTTCATCTATTCCATACAAATTTGGTTGCGTATTTGACAAAAAATATAAAATACTGGCAAAACAAATAAAAGCATACACAACTACCGTTTTGGATAATTGTGTATACTTTCTTATCATGAGATAGGAACAAAGTCTCCGCGTTCCGCCGCTAAATGATACCCTATGGAATTCATTCTTCCTTCCAAACAGTTCCTGCACTCGGCAGCTTCGTCTCCCGTACAAATTTTATTGTCATACAGCATATATTTTTCTCTCACATCCAACGGCGAAAGATTCGGCATAACCACGTTTGCTCCTGCCAAAATTCCCAACTCACGTCCTTTTGGATGAATGGTTCCCAAAGCAGTGGTTGACGGCAAAAGTACATTTGGAATCATCAAACGCAAAATACCAATCAAAAACAGCGTCATTTCCAACGTACCTGCTGTTTCATTCGCAAATGGCGTGTCATGATGAGGAATAAACGGACCGATTCCCACCATCTGAGGAGAGAATTCTTTGATAAATAATAAATCACTAACCAAATCTTCTTTGGTCTGATTGGGAGAGCCCACCATAAATCCGGTACCTACCTGGTAGCCTATTTCCTTCAGATTGTTTAAACAAGCGATACGGTGTTCCAAAGACAAATTCTTTGGATGCAATGTACGGTAATGTTCTGCGTTTGCTGTTTCGTGGCGGAGCAAATAACGGTCGGCTCCCGCTTGATACAGACGGGTATAAGAATCATAACTGCGTTCTCCCAAAGACAGTGTAATGGCACAATCGGGATACTGCTGTTTGATACTTTGGATTAAATCAACCAAAAACTCATCTGTAAATTGTCCGTCTTCTCCTCCTTGCAGTACAAACGTGCGAAATCCCAACGGATAGCCTACTTTGCAGCAAGACAATACCTGCTCTTTTGTCAGACGGTAACGGTCTATATTCTGGTTGCTCCTGCGGATGCCACAATAATAGCAATCATTTTTGCAGTAGTTTGTCAGTTCAATCAATCCTCTGGTATACACTTTGTGGTCAAAATGTTCCTTTTGACGTATACGGGCTTTTTCAAACAAATAACTGCTGTTTTCTTCATCTATGTGTTCCAGTAATTGAAGCAGCTGCTCGCCGCTTAAGATTCCTGTTTCAAATAATTGGTCAATCCATTGTTTCATGGCTTCTGCACCACTTTCTTTGCACCATTTGCAAATTATTTTAATATACCATACGCTTCAATTAACTGCTGCATTGTTTTTCCTTCCTGCTCTCTGTTTAAAATACGACGGGCAGGATTCATCATTGTTTGTGCTCGTTCAAACAACGGTTCCAAATAACATTCTTCATTCAAATTACGCTGGATTAATCCTTGTTTTGCCAGTTCCAAAACTTTTAAAGTAAGCGCTTGCACCGCTTGCTGATTCAACTCTTTCGGAAATTCCAACTCAATCAACATTTTTCTTAATTCGGAAGGCGAGTATCCTTGTTTATATACGCTTCTGTCTTGATACAACAATGTTTCCAACTCATTCAATTTTTCTTGCAGACCGACATGGAATGCCGCTACGCACATGCATTCACTGACAGGCTGACAACATGCACTGCGATATTCTATGGTTCCTCTAAAGGTTAAGTCCTCAAATTTATAGCTTCTTAAATACTCCAAGTCAGAAGGTTCCGGATGAAAGACGTACGGTATAAAATGGTCACCGTTGAAAATCATACCTTCAACAGACTCCAATTGGAAAAACTGTTCTGCGGGAATTGGAGTAAAATAAATATATTTTCCGTCTCTTGCCACATTGAACAGCGAGGTGCGCTTAATATATTCCACCAATTCTTCAATATCTGTCAATTCAATCTCGAACATACCAACATTATGAGGATTATAACCATACATACTGGAATCCCAGAAGCGGTCACGCGCACTGACCAAATTAAACTCCGGATCTAATAACAAAGAATTGGAAAACAAAACAGCTTTTATGGGTTCCAAACGATTCATTGTATTGATGGTACGAATCAAATTTTCTTCCGACACATCCAACTGAACTTGAGAAGCGCAGGAATAAGAACCAAAGTTGGGTCTGGAGTGAAATGCCTTAAATCGTGGATGCTCCACATAAGACTCCAAATGATGCTGAATCATACGGTATCTTTGCCCAGGCAACGCATTGTTATCATTATAAATGCCATAGGGGCTTACTCCCATACCTGTCATGCGATAATGATATTTATCAAGCTCTTTTTCCAGGAATTGATAGTATGTTTTGAAACGTTCATATGCGATATGCAAATTAGATACGGTACCCATGGAAAATTCTACATTGCAGTAAGAATAATCAAATGAGATGGTATCCCCTGTTTCTTGATTGGACAAACAATAAATATCGCCGTTATCATCGCGTTTTTCTATTTTTAAATCAAATGCTTCTCTCAAAGCCAATACTACTTTTTGAATGACGCTGAAATCAATTTTTTCTTGACTCATATTCAAAATTGGAATTTCAAATTCAATCCCAATCATATAGCCTTTTTTATGCTTGGTCGGTACAATATATTTTTCGTAAATTGCTTTGTCTATATCAAATTGCTTCATCATACATCACCTTTCTGCATATATGCAGTATTCATACGTATTATGATAGTAACATAAAATTCTATGTTTGCATATTACCATTATCATATGTGCAAAAATTATTTTAAACCAAATATTTTGTGATTTTTCATTCAAATGGAACTCTAATAAATACCTACTAAATCAGTACTGTTTAAATTTTATCTGCAACCATTCTGTTTGTCAAGTAATGATAGATTTTCTTTCAAAAACTTTCATTGATTCACCGGTAATAACCGCCTATTTGCACAATATACATTGATAAATTCAGATAAGTTGCCTAATACAAGCTGTGAAAACAACATAATTCCAATGGAATTTGTGTATACATTGTATAGCACCGGGTAAATACGATTCGGAAACAAAACAACGAAAAAAGAATCTCGGGTACACTCGGGATTCTTTCTTTTTCAAAACGCGTATCTCAAATCAGCCATGAATAAAACTTACGTAATACAGGAGGGACGGTATGGCATCCATTTCCATAACAGAAACAGTACTGAGAGACGGCAACCAGTCTTTCATGGCAACCCGAATGCCTCTAAAATCATTTGAGTCTATATTAAGTACTATGGACAAAGCCGGATATGGCTCCATAGAATGCTGGGGCGGCGCTACATTTGATTCCTGTTTGCGTTACTTAAATGAAGACCCGTGGGAACGACTCAGAATCATACGCAATCGCATGCCCAATTCTAAATTGCAAATGCTGCTGCGAGGAAGAAATCTGCTGGGATATCAACCATATTCCGATGAAATCATCCGTAACTTTATTCGTTGCTGTGTCAAAAACGGAATTGACATCATACGTATCTTTGATGCTCTCAATGATATTGAAAATATCAAAGTGGCAGTAGACGAAACCATATGCCAAGGCGCACACGCATCGGGAGCAATTTGTTACACCATAAGTCCTGTACATACACTTGACAGCTATATCACACTTGCAAAGCAAATGGAAGCATTGGGCGTTCATTCCATTTGCATTAAGGATATGGCAGGAATTTTAAGCCCACAACAAGCATTTGATCTGGTTACCGCTCTAAAGAAAACCGTAAACCTTCCTATTGTTTTACATACACACTGCACAACAGGGCTTGCTTTTATGACCTGTATGAAAGCCGTTGAAGCTGGCGTCGATGTGATTGATACTGCCATATCCAGCTTTTCCGGAGGAAGTTCGCAGCCTGCTACAGAAACGCTTGTTTATGCCTTAGAGGAATTGGGAATTCATACGGGAATTGACCAATCATTATTAAAAAAAATCAATGAACATTTTACTTCCGTTCGTCAGGAAGCTCTCACGGACGGGGTATTGAATCCCATTGTACTGACAACGGATACCAACGCATTGCTTTATCAAATTCCAGGAGGTATGCTCTCTAATTTGATTTCCCAATTAAAAACACAGCATGCAGAACATCGTTTCTATGAAGTACTTCAGGAAGTACCAAAAGTGCGAAAAGATTTAGGTTATCCTCCTTTGGTAACGCCCATGAGTCAAATGATTGGAGCACAGGCGGTCACTAACATTTTAACAGGGAGTCGTTATCACATCATCGGAAAAGAAATTTGTGCATACGTAAACGGAGCATACGGCACAGCGCCCGGAAACATAGATGCAACATTAAAAAACTTAGTGCAAGAAAAACAACAAGCATCGAATACCATATCGGAACTGCCGAAAAGCATGTCCGCTGCAGCAAAGGAGCTGGGAGAGTTGGCCGAAAAAGAAGAAGATATTTTATCTTATCTTGCATTTCCGCAGACAGCTGTTTCTTATTTGAAAAATCGAAAAAAGGAAAAAGAACATTGCTGCCCTTATATGATTACACAACTGTCTGAATAAGGAGGTCGCTTTATGAATGTGGTAGATTGTATTATTCTTGCAGGGATTGGCATTTTAACCGTATTTGCCATATTGTTTGCATTAAGCATATTGATTCGATTGATTAGCTTTACCGTACATCTGCAAACGCCCTGGAAAAAACACGCCAAAGTTTCTCTGTCAGGACACGGAAGCATACCGCTTCCCTCCACGCCTAACACTTCATGTGGGCTTTGCAAGCAATATCAGGTAGATGACCGTACCGCCGCAATGGTTATGGCAATTGTTGCGGACGAAATGAAACTGCCTTTAAATGAAATTACCTTTATTTCCATAAGAGAAGTACGGCCACGGGAGGAGAATGAAATATGAAATATTTAGTTTCTCTCAACGGAAAACAATATGAAGTAATTGTAGAACATCACACTGCAAATGTTACAAATGTGACCTCCTTTGTATCTGAACAGTCTCAAAAGGAGCCGTCCATAGAAAACAAACAAACCGATGATTTTCCTTTATCCGGGACACTTCCTGCAAACAGCACTGCTGTAAAGGCTCCTTTGCCGGGAACCATTACAAAATTGAATGTGAAAAATGGTCAAAATATAAAACACGGAGAAATAATATGCATTTTGGAGGCCATGAAAATGGAAAATGAAATTATTGCTCCCGCCGACGGCACAATCATAAAAACAGAAGTGCAGCAAGGTTCAGCCGTGCAAACGGATGATATCCTTGTTGTAATCGGTTAAGGGAGGGTTTGCATGTCTTTTACCAACACAATGGTAAACTTATGGAACAACATGGGATTTACCACATTTACGTGGCAGCAAGGCGTTATGATTGGCATTTCTCTCATTCTGTTGTTTCTGGCAATTGGAAAAAAATTTGAACCATTTTTATTGCTCCCCATTGCATTTGGCATGTTATTGGTAAATTTACCATTGACAGGACTGACGCAAGAAGGCGGTTTGTTTTACTATCTTTCTTTCGGCGTCAATACCAGCATTTATCCTTGTTTGATTTTTCTTGGAATCGGCGCTATGACCGATTTCGGTCCTTTGCTTGCCAATCCTTCCTGTTTGTTATTAGGCGCTGCCTCTCAGTTAGGTGTTTATGTTACATTTATTGTTGCTTGCTTTGCCGGATTTACGCCGCAAGAAGCTGCCGCTATCGGTATCATTGGGGGAGCCGACGGCCCTGTAACCATTTATTTGACTGCCACACTGGCCAATCACTTGTTGCCCATGATAGCTGTAGCCGCATATTCCTATATGGCTTTGGTGCCATTGATACAGCCACCTTTAATTCATCTGCTCACCACGAAAAAGGAACGCTCCATTGAGATGCATCAATTGCGTGTTGTCACAAGAAAAGAAAAAATCATATTCCCCATTGTTGTGATTCTGTTTACCTGTCTGCTTTTTCCTTCCATTGCACCATTGCTGGGCATGTTTATGTTAGGAAATCTGCTTCGGGAAAGCGGTGTCACCAATCGTTTGTCTGACACAGCACAAAATTCTATGATGAATATGTTCACACTATTGTTAGGGATTTCTATCGGTTCCAGAACTGCCGGAAATGAATTTATGCAGATTGACACGCTGATTATCTTAGGATTGGGATTGCTGGCATTTTGTATCAGCACCATAGGAGGATTGCTGTTTGGCAAACTAATGTGTGTGATTACCAAAGGAAAAATCAATCCGTTAATCGGTTCCGCAGGTGTTGCGGCTGTTCCTATGGCGGCCCGCATTTCTCAAGTAGAGGGTCGTAAGGTAAATCCATCTAATTTTTTGTTAATGCATGCTATGGGACCAAACGTTGCGGGAGTCATTGGCTCTTCTGTTGCGGCAGGATTTTTGCTTTCAATCTTTGGCGTTTTTTAGAAAAGAAATCATCGCCCGACCTAGCAACCGGAACAAATTCCATTCAGATGTTATCATCCATGTTTCTTTTATGGTGCACCGCATTCTATCTCCATTTTGGGTATGGATAGCTGGAGCAAAAAGTAAATCCTTAACTTTCTATAAGATGATTTTCCGTCTTCAGGTCACTGTGCCTCTACTCCTATTTATTCACCTAGTTATTAAAATAACGGTTTGAGTTCTTTTATAGACATAGCAGATACCCTATACCACAAAAGCAAAAGCAGACACGCTAATATCACGTGTCTGCTTTTTATTTTTTACCTATTTTCTTCAACAGCGCTTCAATATAAGGCGCTCCCATTTCTTCAAAGAATTCTTTTTGGTGATCTGTTCCTTCATAGACACGAATACCGTCTCTATATACCAGTAACCTGTTTAACGGCAATTGCTGCCACGGCTGTCTGTCATTTACGGGAACTGTCATAAAGCTGCAAGTATTCCCTTCCTGCGCATAAAACAAAGTTCCTTTCATATTGGTATGCACATACATCTGTTCCGTATCATAAAAAATCAGATTCATCTTATTGCCTTGCACCAAATGCGTAATTCTTTCTTCAATAATCGGAATACGCTCTTCTTTTGTCAGCGGACGTCCTTTTTCTTTTATCGCTCGATTGATTGCGTCAAGAATAAAATAAAAAACAGCTTCGCTGTCTGTATCTCCCCTGCACAAGTGCTGATAAGGTTCCAACATACTGTCTTGAAAAGCTGTGCCGTTATGCATAAACGTCCATATACGACCACTGTAATCTGCGTGACGAAACGGATGACAGTTGATAGAACTCATAACACCTACCGTGGCAAGGCGAATATGCACCATGGCACTGGTACACCATAAATCTTTTTGCAAATAAGCACAGTACTTGGTATCATCCAATGCTCTGAGAGGGCTTCGATAAACAATCGCGGCATTTCTCTGCCAAAAGGACAATCCCCAACCATCCGGATGGTCAATGCTATGTTGATAAAATAAATCACAATTCGGTTTAATATTAACGGTATCTCTGCTGTTTACTGCATACAGTTCACACATAACAGCACCTCCTTTCTATTGAATCATAATAGCTTGTCTCTGTTTCAGACTATGCATTTTTCATTATAAATGCCACTAAAAAGCCGGAATAGTAACAAACAGAGGAAAAATATAAAATCCAATGACTCCTAAAACAACACTGATACCCGCTCCAATCAGCACATCACGAATAAAATGCAAACCGCAAAGCACTCTGGTAGCACCAACAATGCATGCCATACACAATGTTAAAATACCAAACGGTATATTCACGTATAAACATGCCATGCCAATGATAAATGCACTTGCAGTATGTCTGCTTGGACAAGAATTGCCTTTTGAGTGTTTGGTCAAAGGTTCAATTTGGTACACTTCAAACGGGCGCGGTTTATCCAGAAGAAAACGCAGAATCGTTACCAATATTAAATCAATAACAGGTACTGCAATAAAAAATACAATTTTAGTATCTCTTGTAAACGCTAAAAAAGCAATGAAACATACGTAAATTCCCATTAATAACCACGGGGTTCTCTTACAAAAACGCAGTAATGTTTCTTTCCTAAATTTCGTTTTACAGCAAAATTTCAACATCGCAGCGTATTGTTTTTCACTCATGGATACACCTCTGTTTGAAATGTTTTCATCATATCATATTCTGTTCTGTTTGAAAACAGAAAATAAAGGGAAACATGTAATAAAAAAGCAGTATACCGGTGCCGGCATACCGCTTAATCTATCTTGCGCGCCTTTTGTGTATGAAAATAATAGGAACTGTTTTTTCACCATATAGTTTAATCAAAATTCATAAATTTATGAGCAAAAACTTAATCTACTTCGCCTTTTCATGATTGTGATACCAACCGGATTTCTTGTTACATGATATGTCAAACATATCGAAAGTAATAAAAAGTAGCTAAGATTTATGTTTGGGAAATCCGCGTTTCATAAAATATATCGCGTTATATATTCTGTCATTACTTACCTAATTACCAAAAATGGATAAAACATTTTAATAAGCCGTTGATCTTAAATATCAATGTGATATAACAGATTCCATATAATTATAAATTATTATACATTTTTGTGTTTTTATTGTCAACATAACACGTCGGAACTCTGTCTGCGTGACTGCTACGCAGCAAAAAACGCTGTTCTGAACATCAGAACAGCGTTTTTATTAGCTTAACAAATCTCTACGACTAATATAGGAAGTGTGCAGCAAATGATGTGCTTTTTCACTCAAAGGTTCGCCTAAAAATTCTGCATAAATCTCTTTGATTGCAGGATTTTCATGAGACTTTCTGATTGGAAGCTGTTTATCCAGCTCATAAGCTGCATCCAGTCTGGCCTTTACTTTTTTCCAGCTTCTGACCGGAGTACCGCCGCCGCCTACGCAGCCGCCGGGACAAGCCATTACTTCAATGAAATGATAATCAGCTTTACCTGCTCTTACTTTACGAAGCATTTCGCGTGCATTACTCAAACTGTGAACAACCGCTACTTTTACTTCCAGACCATCAATATCGATGACAGCCTCTTTCAAGCCTTCTACACCACGTACTTCTGTAAAGTCCAGTCTTGGAAGTTCTTTACCTGTAATGACTTCGTACACAGTACGCAACGCAGCTTCCATAACACCGCCTGTAGCGCCAAAAATTTCACCGGCACCGCTTCCAAGGCCAAATGGTGTATCAAACGGAGTTTCTTCCAACTCTTTAAAATTAATACCTGCTGCTTTAATCATATTTGCAAGCTCTACAACAGTTAAGGATATATCAACATCTTGATAGCCACTGTCATGGAACTCAGGTCTTAAGCACTCAAATTTCTTGGCTGTACATGGCATAATAGAAATGCTGCAAATATCTTTTGGATCAACACCGGCTTTTTCAGCATAATACGTTTTGATGACTGCACCAAACATTTGCTGCGGAGATTTTGCGGAAGACAAGTGATCTAATTCTTTTGGAGAGAATGTCTCACAGAATTTTACCCATCCCGGACAGCAAGAGGTAATCATTGGCAATGTGCCGCCGTTTTTAATGCGGTCTAACAACTCGTAGCCCTCTTCCATAATGGTAAGGTCAGCGGAGAAGTCAGAGTCAAATACCTGATGGAAGCCAAGCTTTTTCATCGCTGTTACGAGTCTTCCCGGACTGATAGTACCTGGGTCTTCTCCCAATGCCTCGGCAATGGTAACACGAACAGACGGTGCAACTTGTGCAACTAAAGTTTTACCGTTTACCAGTTCTTTATAAATTCTGTCTGTATCATCATGAATCGTTAAAGCACCAACAGGACATACCTGTACACATTGACCGCAGCCTACACAAGGTGTATCTACTGTCTTCTTGTCATATGGGGTAACCACAACCGTTTCATATCCACGATTCTGTTTTGAAAATGTACCAACTGTTTGTACTTCGTTACATGCCTCCACACAACGAGTACATAAGATACATTTATTTGGGTCACGGGTGATACATGGAGAAGAATTATCAATTGGAAAACCGCGTGTTTCCACTTCGTAACGAAGCGGTTTGTTCATATTTAAATCTTGTGTTAACTTTTGCAACTCGCATCTGCCGTTTTTACCGCAGACCAAGCAATCTTGTGGGTGGTGTGCAAGTAAAAGTTCCAAGTTATTTTTACGTGCATTTAAAACCGTAGGTGTAGAGGTACGAATTACCATACCTTCTGCTACAGGGTAGCTGCATGCAGCCTGAAGCAAACGTTGACCTTCTACCTCAACCGCACAAATACGGCAAACAGATTTGATTTTCTGGTCCTCATGATAGCACAAGGTAGGAATATTGATATTTGCTGTACGGGCTGCCTCTAAAATGGTTACACCTTCCGGCACTTGCAGCTTTTGACCGTCAATTGTAATATTAACCATGATTAATACCCCCTGTCGTGTCCGCAAATGGAGCAGTCGTTGCCGTCCAAGTGGCGGTTATATACTTCTTCAAAATTCTGCAAGCTGGAAAGAACCGGAACCGCAGTGGAATGACCCAAGCCGCACAATGCGGAAACACGCATGGTATTGGCTAAGTCTTTAATGGTTTCAATATCTTTTAACGTACCTTTTCCGCTGGAAATATGACAAATCAATTCATATAATCTTGTTCCGCCTTCGCGACAAGTCGTACATTGACCGCAAGATTCGGAACGGAAGAAATCCAGATTATTCTTTACAATATCAACGACACAATTTTTATCATTAATGACCAAAATGGTACCGCAGCCCAATCGACCGCCGGAAGCGGAAACATGGTCAATATCAAGAGGTAAGTCAATTTGATCCGGATTGATAATCGCACCGGAGCTACCGCCTGTTTGTACGGCCAATAATTCTCCGTCTGCGACACCGCCGCAAACGTCATATAAGATATCTTTTAAATTTACACCCATTGGAAATTCAAATACACCTCTTTTATTGACATTTCCGCAAACAGTAAACAATTTGGTTCCGGGGCTGTTTGGAGAGCCAATACTGCGGTACCACTCTGCACCATTTAATAAAATTGGAGGGATATTTGCCAATGTCTCTACGTTATTTAATGCAGTAGGTTTGCCGAACAAGCCTTTTGTACCCGGATACGGAGGACGGAATCTTGGTTCGCCACGATTACCCTCAATAGATTCAAACAACGCAGTTTCCTCGCCGCAAACATAAGCGCCTGCGCCGGAATGCAGTTCAATATCAAAGTCATAGCCGCTGCCCAAAATATTTTTACCCAGGCATCCTGCTTGACGTGCACTTTCCAATGCTTCAATCAAGATCGGACGTATGTATGGATATTCAGAGCGCAAGTAAATAAAGCCTTTATGTGCGCCTATTGCTTTTGCAGCAATTGCCATTCCTTCAAAAATACTGTTTGGATCTTCACTTAACAAAACACGGTCTTTGTTGGTACCCGGCTCGCCTTCATCAGCGTTACATACAATATACTTTTCATCGCTTTGTGTATTATAAGCAAATTGCAGTTTTAGATATGTTGGAAAGCCTGCACCGCCTCTGCCGCGCAAACCGGCATCTTTCAATACCTGAATAATTTCGGCTCCTTCCATGGAAAGCGCTTTTTTCAATGCCACATAGCCGCCCACACTCATGTAGCTTTTGGCATCTGTAGGAATAATTTTACCTCTGTTTCTAAGTAAAACGTGCATTTCTTCCATGTCTACACATCCTCTCTGATATAACGTTTGATGATTTCGCGCACACTGTCGGGAGTGAGGTCACCATAAGTTTTATCATTAATCATAATTGCCGGTGAAACATCACAGATACCTAAGCAAGGACAGTATTCCAAGGTAAAACGTCCGTCTTCGGTCGTCTCTCCCATTTTAATGTTCAATTGGTCTTCCAAAGCCAAAACAATTTCTTGTGCGCCGCGTACATGACATGGAGCGCTTTTGCACATTCTTACAATATATTTGCCATGCGGTTTTACGGACAGCATAGCATAAAATGTAATAAAACCGTATACATGAGTTTGAGCAATACCCATTTCACGTGCAATTACCGCAGCAACTGCCTCAGAAAGTGCAGGAACTACTTTTTGCACTTCGATTACGACATTCATTAACATTTCAGGCCTGTTTTTGTAAGGTGCAGCGATTCTTGCAACTTCTACTAACTGAGCAGCAGGCGTAGTTAATTCGTAGCGATTTTCTACCATAATTCATTCCTCCTTAAAAGCGTTTCATTCCGGATAAAAGCATGTAAAATTTGTTTTATCAATCGACAAATCACTTTGACACATTTTTAACAGAATTAACTAAGTACCATATACTTTTTTGTACAATAATTATATTATATTCTTTAGTAGGAATAAGTCAACAAGTCCACATATTTTTCTACTTATATCCTAATTCATAGTATGAATTTATGACGTTCTTTACAAAAAATCACTATATTTTTGTTATTTTTTTAACAATTTGAATTGATTATAAACAAAATATACGTAAAAATAAAAAAGAATACCAATATTTGGTTTGTCCAAATATTGGTATTCTTACATGATAATCAAGATAAAATTGAATTAGTGGTTACCGCAGCCACAACCGGAACCGGATTTCTCTTCTTTATGAGAGCCACCGCAGCAATCATCATGACAATCGCAGTCGTCTCCACAACCGTAGTCGTCCAATACATCATTAATATCAAACTCCAGACATTCACCACAGTTTGGGCAATCAATTTGGCCTTCTTCGATAATGTCTTCAGATAGGCAAATTGTTTCTTGACAGTTTGGACAAGTTACCTCGTAATAAAACTCATCATCGTCATCTTCGCAGTCTTCACAGCATTTATCTTCTTCGTAAAAGTCATCTTCCAAAGTGCACAAATCTTCATCCACAGCATCCAATTGGTCGGCCATATCCTCATAAGCCTCTTCCAAATCAGAAATGGACAATGCCATATCCTCCAATAAGGTCAACATAGCATCTAATACTTTTACTTCTTTTTTATCTGTGTCCAGCTCTAAACCTTCTGCTAAACCACGAATATATGCAACTCTTTCTAAATTTGTCATAATAAACACCCTCCTTTTACTTGGTGAAAGCTTTCATTTTGTTAGCAAATAGAAACGATAGCTTATGAATTAAGCACGTTCCATATATTCGCCTGTTCTTGTATCAATACGGATTGCTTCGCCTTCATTGATGAAAATTGGAACTTTTACTTCAGCGCCTGTTTCCAATTTAGCCGGTTTTGTAACGTTTGTAGCAGTATCGCCTTTTACACCCGGTTCTGTTTCAGTAACTGTAAGTACCACAAAGTTTGGTGGCTCAACACCAAATACATTACCTTTATAAGACAGAACTTTACATTCCATATTCTCTGTTACAAACTTGAAGTTGTCACCAAGAATATTTGCATTAATCGGAATTTGTTCATAAGTTTCGTTATCCATGAAGTAGTATAAATCGCCATCGTTGTATAGGTACTGCATGTCCTTACGCTCAATAAAAGCAGTTGGATATTTATCATTTGGGTTAAATGTTTTTTCTGTCACAGCACCTGAAATGACATTTCTGATTTTGGTGCGCACAAACGCAGCACCTTTACCCGGTTTTACATGTTGGAACTCAATAATTGCATATACGTTACCCTCCATCTCAAAAGTAACGCCGTTTCTAAAATCACCTGCAGATATCATACTATATCCTCCAATTATATTTCTACCATAACAGTTTATATTATTTTGCAAAATATTTCAAGATATATCCGTGAATAAATCAAAGTATCAGCAGTTCTTTTGCAGAACCTGTCAAATTTTCACATCCATTTTCCTGAATCAGTACCATATCTTCGATTCTGACGCCAAATTTGCCTTCCAAATAAATTCCAGGCTCTACCGTAATGACCATTCCCGGCTTTGTAATGACTTGACATGCCGGAGCAAAGTATGGCCATTCGTGAATTTCCAACCCAACCGCATGTCCTGTTGTATGTCCAAATGTTCCTGCGTAGTTTACATCAATAATATCCCTTGCAGCTTTATCTACCTGATTACAAGGAATGCCGGATGTAGCAGTTTGAATTGCTGCAAGCTGTGCCTGTAAAACGGTTTGATAGACTTGTTTTTGCGCTTCACTTACGGTTCCATATGCTACGGTTCTTGTCATATCAGAATGATATCCATTGACCACCGCACCAAAATCCATAGTGATAAAATCACCTTTTTGAATTTTCTTATCAGATGGAACTCCATGACACATAGAACCATTTGTCCCCGAAACCACGATGGTGTCAAATGCAATTTTTTCTGCACCTTGTTTTCTCATAAAGAACTCCAGTTCCAATGCAATTTCTCGCTCTGATTTATTGGTATCGATATAATTCAAAATGTGAGTAAACGCTGCATCTGTAATGGATTGAGCCGCTTTGATATTCTCAATCTCTTTTTCTGTTTTTACAGCACGCATTTCTTTTAACAGAGTATCTAATGTGGTATCTTTGACAGGTACTGCATTCCATTGTTTGCACACAGTTTCGTAAATATCTGCTTGTGCCAATGTCAAATGTTCATGCTCCAGCAATACACCGCGTATATCGTGACGGCGAAGAATTTCTTCAATGCTTTTGGCTAATTTTTGATATACCACAACTTTACAGTCTTTTACCTGCATGCGTGCAGCTTCTCCATAACGGAAATCTGTTAGCAAATATGCAATCTCTCTTGTTACAACGACTACACGGGCAGATGCGTGAAACCCACTAATATAACGGCAGTTTTCTTCTGACGTAATAATTGCAGCATCAATGGGTACGCCATTTATTTCCTTGGGCATAGTTTGCGCTAATGTTTCCCAATTCATCATAATAACCTCCCTATGAGATTCTATTTCATTCTTGCAAGAGCTTCCAATGCAAGTAAATAGCTTTCCGCTCCCAGACCACCTATTTGTCCCGCACACACAGGGGCAATGACGGATTTGTTACGGAAATCTTCCAAAGCAAACAGATTTTCCATATGTGCCTCAATAAAAGGAATGCGCACACATTGAATAGCGTCCCGAATGGCATAACTGTAGTGGGTAAATGCTCCAATATCAATGACAACTCCGTCGTACAGCTCGGCGGAACGATGGATATTATCAATCAATTCGCCTTCCCAATTTGACTGCACAATATCACAACATATGTTTAGTTCACTTGCATGCGCTTTCATATGCAAAACCAGTGAATCATATGTTTCTGCGCCAACCGTGTCTTTTTCTACTTCTCTTAAAATATTAGGACCAAACAAAACTAAAATTCTCTTTTTGGCCATATGTTTCACTTCCTATCATCTCTGTAATGCTTATGCATTTTATGGTCTGACTTTGTATATTGGTAAATACCTTTTCGATGAATACGCCTGCGTATAGGAGATTCTATTTTACGACGTACTCGAAAAGTAAAAGAATGTTCCATATCTTTTGGCGTTAATAAAATAGATTTCATACCTGCCGCATTTGCGCCCAATACATCAGTAAAAATTTGGTCACCTACTACCACAATTTCTTTTGGCGGTAAATGTAAATAGTGCATTGCTTGTTTATAACCTTTGGGAAGCGGTTTAAATGCACGATATAAATAAGGCAAATCATATTTTGCTGCAAATTCGGATACACGTTTTTTAAAATTGTTGGAAACAATAATTACTTTAATACCGGCCGCACGCATTTCATGAGTCCATTCAATACTACCTTCAAACGGAATTGGACATCCATGTCTGGATAACGTATTGTCAACATCTAAAATCATACCTTTTACTTTCAGAGCATGAAGCATTTCCGGTGTAATATCCGTAACATGCTTCACTGCCAGTGTGGGGAGTAATACTGCCATTGTCGAACCTCCGTTTAAAATGCTGTAAATAGTCAAAAAAGCGGGCAACTATGCCCGCTTTTCCATTTTCATTCATTTGTTTACTTAAATTTACGTTTGCGAGCAGCCTCGGATTTCTTTTTACGCTTTACAGAAGGCTTTTCATAAGCTTCTCTTTTGCGAACCTCAGCAATAACGCCAGCTCTTGCACATTGCTTTTTAAATCTTCTAAGAGCACTGTCCAAAGACTCGTTATCTTTGATTCTGATTTCAGCCATTTATCGTTTCCCTCCCATCCGCCACCAGGCAGGGGTAATTAGTATTCAATAACACAAAAATATTATACAGAGAACCGTAACATATGTCAAGCATTAACTGATAAATCTTTTCTAAAAGACGACATATTTTACATAAAATTTATTTCAAAAAGGCATTGACTTCAAATAAAAAAAATGGTAACATTATACACGCGCCATATAACCTTTGACAATTTTATTATATAGGGGTATAGCTCAGTTGGTAGAGCAGTGGTCTCCAAAACCACGTGCCGAGGGTTCAAGTCCTTCTGCCCCTGCCATAGTTTTTTATGATAAGGGTAAAGCAAAATAATTGCTGAGCCGTTATCATAGAGTTAAACATTCAAGTAAATTGAGTGCTTAACTCTATGATAAACAGCCACTGTCTACCATAGAGTATGTGTTTTTTTGCTGCCGATTGGCATCAACGGCGTTTACTAATACGCTTTCGTTGCGGCAAAGTCCAGTTGACAAAGCCTGACTTTTACCAATTTCATGGCGTCACTCTTATGCGCAAAGAAAAAATATTCTTTAGGCGCTTGTGCGCTGGAACGGCTATCAACCCCTCCGGTAAAAGCTACTTACAAAGAAAACACTATGTATAAACCACAAAGGTTAGATGGCCTTTGTCCTAATTATAGGTCTGCACAAGTATTCAAATTGGGGTTTGAATATTTGTCTTGGCTTATAATTTGTCAAGGTGCAAAATGCAAAATGCATGAGAGTAAGAAAGCAAAAAGTCTACACTCCCTTTGCCATAAGAAGAATGTAGACTTTACAACTTGAAATTTATCCTAAAGTGTGTTAAACTCACACTATGAGGCATTCACAAGTCATAGAGGTAATGGGATACTTCTATGGCGCAAGCCTTACATCGAATGGGGATTCGGTGTAGGGCTGTGGGTGCTTATTTTTGTTTCTTACTATTTTAATTTTACCTTAAATTAAAGGAAAAAGCAAGCAAATTTTAAAAGTTTTTTTGGTATTGTCAGAGAACAGTCCCATATATCCCCCTATCGCCCCCTGCTCCTCTAATTGTATCAAACCACTGTTTCCCGTAGTTTCTACTAAGTCCTTTCGACTTAGAATACCCAAAATACACAGTTCCACGCCTTTCTCAGACAAAAATGACCCAGTGCAGATCCTTTCTACTTTGCACTGAGTCTTATTCTTTCCTATCTCTTGTTTGCGAATATTCTGCTTATTTTTACGCAAGTTATCTAATAAATTAATTTACATTCTCAAATCTTTAAATTTTCTATTATCGTATCATAGTTCTTCATTTACAATATATGATTATTAAAAACTTTATTTAATTTCTTGTCCCAAGTTGCGATGATGAAATATATTGACTTAGGATAGGGACAGATTCAAATGAGCGTGGGTACGAAATTATTTCCAATGTTCCATCCTGAAAAGATTTTTCAATTTCATAAAATTTTTTATTAAAGTCTTCTGTTTTTGAGTATCCAAATATTTTAGAAGCCTCTTCTAAATGTTCTTTTGACTCTAATTGAATTGCAAAATGATTAATAAGAGTTTCATCTATATAAATATAGGTAATAGGGAACCAATGCCAGGGTTTTTTATAATTCTCTACGAATAAAGAAGCAAAATAGCAAAGAATATCTGCAAAAACAAATTCTTTTTTTGTACAAATATTTATATCTATAGAATCTATCCAGTAACATGCTGTGCCTGAAAAATAGTTTTTATCATCTCTTTTATTGACCGCGTCATCTAAACGTTGATTATGATAAAAAAACACATTAAAGCTTTCAGCTTTTTCACCAACAAAATAAGTTTTTCCTAAAAGGTATGCTAATCCATCATAAATCTTATTTTTATATAAGACTGCAATAAGATAGATAAATAGTTCATGTAAAAATGTCTTTTTAACTCCACTAATTAAAATATTCTGGAGATTTATTTGTCTCCTAATATTTTCCAAACTATCTATAACTAATTTTACTCCATTCTCTACCAATGGAATATATTTTAATAACTCCAAATATTCATTCTTTATTTCTTTTAATTCGTCAAATAAAAATAAATAATCATCGTCGCTAAGATCACGTAATGGTCCATTTACTTTATATTCAAGAATTTTATTGCTGATATTGCTAATCATTAAAGTGAATTTGTAATTCTTATCCTTTTCTGATGAACTTCTTGTAAAAGATTCAAAGGTCAATCGACTTCCATACGTAATATATGTATCCGTTTCCTCATCAACCCATTCTGGTCTATTACCCAACTCTGGTTTTTTAATTATATCTATTCCATATAAACGTTTTACAAGCCTTTTATATTCTTGATTATAAGTATCAATATCTGATAAATCAAAATGTAACACTGTTTTTAAATAGATAGGTTTATTAACTTCTCCTTCTAAACCTTTTTTAAATACGATAGATAAAAATTTATCTTGAGTGACTTTTGTATATATTTCTGATGAAATAATTTGTGTCTCCATTCCTACACCACCACTTCGACTATTTGCCTTTTCAGAATATATTGGATCCAATAACATTAAAACATTCGTAATACTCTCATCTTCAACACATTGTTCCATAAAACTATATAAATCATTACCTTCAACTAAAGACCACTTATCGATTATAACCTCTATTCCATCTCTCATCAAATCGCGTGCAAATGATAGTACTTTATCTTGATACTCATTATCTCCCCATGCATAAGAAATAAATACTTTTGGTTTTTTTATAGAAGCTTTCATAAATTTAATCTATCCTTGCTAATAAAAATTTTTGTTTAATTATACCATAAATTATAGATAAATACAAAATTATACAATAAATAAAAAACAATTTCCGGCCATGGTGGCCGGAAGTTGTTTTTATATTACACTATTTATTATGTTTTTGTTTCTGTCTACTAAATCCACCTTCGTTATATAAACTATTAAATAAAGAGTCCAAACTAAAAATTGTAAAGAATACTTATTGATTAAAAATATACAATTACTGTTTAAATTTCTAATATTTGGTGCTATAATTATTTTACACATTTATTCAAAATTCTCTTAAGGAGTATACTTTCATATGAAAAAATACATATTTAGTTTGTTTGTCCTATGTTTCTCTTTTCTGTTTCTTGCAGGTTGCAGTAATACTCAAACACCTCAATCTATTCAATTACAGGGGACAACAATTGTTGCGCCCGAATACGATGATATTAAAATTGCAGGCAAATTCATTCTGGCAAAAAAAGATGGTCAAAGCGCTATATATTCCTATGATGGCACGACATATAACTTGATCGCTCCTCTTGGAACATATCTCACAGAACCCGAAAAATTAGCGTCACTGAGTTCCACCGGAAATACCTTTATTATCAGTAACGGATTTCAGCAATTTCTTGATAATCAAAAATTTGGTTTAATCGATTTAAATGGTAACATAGTGGTTCCTTTAACCCACTGTGAATTCTATATTGTTCAATGTGAGGACAGTACCGGTACTCGTTTTTATAAATGTGATGATACCGATAATAAAGAAACACGCTTTTATAATGGTGATGGTAATTTGGTAGCAAGGACCCCGAATCCATTCGGTACAAACGTATCCATTATACAAAAAGAGGGACAATTTTATACATATCGTAATGCTTCTGCCACCGAATCAAACTATTCTACTAATTTATATGACAAAGACGGCAATCCGCTTTTTTCTTCTGAATACAGATATATATCATATTTTAATGACAACTGTTTTATTGTTCAAACAGGTAAAGATAGACTGTGTGGAGTGATCGACTGGGATGGAAATATAATAGTGCCGTTTGAATATAAAAGCATTACAGATGCCCATGATACTGAAAACAAAGTTAAAAATTCTCACTGGCTTGAAATAAAAGAACAAGGTTCAGATGAATGTTACTTATTGAATATTTCAACCGGAGAAACATTTTTAAAAAATTGTGGATATACGGACTTAACAGTATCTGTGAATGACCTTGTTATAGCAAAAAAAGATGGAAAAACAAAAATCATCACCTTGGAAAATCAGGTTTTATTGGAGCCTTCTACCAATGTTGTCAGCTTAATGGAATATAACGATACGGTTTACGGATATTATAAAAACAAAGAAGGTTTGGATGACGGTTCAGTTACTGTTTTTGATCATAATTTTAATACTGTGGTGGTTGCTCAAGATTGGGGTTCTTTCTGGAATTATCGTGATTATGGTATTTATATTTTTCAAAACGATTCCGGAAATATGGGTGCATATGATTACAATGGAAATATTGTCGTACCTTTCAAGTATCAATCTGTAAAAGCCCTAAACTCCACACATTATGTTGTGCAGCAGCATAATCAATATTATTTATTTGATTCTCAATCTCAATCCATTGTTTCTCAACCATATGATTCCGTATATTTTAATCAAGAGCTGGTTATCGCCGAGAAAAATGACAAGCAGTCATTTTTCAATCATAATTGTGAACCGATTCACTTATCCGGTGATTCCGTAACTATCCCTGCTGATACCTCAGACGAAGATACACATTATCTGGACAATCAGGATAGTTCAAAAAGCATTGTAATTCCGACCATCTCAGATTCCGGAAAAAAAGGAGCTGTTTTGGTTTCTTCTAAGGAGCGTGATTTCATATGAAAAAATATATATTTAGTTTGTTTGCCCTATGTTTCTCTTTTCTGTTTCTGGCAGGTTGTAATAGTGCACAAACACCTCTATCTCCTATTCAGCTACAAGTGACTACTGCTATTGAACCCGAATATGATAATATACAAATACTCGGTAACTTTGTCATTGCAGAAAAGGGTGACAAAAGCGCTATTTATAGTTATAATGGCACAACTTATCAACTAATTGCTCCTTTCGGTACTTATGTTACCGAACCTAATTTTTCTAACTGTTCCACAGGAAATACATTATCTGTTTACACAGAAGAATATGATGATAATGGAAATATAATAATAAAAAATGGTCTTATTGATTTGCAAGGCAATATAGTTTGTCCTTTCGAAAGTGATAATTATTTTGAAATATATATTGACCAATTTTATAGATTAAAAGATTACAAAAAGCAAGAAACTAGATTTTATGATGATAATGGAACACTTATCGCAAAAGCGCCTTCTAATGGTAGAGATAGTATGATTCTGGCTGAACACAATGGTCAATTTTTCGCATATACTCAATCTTCTTATGACTCTAGTGTTGCTTCAGCTAATATATACGATAAGGACGGTAATAAAATACTTTCATCCGACTATAAAAATATCATGATTTTTGGAGATTATATTTTATTAACAACACAAGATAACACATATGGAATCATTGATTGGGAAGGCAATATTATAATTCCCTTTGATAATAATATATTAAGTAGAGCTTCCAATATCACAGACGATAGCTTTCAATGGTTCACAGTGCAAGATAAAACTCCCTATACAGATTATCTGATGAATATAAATGGAGAAAAATTTCTGGAGGGATGTAATTATGAGTTTTTAACTATACTGCCAGATAAAAATGTTGAGGCAACAAAGAATCATAAAAAAGGTGTAGTAACACTGGATAATAAGATTTTAATTGATTTTAATTACGATTATATTAATACATTTTCATTTAATGATAAGTTATATCTATATTGTAAAACTCAAAACAACCTAAAACAATATAATAAAGATATTTCTATCTCTTTATACGATGAAAATTATCATCAAATTGCTAGTTTTGAACACCAAGATGACAGTAGTTTTAAAAATTACTCGCAATTTGGAGTATATACTATAAAAAATAATTCCGGAAATATGGGTACGTATGATTACAATGGAAATATTATTGTACCTTTCAATTATCAATCTGTAAAAGCATTAAATGCCACACATTATGTTGTGCAGCAGCACAATCAATATTATTTATTTGATTCTCAATCTCAATCCATTATTTCTCAACCGTTTGAATCCATATATTTTAATCAAGAGCTGGTTATCGCCGAGAAAAATGGCAAGCAATCGTTTTTTAATCATAATTGTGAACCGATTCACTTATCCGGCGATTCCATAACAACCTTTGTTGATACCGAAGACGAAGATACACATTATCTGGATAATCAGGATGGTTCAAAAAGCATTGTGATTCCGACTGTTTCTGATTCCGGAAAAAAGGGAGTTGTAGTTATTCCTTGCATCTAATAAAAAAACTTAGGAGTTGTTATAAACATCCTAAGTTTTTTTATTATGCAAATGCTAAAACAGCCATAATTGCTATAAGAATAATACCTCCTATTGTCATAGTCGTTGCCACTGAAGTCTCACTAAAAAATGAACCTATCGCTTCTCTATCAATGATTTGACCACTGGAAAAACTTCTATACAATGCAGTTATATTTTCAAATATTTCCATTTCTTGCCCTTCTTGATCAGATGGAGGACGCTTTTGTTTTACGATTTGGGTGAGTTCCATAGACATTTCTACATTAGAACCATTAGCAAGTGAAATATCGTTCATATTAATAATGTAAGAAATAGCAATTTCTGAATAAGAATCAGTAGCAACAACATTTTTAACAGAAACAGCAAGATTTCCTGACGACATTTTCAAAGCTATGTCTCTTAATTCCTTTCCATTCTCTAAAAATATAGAAGGAGTCATTTCTGCTCCTAACACTGGAAAAGAACCCATATTTAAATCAACATCTAATCTGCCTTTTGTAACATTGTAAATAGCATTTGTATTAATAGGCATAAAGTTTAATGTCTCACTTACTATTAATTCGACATCAACTGTATCTGATGTAAGTAACCTTATAGTTTTTTCAAACTCGATACTTCCAGATGGCAATTTATCCTTTACCATTTCAAAAGCTGATAGTACTTGGCGTACTTTCCATTCACGTGCAGTTCTTGCATCAGCTTGAATCACAACTGCTTGACTACCCTGTGCTTTATATGCTCTGTCTACAGCTTCCTTTCTGTAATAGGTACGGGCTTTGCTGTCTCTTGGGTCATTAAAATAATAAAAATAATCATCATAACCAACCAATAATAAACAATGTTCCGGCGCAACCCATTGAATTTTTCTACCTGTCCAAGCAGTCCATGTTTTACTAATATACGGCGTTTTCATTTCCATAGTAGCCCATACAATGACCGGTATATTATTATCGATATATTTTGAACAAAGTTCCGGTAAAGATAAGCCTGTAATATTTTCTGCTGTATAATAAGTATTGGCAAATATTTTATCCAGAGCAGTTTTAATTACCGGAGCATAACAACCATATCCATCCATTGTTCTGGGATTTCCACCAAAAGTAATATAAGGGTCAAAACTTACAGGGAGCAGTGGATTAAGTGGTTCAATTGGCAAATATTGGTCAATAAAAGTATCAACAGAAATATTTTTTCCAGCATACTGCAGTGCCATAACCGTGGCCACACTTTCGCAGCCAGTTGGATAATTGGGCATCTGCGAAATAAATGGTGCGTCTATAATTTTAGATTGACCTGATGGTATTTGAGGAGTATCAGGAATATCCGTATTGTTTTCTTCAAAAATACGTACTTCAATACCACTGATATTTTTTCCATCAATACCTGCATAGTAAGCTTTTTCGTCCAGTAACCCATCTAAGTTATATTTCGCCTGTACACTTCTCATCCATTCCGGATTTGCGTTAC
>UQLQ01000010.1 GCA_900541905.1 uncultured Oscillospiraceae bacterium
ACAAATTTTTTTGTAAATGGAAGCATTTATCGAAACTATTATGCCTCATTTCTTTTTTATATGAATTTATTATATCATTTTTGCATAATAGTTTCAATAAATGCTTCCATTTACAAAAAAATTTGTAAATAATTTATAAAGATGATTCAGACCCTTTGAATCCCCATTTAAGTTTATGCGGGAATCTTGCAAACAAGACATAAACATGGTATAGTTATTATAAATAACGCTATGAAAAAGAAAAGTAACCATTTACCGCTGTCCAGAGAGAATTTGTAACAGCTGAAATCAAATTTACAGTATGGAAATGGCGAAGTTCCCTTTGGAGCGGCACAGCCGAACAAAACAGTAAGCTGTGACGGCAGACCCCGTTAAAGGTCATACGAGTGTTTGGTTTACAAAAATAAGGGTGGTACCGCGGAGCATACGTCTTCGTCCCTGTTTAGGGATGAAGGCTTTTTTTATGTCAAAATCATCCCGTTTATGATAACTTTTCGAAAGGATGTCAAATTGTATGAAGCAACAGCTTGAAACCATTCGCCAATTGGCACTAAAGGCAATTGAAGAAGCAGAAGACCAGCAAGGTTTGGAAAATCTGCGCGTAAAATATCTTGGAAAAAAAGGAGAACTTACCGCTATTTTAAAGCAAATGGGTAAGCTATCCGCTGAGGAACGTCCTGTTATGGGACAACTGGCCAATGATGTCCGTGCAGCAATTGAAGAAACATTCACACAAAAAGCAGCGCATTTAAAAGAAGCATTACTGGAGCAAAGATTAAAGCACGAAACCATCGACGTCACTTTGCCCGGAAAACGCAAGGAATTGGGTTCCAAACATCCGCTTTCCATTGTATTGGATGAAATCAAAGAAATCTTTGTGGGCATGGGCTTTGATATTGTAGAAGGTCCTGAAGTGGAATCTGATTATTACAACTTTGAAGCATTGAATATTCCAAAAAATCATCCTGCCCGTGATACACAAGATACATTTTATATCAATGAAAATGTGGTATTGCGTACACAAACTTCTCCTGTACAAATTCGTACTATGGAAAATCGTGAACCTCCTATTCGCATCATTTCACCGGGACGTGTATATCGCTCTGATGCAGTGGACGCTACTCATTCCCCTTTATTCCATCAAATAGAAGGACTGGTTGTTGACAAAGGCATTACATTTGCCGACTTAAAAGGCACACTGGAAACCTTTATTAAGCGCTTATACGGAGAAGATTCGGTTGTTCGTTTCCGCCCTCATCACTTCCCATTTACAGAACCATCAGCCGAAGTGGACGTACAATGCTTTAATTGCCATGGCAAAGGATGCCGTTTATGCAAAAACGAAGGATGGATTGAAATTTTGGGCTGCGGCATGGTGCATCCAAAAGTATTGAGCAATTGCGGAATTGACCCTGAAGTCTACAGCGGTTTTGCACTGGGAATGGGTCTGGAACGCGTTGTTATGCGTCGTTATAACATTGATGATTTGCGTCTGTTCTACGAAAATGACGTAAGATTTTTAAAACAATTCTAAAATAACACAATGAAAGGACTGCAATCACAATGAATTTATCCATGAAATGGTTAAAAGAATTTGTCGATATTGAGATAAAACCAAGAGATTTTTCCGAGGCAATGACCATCAGCGGCTCTAAAGTAGAAGGATACGAAATAGAAGGTTCCGAAATTTCCAATGTGGTAGTAGGTAAAATACTATCTATTGTCCCTCATCAGGATTCCGACCATTTGGTCATCTGCCAAGTGGATATTGGAGAATCTGAACCAATTCAAATTGTAACAGGAGCCAGCAATTTAACAGTAGGAGATTTGGTACCTGCCGCACTGAATAATTCCACTTTGCCCGGCGGCATAAAAATCAAAAAAGGAAAATTACGCGGTGTAGAAAGCAACGGCATGCTATGCTCTTTGGGAGAATTGGGTCTTACCCTGCATGATTTTCCATATGCAATTGAAGACGGTATCTTTGTCCTGCAAGAAGACTGTCAACCGGGACAACCAATTTGTGAAGCGATTGGTCTTGATGATATTAAGGTAGAATTTGAAATTACCTCCAACCGTCCTGATTGTTTTTCTGTCATCGGACTTGCAAGAGAAGCTGCCGCTACATTCGATAAACCGCTTACCCTGCATACTCCTGTTGTAAAAGCAGGAAACGGTTCCTGCAAAGACATGCTGGATGTAAAAATAGAGGAGCCATCTTTATGCTCTGTTTACAGTGCCAGAATCGTTGAAAATGTCAGAGTAAAGCCGTCTCCCCGCTGGATGCGTGAAAGACTGCGCGCTATGGGAGTTCGACCAATTAACAATATTGTAGACATTACAAACTATGTGATGCTGGAATACGGACAGCCAATGCATGCATTTGACTTACGCTTCATTGAGGATAAAACAATACGCGTCAGACGCGCCAAAGACGGCGAAACCATTACCACCTTGGACGGTGTTGACCGTACACTGACCCATGACAACTTGGTCATTGCAGACAGTAAAAAGCCTGTAGCGATTGCCGGCGTTATGGGCGGAGAATACAGTGGAATTATGGATGATACCACCACCATTGTATTTGAATCCGCTTGTTTCGACGGTTCTTCTGTGCGTACCACCGCCCGCGATCAAGGTATGCGTACCGACGCTTCCTCCCGTTATGAAAAAGGATTAGACCCTAACAACTGTCTACCCGCTTTGGAACGTGCTTGCGAATTGGTAGAATTGCTGGATGCGGGTGATGTACTGGATGATGTTATCATAGATGACCATTCTTCCCATGAACAAAGACGAATTCCTTTGGAAACCGAATGGACCAACCGTTTCCTAAACATTCAATTAACGGCAGAAGAAATGAAAACAATTCTAAAGAAAATTGACTGCCAATTTGACGGAGATACCATTTTGGTACCTACCTTCCGTCCTGACTTGGAGCACAAAGCAGATATTGCGGAAGAAATTGCACGCTTCTACGGTTACAATCGCATTCCAAGTACACCGCTGCGCGGCGATGCACAAGGAAAATATACTCCAAGACAAAAATTTGAAGATAAAATTTCCAATACGATGCTTGCATTGGGATTAAGCGAAATTATGACCTATTCTTTCCTCAGCCCCAAAGCGTACGATAAAATCGGAATGCCGAAGCAGGATCGTCTTAGAAATTCCGTTACCATCTCAAATCCTTTAGGCGAAGATACCAGTATCATGCGTACCACTGCTCTGCCGTCTATGCTGGACACCTTAGCCCGCAATTACAATAACAGAAACGGTGCAGTGGCTCTGTTTGAACTTGCTTCTGAATATTATCCTGTTGAAGGACAAGAACTGCCTGACGAAAAAACAAAATTAATTGCAGGTTTGTACGGCGACGATTATGATTTCTTTACTGCAAAAGGTATGGTGGAACAACTGCTGGATACATTGTTTATTTCAAATTATGAATTTGAGGCTTCTTCCAACGAGTATGCCTACCATCCGGGCCGTTGTGCTCATATCATGATTGATGATACTGTCATTGGCGTAATTGGAGAAATTCATCCAAAGGTGGCAGAAAATTATGGTATCAACGAAAGAATCTTGTGTTTTACTTTAGATGTCGACAGTCTATTTGCACATACTCAAACAGATGCGGCTTACACTCCTCTTCCAAAATTCCCTGCAGTTACCCGTGACCTTGCGTTGATTTGTGATGAAACCATTCCCGTTCGCATATTGGAAAAAGCGATTACAAAAGGAGCAGGTAATTTACTGGAAACAATCCAGCTATTTGACGTTTACCAAGGTGAACAAATTGAAAGCGGTAAAAAAAGCGTTGCGTTTAACATTGTTTTACGCTCTGCTGAAAACACTTTAGCAGAAGAACAAGTAAACAGCACCATGAAAAAAGTAATGAAAGAACTGGAAAAAGTAGGAGCCAACTTAAGAGTATAAGAAAATTTACATGTTTTTACTTGTAATTAATTGTAATTTGTTGTATTATGGATTTGTAATGGAGGGAAATTACAATGCTAGACAGAACTATGACGTTTTCATTTAATAACAACCGTGACGATGATATAAAAGCAATTTTGACAACGGTATATAACGCATTGCAAGAAAAAGGTTATAACCCCATCAATCAAATTGTAGGATACATTCTATCTGAAGATCCAACTTATATTACAACACACAATAACGCCCGTAGTCTCATCCGTAAAATTGACCGTGATGAATTATTGCAGGCTTTGTTAAAATCTTATCTGAAATAATTTGAAACTGTCATTGTAAATTACAATGACAGTTTTTATTTTCTTTACTTATGAAACCAGTTATGATATAATTTAATTTCAAAGTAACGAATGAGGAGGTATATATACATGAAAGTAAAAAAAGCGAATGCGTCAAAGTTTCCAACTTATAAAGGTAAACCTCTTGTCAGATGCGGAAACACAATTTACTATGGTGATATGAAAGACCCATATGTAATTAAAATGGATATTAAATCAACAAAAAAATTGGCAGAACAAGAAATTGCAGATGAAATAACCATACAACTTATGCGTACGGACAGTACAATCAGCACAAAAAAACAAATTGTAAAAACAAGCAAAAAAAATGGACTATACTTGGCAATGGACATTTCAGAAGCTTGGCTGGAACGTGCCTTAGCCAATAATGAAGAATAAGCAAATAAAAAGGAGTGCATGATTTGCACTCCTTTTTTCTAACCTTAAAAATTCAGAATTAGATTGATTAAAACATCAAACCTTGGTTTAAATTATCCATGTTCATGGCAGTTACTTGCTTTTCCATATGATAGTAAGGCAACGCTTCCCCATTGATATCTACAATTTGCTCTGAAAGAACAGCATATCCCATTGCCTGATACCACCCTCTGACTTGCTCATGAGCGTCTACTTCAGCGGTAAAAATATCATTGACGGCCAGTTCATCTTCAAGACATTGTAATAATTCAGTACCAAATTTATGGTGCTGATATTGAGGCAGGATAAACAAACGTTTAATGACATTATCTTTGATTGTTCCTGTGCCTACCAAATATCCATCGCTTTCCATTAAATACACATTGGCATTCATTAAATCATCTTTAATCGCTTCTTCTGAATGCAAATTTAGAAAAAAATCTACAACATTTTCTGAAAAACATTCCGGATAGCACTCTTTGATGGTACGGTGCACCATATTTTTTACGGTTTGTAAATCTGCCAATTTTGCTTCGTATACCATATTATTTTCTCTCTCCCTTTTATGGATAAAAAAAGACAGAATGCCACCTAGTAAAAGAAGGCAGCTTCTGTCTTTTTCTTATTTACCAATATCTGTTCTGTAATGTGCACCCTCAAAATGAATTTTGGAAACAGCATCATATGCTTTTTTCAATGCACCTTCCAAAGTTGTGTCAGTTGCGGTTACGCCCAACACTCTGCCGCCATTTGTATAAAACTTACCATTTTCTTTTTTGGTTCCTGCATGATAAACGGTTGCTCCCTCAATTTGGCCGTTTTCATTCAAACCTGTCATTTCAATGCCTTTTTCATATTTTTCGGGATAACCGCCTGAAGCCATTACTACACATGCTGCAGCTTCGTCGGACCATTCAATATCTACATCTGATAGACATTCATTACGCACGGCCATCATAATCTCCAACAAATCGGACTTCAATCTTGGCAGTACCACCTGTGTTTCAGGGTCGCCAAAACGACAGTTGTATTCAATTACCTTAGGACCGTTTGGAGTCAGCATCAAACCAAAATACAAACAGCCTTTAAACGGTCTGCCTTCTTGATTCATTGCAGCAATGGTAGGGAGGAAAATTGTATCCATACATTCTTTCGCAATTTCATCTGTATAATACGGATTTGAACTGACTGTGCCCATTCCCCCTGTGTTCAATCCTTTGTCATTATCCAACGCACGTTTGTGGTCTTTGGAAGATACCATTGGTTTTAATGTTTTACCGTCGGTAAATGCCAATACGGACACCTCAGGACCTGTAATAAATTCTTCTACTACAATCTTGTTACCCGACTGACCAAAAATTTTATCTTCCATAATTGATTGAACCGCATCTTTTGCCGCTTGTAAGTTTTCAGCGATGATAACACCTTTTCCCAATGCAAGCCCGTCTGCTTTGACTACAATCGGAAATGTATTATTTTGCTCAATATAAGCAATCGCAGATGCTGAATCGTCAAACACTTCATAACCTGCGGTAGGAATACCATACTGTTTCATCAAATTTTTAGAAAATACTTTGCTGCTTTCAATTACAGCAGCGTTTGCTGTTGGACCAAATGCCGGAATTCCTGCTTCTTCCATTGCATCTACCATACCTGCAGCCAATGGATCATCCGGTGCAACAACAGCAAAGTCAATTCCGTTTTGTTTTGCAAAAGTTACCATGGAATCTTTATCCATGGCGTTGATATCAACACACTGTGCATCACAGGAAATACCGCCGTTACCGGGAGCACAATAGATTTTTTCTACTTTTGGACTTTCTAACAGTTTGCGGATAATGGCATGCTCACGGCCGCCGCCGCCTACTACAAGCAGTTTCATAAAAGCTACCGTTCCTTTCTGAAATGAAACTAATGATTAATGATGGAACAAACGCACTCCTGTAAACGCCAAACAAATGCCGTATTTATTACAGGTATCAATAACGTGGTCGTCACGGATAGAGCCGCCTGCCTCCGCGATATAAGAAACACCGCTGCGATGCGCACGTTCAATGTTATCTCCAAATGGGAAAAATGCATCCGAACCGAGAGAAACACCTGTCTGTTGGTCAAGCCAAGCACGTTTTTCTTCCCTGGTCAAACGTTCCGGTTTCTCTGTAAAGAACAATTCCCATGTACCGTCTGCCAATACGTCCATATCATCATCTGAAATGTATACGTCAATGGTGTTATCACGGTCAGGACGGCGAATATCTGCTTTAAACGGCAGATTCATTACTTTCGGATGCTGACGCAGGAACCAGATATCCGCTTTATTTCCGGCCAATCTGGTACAGTGAATGCGGGACTGTTGTCCTGCCCCAATTCCGATTGCCTGTCCGTCTTTGGCGTAACATACAGAATTGGATTGCGTATACTTTAATGTAATCAATGCAATCAGCAAATCACGTTTTGCCTCTTGAGGCAATTCTTTATTCTCACTTACAATATTTTGAAGCATCTCTTCATTGATTTTAATCTCATTTCTGCCCTGCTCAAATGTAATACCGTAAACATCTTTGTGCTCTATAGGAGCAGGCTGATATGCTTCATCGATTTGAATGACATTATAGCTGCCCTTGCGTTTTGTTTTTAAAATTTCCAATGCTTCCTGTGTATAAGACGGAGCAATCACTCCATCGGAAACTTCTCTTGCAAGCAAAGTTGCTGTCTGTGCGTCGCAGGTATCGGACAATGCAACAAAATCGCCGTAGGAAGACATTCTGTCTGCGCCGCGCGCTCTTGCGTATGCGGTAGCAATTGGAGATAGCTCTAAATCATCTACAAAATAAATTTTTTTCAATGTATCGCTCATTGGAATCGCCACTGCTGCGCCGGCAGGGCTGACGTGCTTAAAAGAAGCTGCCGCAGGCAATCCTGTTGCCTCTTTTAACTCTTTTACCAATTGCCAGCTGTTAAACGCGTCTAAAAAATTGATATATCCAGGCTTACCGTTTAAAACAGTAATTGGCAATTCGGAACCGTCTTTCATAAAAATACGGGACGGTTTTTGATTTGGATTACATCCATATTTCAGCATTAATTCATTCGACATCAGAAATATCCTCCTTTACTTATTTTTATTGACGATTCTGGTTTCTGTCAGACCATTTTCCAATTGGATAAAGCAAGTAAATAAAGAAACTTTATTGTCTGCATTTAAACTATCCCATACGGTATTGGTGAAAGAATCAATATCACCCTCAACTGCAACACGAATCGGCTCTCCTTCAAAAGAAGGAATTGGGTTTCCGTCACAGCGATACGTATGAATAAAATGACCTTCCCCATTGACAGGCTGTGCATATTCATAAAAATAACGCAATGCACTGTCAGGATTACCGTTATTGCTTTTTAAAATGGAAAGTTTATACTGCAATCCGTTATTTACCACCACTTCTCCCGAAATACGAGGGGTAAAGTTCGGTGCGTCAGGTTCAAAGGTACGGGTACGCAACGCATCTTCAAAGGTACGTCCTTGCTCCAATGCATCATAAATGGTATCTGTTTGGTCACCGTTTGTTACAATGGTAGTATTACCAATGACACGAACAGGAGCATAAATAATGAGAGATGGGTCTGTTAACTTAGATTCATCAAACGCTTTTGTTTTAATACCCAAACCATCTTCTACAAATACACGGTTACGGCTGTTTTCGCTTCTTCCCATAATAAAATAGGAAATAACGCCATGTGTTCCGTCTTTTGTTTTTCCAATCATGATGCCACGGCCCGGATACGTATTGCTTTTTAAAAGTTCAGCAAAATTTTTCAATTCCATGTTCTTACTCCAATTCAAAAATAGTTACTCATTTATTTTTACAAAATCTTGTTCTATTTCAAGTTTGCCTTGGCAAAACAGAGAAACCGCCTGAGGCAACAATTTCCATTCGGCTTCTTCCATAACGCGTTTTTGCAAAGTCTGCGCCGTATCGTCGGGAGATACCGCAACCGCTTTTTGCAAAATAATAGGTCCTCCATCGCAAACCTCGTTTACAAAGTGAATGGTAGCGCCTGTCAGTTTCACACCACGCTGCAATGCTGCTTCATGCACACGTAAGCCGTAAAATCCTTCACCGCAAAAAGCGGGAATCAAAGAAGGATGCACATTGATGATTTTGTTGCGATAAGCATCAATGACTCGGTCACTGATAATGGTCATGAATCCTGCCAATACGATTAAATCAATTTGATGTTTTTGCAGCAAATCTATCAGAGCACGGTCATATTCTTCCATGGTAGCGTACTGTTTCCGAATCAATACTTCACAAGAAATCCCCGCATTTTTTGCTCGTTCCAAAGCAAAAGCATCTGATTTGCTGGAGATGACCAAAGAAATTTCTCCGTTGATAATTTCTCCTCGTCTTTCCGCATCAATCAAAGCTTGCAGATTGGTTCCTCCCCCGGATACCAAGACCGCGATTTTTAGCATAAAACGACACCCTCTTCGCCTTTTACCACAGTTCCGATTAAGAAAGCTTCTTCTCCGTTTTCCTTCAAATGTGCAATTGCCTTTTCTGCTTCCGATGCAGGAACTACAACACACATACCGATACCCATATTAAAGGTGCTGTACATATCCTGTGTTGGGATATTTCCTGTTTTTTGAATTAAATCAAAAATAGGTAAGGTTGGGAAAGCATTCATTTCAATTTTAGCAGTATATCCCTCTTTCATCATGCGAGGAAGATTTTCATAAAAACCGCCGCCTGTTACATGAGAAACCGCTTTTACCGTACAAGTTTTCATCAAAGACAACATAGGGCGAACATAAATTTTTGTTGGAGTCAGCAATGCTTCTCCCAAAGTGGTACCCAGTTCTTCATAATACTGTTTTAAATTTTCTTCATTGACATCAAACACTTTTCGCACCAAAGAAAATCCGTTGGAATGTACGCCGGAAGATTGAATACCAATAATCGCGTCACCTTCCTCCATAGAAGAACCGTCGATTACTTTTTCACGGTCTACCATACCTACACAGAAGCCTGCCAAGTCATATTCATCTATTGGATAAAAGCCCGGCATTTCAGCAGTTTCACCGCCAACCAACGCACAGTTGGATTGTACGCATCCATCTGCAACACCTGAAACAATTTTTTCAATTTTTTCAGGAAAGTTCTTTCCTACTGCCAGATAATCCAAAAAGAACAATGGCTGTGCACCGCAGCAAATAACATCGTTTACGCACATCGCTACGCAGTCAACACCTATGGAATCGTGCTTGTCCATTAAAAAAGCCAAACGCAATTTTGTACCTACGCCATCTGTTCCCGAAACAAGGATAGGTGTTTTCATATCGGTGAAATCCGGTTGGAACAATCCGCCAAAGCTTCCAATATTGGAAACAACGCCGGGAATATTGGTACGTGCAACGTGTTGTTTCATCAATTCAACGGCTTTATAACCTGCGGTTACGTCAACGCCTGCCTCTTTGTAGCTGTCACTAAAATTTTTCATGGTTTTATGTTCTCCTCAATATGTTAAAGTCCAATTGATTTATCATCGTTATAACGCGTCTACTTCAGCCTGCAAAGCTGCATCTTTTTTCTTTACGCCTTCTACCATTTCTACTTTCATTGCATCTAATTTTTTTGCCAACTCTTCATCGCCGATTGCCAACATTTGCACTGCAAGAATCGCTGCATTTGCAGCGCCGTCAATGGCCACGGTTGCTACCGGAATTCCGCTTGGCATTTGTACGGTTGCAAGCAAAGCGTCCAATCCGTCCAATGTAGAAGATTTGATTGGAATACCAATGACAGGCAAGGTGGTGTGTGCTGCCAAAACGCCTGCAAGATGAGCAGCTTTTCCCGCTGCCGCAATAATCACACCAAAACCATTTTCTTTTGCATGCTCGGAAAACTCGGCAGCATCATGGGGTGTTCTGTGGGCAGACATCACATGAACCTCAACAGGAACACCAAAAGATTTTAATTTTTTCACTGCAGCAGAAACAGTTGGAAAATCACTGTCACTGCCCATAATCACTGCAACTTTTTTGGACATAGTAAAAACACCTCTAAATTCGTTTCGTTCGTTCATTTTTGCTTACACTTACACAAAAAACAGGCTACGGAGCAAATGTGCAGCGTAGCCTTTATATCACATGCAGCAAATGACAAGAAGAGGAATGAAATGGAACTATTACATGATATACCATATTTCATTCTCCCTCCTGTTTCAACATTATATATAGTATTATATTTCATTTTTGTAACAAATTCAATAGTGGTTTGGAGATAGATTTTTTTTGTATGGTTACTATAAAAAATAAAAGGATATCTGTATATATTGTCACAATTTGTCTGCGGATTTTGCAACAAGAAACAGCAGAACAAAATAAAAAAGGTACTGTCATAAAACAGTACCTGAAAAGAGAAACTATATTACGATTTTACAGATTAATACATGCCACCCATACCAGGATCCATTGGCATTGCAGGAGCTGCAGCAGCAGGCTCTTTCTTATCTGCAACCAAAGATTCTGTGGTCAATACCATGGCAGCAATGGAAGCTGCATTTTGCAGTGCGGAACGTGTTACTTTTGTTGGGTCCACAATACCTGCGGAAATCATGTCTGTGTATGTTTCTTTCAAAGCGTCAAAGCCATAGCCAACTTTATTTGCTTCTTTGATTGCGGAAACAATAACAGAGCCTTCCAGACCGGCATTTGCAGCAATTTGACGAACCGGCTCTTCCAAAGCTTTCAATACGATTTGAACGCCTGTTTTCTCATCGCCTTCTGCAGTTTCTGCCAATTTTGCAACTGCAGGAATTGCATTCATCAATGCAGTGCCACCGCCTGCAACAATGCCTTCTTCAACAGCAGCTTTTGTTGCGGAAAGTGCATCTTCAATGCGAAGTTTTTTCTCTTTCATCTCAACTTCGGTTGCTGCACCAACTTTGATAACTGCTACGCCGCCTGCCAATTTTGCCAAACGTTCTTGCAATTTTTCACGGTCATATTCGGAAGTGGTTGCTTCCAATTGAGCGCGAATTTGGTTTACTCTTGCTTTAATCTCGTTGGAATCGCCTGCGCCGTCTACGATGATGGTGTTGTCTTTGTCAACTTTAATTTGACGAGCACGACCAAGTTGGTCCATAGTAGTTTCTTTCAAGTCCAAACCAAGCTCTTCTGTAATCACTTGACCGCCTGTCAGAACAGCAATATCACGAAGCATTTCTTTTCTTCTGTCACCAAAACCGGGAGCTTTTACAGCTACGCAAGTGAAAGTACCGCGCAATTTATTCAGAATTAAGGTTGTCAAAGCTTCGCCTTCCACATCTTCAGCAATGATAAGCAATTTTTTACCGGATTGTACGATTTGCTCCAGGATAGGAAGAATCTCTTGAATGTTGGAAATTTTCTTATCTGTAATCAGCACATAAGCGTCATCCAAATCCGCTACCATTTTATCTGTATCTGTTACCATGTAAGGAGTTACATAACCACGGTCAAACATCATACCTTCCACTACTTCGGAGTAGGTTTCTGCTGTTTTGGATTCTTCTACTGTAATAACACCGTCAGCAGTTACTTTATCCATTGCTTCAGAAATCAGATTTCCAATTACTTCATCTGCTGCAGAAATGGTTGCTACACGTGCAATATCATCAGAGCAAGTTACTTTTTTGGAATTCTCCGTCAATGTATTTACAGCAGTAATTACAGCGTTTTGAATGCCTTTTTTCAAAATCATCGGATTAGCGCCTGCTGTTACGTTTTTCATACCCTCACGGATTAATGCTTGTGCCAACAAAGTAGCTGTTGTGGTACCGTCGCCCGCAACATCGTTTGTTTTGATGGAAACTTCTTTTACAAGCTGAGCACCCATGTTTTCAAATGGGTCATCCAACTCAACTTCTTTTGCAATGGTAACACCGTCATTGGTTACAAGCGGTGCGCCGAATTTTTTGTCCAAAACAACATTGCAGCCTTTTGGACCAAGTGTAATTTTTACTGTATCTGCCAATTGGTTAATACCATTCATTAATGCTTTTCTTGCTTCTTCACCATAAATAATTTCTTTAGCCATAGAGATGATTCCTCCTAAAAATGATGTATATTGGGTTAAAATAAATCTATTATTCTACAATTGCCAAAATATCGCTTTGACGAACAATGGTATATTCTTCTCCGTCAACTTTTACTTCTGTACCTGCATATTTGCTTGCAATCACCTTGTCACCCGGTTTGATGTACATTTCAACTTCTTTGCCGTCTACAATGCCGCCTGGGCCTACTGCCAATACCTGGGCAATTTGCGGTTTTTCTTGAGAGGCACTTGCAAGTACAATGCCGCTTTTGGTTGTTTCCTCTGCTTCTGTCATTTGAATTAATACTCTGTCTAATAGTGGTTTAATAGTCATAAATATTTCCTCCTTAAAGTAAATATATTAGTTACATCATAGTTTTAGCACTCTTTAACTTCGAGTGCTAAAACTATTTTAACGTCTTTATCATAAAAAATCAAGGGAAATTTCATCGAAAACGTAAATTTCATAAATTATTTACAATTATATTTCCAAATCATGCTGTGCTGTTTTGTGTATTTCAAAATACATGGAATGTTTTTGCCTAAAGTTTATCATTTACTGCTTAAGATATTGCAAAAGAAACAGGTTGTATATTATAATAGAAACATATCTATACAGAACAATGAAAGTGAGGACCTTATAATGTCTGAAAGAAAAGATCCACCAGAATTTACACCTAAAACCTGTCCTGTTTGCGGCGGTCGTGCAATGAACGCATTCAAAGACAGAGAAAATTTCACCAGTTTTGAAATGGTATGCTGGGATTGCGGCAAACACCACTTCTATAAAATGGCTGACGATAAAAAAAGCTTTGTTAAAGTGGACAAACTTTAATTGGAACAAAACAGCGGCTGTGTTACAGCCGCTGTTTTGTTTTTATAAAGCTGATGACAATACCAATCTTTTCTTATCATATAAAACCTGGCATAAAAAATTTGCCGCATTATCAGACAAAGTAAAAATAATGCGCAAGCCGCTACAGTAAATGTACCGGAATTTGTGAAGAAACGGACATGCTATCCGGAGTTACTTTGCAGTCAAACGCCAGAATATTCACTCCGCATTCTTTTGCATACTGCAACGCTTGCCCAAATGCAGGGTGCGTTTTTATGTTAGGCGTAAAATACCGTACATCCTGCATTTGAACCACAAAAATAATATAAGCATCATAACCGTTTTTTCTGCATTGGCACAATTCATATACGTGCTTGATGCCGCGTTCCGTCGGTGCATCCGGAAATAATACCACCCCGTTTTCTTCAAGGGTTACGCCTTTGACTTCAACATATGCAGGACGCTCTTCCCTTTCCAAATAAAAATCAAATCTGGAATCACAGTATTTCTTTTCAGGATAAATATTTTGTATGTGCTGTATGACTTGGTTCTGTTCCAACCATTCTTTCACAGCTGCATTGGGAGCCTGAGAATCAATATTTACAAGACGGTTCCCTTTTTGAACCGATATTAACGAATATTCCGTTTTACGATTGGGATTGTCATGATGCTGCACATAAACTTCACAGTTTGGAATTAACAACTCTTTACAGCGCCCTGTATTTTTTACATGACAAATGACTTCTTTTCCGCCCACTACCACATGTGCCAAAAAACGATTTGGCCTTGAAAGAAAAATCCCTTTTTCTATATTAGAATAATGCACACGGCACCTCCTGCACACCAATCGAAATTTTAAGCAATAAATCTTCTGTTGAAGATACTACCAATTCATCCAGCATTCCTTCTTCAAAGGAATATCCGCTTAATGTAATATGATGTTTCTTTGCATAATCCATCATTTTTTGATATGTCTCCCCTGTTAATTCATAAGGACCCTGATGATATGCCGCTAAATAGAATCCTTTTGGTTTTTCAAAAAACGGTACCCCTTGAACCATGCGGGTTGTTTTGGTAAAGATATATGCATATTTTAAGCAGTTTCCTTCCATAATATCTTCAACACAAACCATGGTTCCATCAGGATAACCAACATTGATTCCCTTTTCCATACAGCATTGAATATGATTTCTCCACGCTTCGGAGAAATCATCTATCGACTGAATATGGCTGACATCCGTTACTGCAAAATACGCTTTTTCCTGTTCTTCCAGCTGAATCTTGTTCGTATGTGTTTGAAGTACATTTTGCGTTAATTGGATTCTGGTTTGCAGAAACCGATGCGTCTGTTTTAATTTTTTGATTTCATTCTGAATTTTACGGTCCTCTTCATGAAATAACCGAATCATATTTTCCGGAGTACGGTTGTCGATATATTCTTTAATCTCTTTTAACGGCATGCCTATCTCACGCAATGCTAAAATAACCGAAAGTACCTCAAACTGTCTGTAAGAGTAATAACGGTATCCGTTTTCAGCGATATGGTCGGGCTGAAATAATCCGATTTCATCATAATAAAGCAATGTTTTTTTTGGCACGCCGCATAGTTTTGCAAAAGTACCTGTGGATATTTTATTTTGAAAATGTTCACTCATAAAAAAACCTCTTGACTATCCAGTTACTGTATACTCTATGATAATTAATAGTTTTTTGTATGTCAAGTGTTAGGAGGTGTTATCATGCATACATTGGGCAGAAAAATTACGTTTGGGTCTTTAATCAGATTTGCTCTTCCAACTGTTTTTATGCTGGTGTTTTCATCTTTGTATACCATTATAGATGGTATCTTTATCTCCAATTTTGTTGGTGAAGACGGATTATCCGGTCTTAACATTGTATTTCCCGTCATCAATATTATTATGGGCATTGCTACTATGTTCGCTACCGGTGGCAGTGCCATTGTTGCCAAAAAAATGGGGGAAGGAAAAAAAGATGAGGCAAATCAAAACTTTACCTTTTTATTCATTGTACTCATGGCAGTTGGCACTTTGGTGACAATTGGTGTGCTGGTATTTATTGACCCACTGCTCTCTTTCCTGGGAGCCATCGAAACCTTATACACATACAGTTATGATTATTTATTCACAACCGTTATGTTTACTTTGGTAACTATGGCTAAATTATATTTCGACTTCTTCCTTGTCACTTCAGGTAAGGCAAATTTGGCGCTCATTAACAGCGTCATTGGCGGTATTACCAACGTGATATTGGATTATGTATTTATGGGACCGTTAAATATGGGAATGGCAGGTGCGGCATATGCTACAGAAATATCCATGATTCTTCCTGTTATTTTAAGTTTTATCTATTTTGCTTCCAAAAAGCTGACCATATGTTTTACCAAACCCAAAGCCGGAATAAAGCTGGTGTTGTCTGCTTGCGCAAACGGTTCTTCCGAAATGGTAGTACAAATTTCCGCAGGTATTTCTACATTTCTGTTTAATTTGTATATGCTCCAATATGTTGGAAAAACAGGCGTTGCCGCAGTTACAATTGTGATGTATTCACAATTTTTATTAATCTCTATGCTATTGGGATTTTCTGCAGGTATTTCTCCTTTGATTAGCTTTAACTATGGACAACAGAATCACATGAAGCTAAATAAAATTGTAAAATACAGTTATATCATGGTTGGCATCTTTGCAGTCGTATCCTTTGCGGCAGCACAGGCCCTGGCAATACCAATTACCACTTTCTTTGCCCATGGTTCTCCCGATTTATATCAAATTACCATTTACGGATTCAGAATATTCAGTTTCTCTTTTCTGATTTGCGGATTTAATATTTTAACTTCAGGATTATTTACAGCATTGTCCAACGGATTAATTTCGGCACTGGTTTCTTCCTTCAGAACTTTAATTTTCTTTGTCATAGGAATGGTCACATTGCCTCTTCTGTTTGGCGTTACGGGTATTTGGCTGGTTGTGCCGATTGCCGAAGTTGCTACATTAATTGCTTCCATTGTCTTTCTATACGTGTTTAAAAATAAATATGGATACAGTAAGCAGAAAAGTCAATTGTATCAGGAACAACAACTACAAGAAACAGAATAAAAAACGCAGGCATTTTATGCCTGCGTTTTTTAATTCAATCAGTCCAATGCTCCATCAACCTCGCTTAAAATGCGATTACAACCACACTAGACACATTAGCTGCTCATCATTTCAAAGGGAACCCAACAATTCCCCTGAAATAATGAATTGCACCCGTCTCTAAGATGGCGGGTGCAATTATCGTATCAATTATAAATCGTCTACCAAAGCAGTGCTTTTTGCATAAGCAGTAGAACGACCTTCAAAGAAGTCTGTTTTGATTAAATTTGCATTGCTGTATTGGCTAATCCAAGACATGGAATCAGGCTCTTTTTCATATCCCGGATATAAAGGTTCAAATCCTAAATTCATGCAGCGTAAATTGCCCAAATAACGAATATAATCTGTAATCATTTGGCAGTTTAATCCTGAAATATCATCGCCGATGACATAATGTCCCCATGCAATTTCCTGCTCTACTCCTTCTTTTATCATGCTGCGGTACTCTTCAATCAACTCATCTGTAAATAAATGCGGTTCCTCTTTTTTCAGTTCCAAAATAATAGAGCGAAATAGCCACAGATGCGTATTTTCATCACGGTTGATATAACGAATTTCTTGTACGGAACCTGGCATTTTATTATTGCGTCCCAAATTATAAAAGAACATAAAGCCGGAATAAAAATATACGCCTTCTAAAATATAGTTGGCAATCATAGTGCGAACCAGAGTATAATCGTCTTTCTTTTCTTGAAATTCATTATATAAGTTACCAATAAATTCATTTCTGCGAAGCAAATGCTCATCTTGGCGCCATTGATATAAAATTTCATTGCGTTCTACGGGAGAACAAATCGTATCCAACATATAGCCGTAACTTTGTGAATGAACGGCTTCCTGAAACGCCTGAATGGTCAAACAAAGATTGACTTCATTGGCCGTAATATATTCACCGACATGAGGCAAATTTGCTGTTTGCACACTGTCCAAAAAAATTAAGAAGGACAAAATTTTATCATATGCGGTACGTTCTGCTTTTGTCAACTGATTGTAGTTCTGAACGTCTGTATTTAAGTTAATTTCCTCAGGTATCCAAAAGTTATTCATGGCCTGACGGTACCAGTCGCTTACCCAAGCATATTTCATATTATTAAAATCGTTTAGGTTTGTGGTATTGCCGCCAATCATACGGCGTTTTAATACTTCCACATCTCCGTCAGGATTGAACAAAGGTTTTTTCTTTAAGGTTGCCATTTATTTTACTCTCCTCATACTCAAGATGAACATACTTCGCACTCTTCCACTTCCAATGCCTTACTGCGAATATAGTAAATGGTTTTCACTTGTTTTTCCCATGCCAAAATGTACAGCTGTAAAATTTGGCGGAACGTATAATCGTTTGTAATATATAAGTTTAAAGATTGCGCTTGGTCGATATGGCGCTGACGTACACCGCATGATTTTACCGTCCAAGTTTGGTCAATGGTATGCGCATTTTTATAATACCAGAAGGTTTCCATGGACAAATCGGGAGCCACTCTCGGTACAATGCTGTTTTTCTTTTCTTCCAGGAAGTAACGATGCATCACAGGGTCTAAGCCTGCAGTGGTACCCGCAATAATAGAAGTGGTACTGGTCGGCGCTACAGCCATTAAGTAAGCATTTCGCATGCCGTTTTGTGCAACGGTTTCTTTTAGTTTGTTCCAACGCTCTGAATGATAACCACGCTTTTCAAAATAAGCGCCTGTCTGCCAATCGGAGCCTTCAAATAAACCGTAGCTTCCTTTTTCTTTGGCTATCTGTGTACTTGCTTCAACAGCGTAGTAATTGATATTTTCAAATACGCTATCCACAAATTCCAAATGCGCATCCGATTCCCATTGGATTTTATGCTTTGCCAGCATATGGTGATAACCACTGATACCCAAACCAATCGAACGATACGTTTGGTTGGTCAATTTTGCATAAGGAATCGGATAGAAATTCAAATCAATCACATTATCCAAAGCACGTACGGTAGTATGGATAATACTGCGAAGTTCCTCTTGATTTTCCACATCAATGTTTCCCAAAGAAAGAGAAGCCAAATTACATACTACAAATTCACCGGGTTTTGTTGTGTTCACTACAACCGTTTCCCCATCAATTGTTTTTGTCTCTTGGCTGACAGTAGAAATGGGACTCATATTTTGTGCAATTTCTGTACATAAATTGGAGCAATAAATCATACCCTTATGTCCGTTTGGATTCATTTTGTTGACATGGTCACGGTTAAAGGTAAACGGAGTTCCTGTTTCCACTGCCGATTTAATAATCAAACGAATGAGTTCTTTGATTGGAATGACGCGTTTGGAAATACGGTGGTCAGCCACACAATCAAAATATCGTTTTTCCCATTCTTCTCCGTAATAATCTTCCAGAGCATAACCCTTTACGGATAAAATTTCATGAGGACACATCAAATACCAATTGTCTTCAATCCGGTCACGAGCCATTTTCCAGAACAAATCAGGATAACAAATTGCAGGAAATACGTCATGTGCCTTCATTCGGTCATCACCGTTATTGGTACGCAATTGTAAAAATTCAGGAATATCCTTGTGCCATATATCCAAGTATACGGCAACTGCTCCTTGACGCACTCCCAATTGGTCTACTGCTACAGCGGTATCATTGGCCAGTTTAATCCAACGTATCACACCGCCTGCAGCCCCTTGAAATCCACGAATCGGAGAACCGGAAGCACGTACCTTTCCAAAGTACATTCCCATTCCGCCACCAAATTTTGAAACCTGTGCAAAGTTTGTAATACTGCGATAGATACCTGTTAAGGAATCCGGAACAGTATCAATAAAGCAACTGGATAATTGATGAAACGGTTTTCTGGCATTGGACAGTGTAGGCGTTGCCATGGTTACCTGCAACTGACTGAGCATATCATAAAAGCGTTTTACCCACTGAGAACGATTTTGTGTTTCATTCATTGCCAGATGCATCGCAATTCCCATAAACATCTCTTGCGGTGTTTCAAAAGAAAGTAATTGGTGTGTATGAATCACATAGCGTTTTAAAAGCACGTCCAAACTGCTGTACGTAAACAGATGATTGCGTTCTTCCACAATCCATGTTTCAAATTCATCAATTTCTGCTTTTGTATATGCCTGCAATATATAGGAACCATATAGGTTTTGGTTTGTTAAATAGCAAATTTTCTCATAAAAGCCGGTGATTTGCTGTTTATCCAGTTCAGCTTGCAATTGCAGCTGAAAGCGCAGCATTAACAAGCGCGCTGCAATATACTCCCATTTGGGAGATTCCTGTGAAGTCAACTCCACAGCCGCTTTTATCAGCATGGATAATTTTTCTGTTTCGGACATCTGCTCTTTTTGAAAGGAAAAGAACTTATGGTACAGCAGTTCCAGACGGTATTCATCACTGTCATAATCTTTTTGGATTCCTTTTAATACGTCACCAACCTGTCTGTTTTTAAACAAGCAAGCAATGCTATGTCTGGCAGCTCTTTTCTTTGCCTGACTGTCACGATATAAAATAAAGCTTTTTACTTCATTATAAAAATTACGTGCAACTAACGTTTTCTCTACAATATCTTGAATGGTTTCTACTTGTAAAGACTCATGTTGCTGCTGCAACTGAACCAATTGCTGCTGTACATCTTCCGTAATACTGTTTAGGACAGCTTCATCAATTTCTGTCTTTATACTTTGAAAAGCCGCTGCAACCGCAGCTTTTATTTTTTCACTTTGGTAAGGCTCAATACGGCCGTCCCTTTTTATGATCTCCATTCTGTTCTCCTTACAACTTGATAATCGGTCTATTTATTATTATAGCGACTAATTTTAAAAAATCAATATATATTGTGTATCATTTTTGTAACCGCCATAAATATTGTGTATACAGTAAAAACAAGAACAGGACCGAAAACGGCCCTGTTCTTGTTGAAAATATGAAAACGTCGTAATCAAAGATTATGACAAGTCGTAAGTAAAATTAAAAATATCTTTTTAGCAAGCCTGCAAAACCGGCACCATGACGAGCCTCGTCTTTTGCCATTTCATGAACAGTATCATGAATTGCATCATAGTTCAATTGTTTTGCACGTTTCGCAATTTCAAATTTACCTTCACAAGCACCAGCCTCAGCAGCTGCACGCAATTCAAGGTTTTTCTTTGTGGAGTTTGTTACAACTTCACCCAATAGTTCAGCAAATTTAGCTGCATGCTCAGCTTCTTCAAACGCATATTTTTTGAAAGCCTCTGCAATTTCAGGATAACCTTCACGGTCTGCTTGACGGCTCATTGCCAAATACATACCAACTTCGCAGCATTCTCCGTTGAAATGAGCAACCAAACCTTCGTAAACGTCTTTTTCAATTTTATCTGCTGCACCTACGCCGATTACGTGCTCGGTTGCATAGCCTGTTTCTTCTGTTTGCTCATAAAACTTGTCTCTAGGAGCTTTACAAATTGGGCAGAATTCCGGTGCCTCGTCTCCTACATGAACATAACCACATACACTACATACAAATTTTTTCATTGTAAAAACCTCCAAATACATTCATTAAATATAGTTATGGCCTAATGCCTAACTTTACATTGATTGCAAACACCATAAAAAATGACCTTTTGTTCTTCCACTGTAAAACCATATTTATTGTTTACCTGTTTTGCAGCTTCAGCATTTTCAAAAGTTTCATCAATATCTATGACTGCTCTGCAACAATTACAAATAAAATGAGAGTGCGGCGATACATTCGCATCAAAACGCTCTTGCCCGTTAATAACACCCATGCTTAAAATAATACCTTCTTCTTTAAACTGAGCAAGATTACGGTAAACAGTACCAAGGCTTAAATCAGGATAATCATTTTTTAATGTTTGATGAACCCACTCTGCGGTTGGATGAATTTTAGTGCTTCGGAGTGCTTCTAAAATCGCTTGTCTTTTGCGACTGAAATTTTGTTTCCTAACCATCGACCCTCACCTTATAAAATAATAATAATTACTGTTTTCATTTCAATAATAACATATTCAAATCATTTTGTAAAGTACTATTTATAGAAAGGTAAAAGCTCAGGCATACAACTGTATATGATAAAACATTTTTCTGCTTTTTTCAATACAACAATGACAATATTTTTCAGTCGATTCCTTTTGTCAATAGATTTGAACCATTACTTGGAATGGTTATCCTTTTCGTCTTGTACAGATATCCTCTTTTTCTTCTTGTAAGGGATATTACATTTGATAACAGGAATCAACAAACCGCCTACGGCATTTCCTGCCGTCATAATTAACAGCCAAAGGAATGTTTTCCATGTCCATGCATTTGCAATGGAAAAATAAAACATGTTTGCCACACAGTGCTCAAAACCGCACAAAATAAATACAGGAACTCCAATGAATACACCCGCATACTTGCCGATGGGATTTTCTGTGCTGCGGAAACAAGCAACAGCTACATACATGATAATACCGCAAAAAATTGCCAATACAAAAATACTCAAAGGATTATCATTCAACTTTGCCTGACTGAGTGTTTCTGCTTTTGCAGACAATGCAGAAGCGATTCTTGTCACTCGTAATAAATAGCCTACCCCCACCGTGGCAGCAAAATTGCCAATCCAAATAATCAGCAAATCAATCAAAAAAGCCGGCTGTTTCAACTTAAAGTCGCCAACTCTCCCTGTAAATAATGCAAATTGTTGGTTGACCACCGTAAATAATCCAATGGAAAATAAAAACGCTCCTACTACTTTATTATCCACGGACAGATTTACAGCGCCGCCAATCGCTATCATAAGGCCCGCAAGCAGCGAATAGCGAAACAATTTAAATTTCTCCATACCATTCACCTCAAACTATACTTTATTCTATTATACAACTATATCTTGAGGTTTTCTAGCAAGAACTATATTAAAACTACAAAATAGGCTTTTTTACTCATTTCCCTCTTAAAACGTCTTTGAGATGTAGAGAAATTGCTGTTTTATGATGAAAAATACAAAGCGAATACAGATCTCAGCGGGCACTCCAAAATATCCCCAAAAGAGCAAACTCCTGCAATATTCCCCGCTGCGCCTTTAATGGCCGAGAAATCCGTTCCGCGTAATACCTGCTGAGCCTTTGTGTTCCCGCTCTTTTCCGAAAAAGCTCCGGAAATACGCTATTTTCACTCCTCAACAAACAAAAAAAGACCCGGTGCAGAGTCTATCTAAACTCTGCACTGAGTCTTTTTCCCTGTCTTTTCTCAGGTTATGCTTTGGTGCCTTTTTGGGATTGTTTTGGAGTGCCTTCTGTTAACAGGCATTCAGATACATATGAATGCTGCAACATATCATATGCAATGCATTACAATGAATCACTCGCTTTATTTTCAAAGCTTGTAAAGAGAACCTATTTTACATACAACAATGCCGACAGTATGGTTATACTGTCGGCATAAAAATTAAGATAAGTTTTCAATGGTCTTGGCTGCTTCATCCAACCAATTTCCTTCTACCAATTCTACAAGCCCTTTATCGCAATTTTTTGCAATACTTGGATCAATCGGAAGCTTCGCCAATACATTTAAACCGTGTTTCTGGGCGATTTCTTCCACATGACTTTCTCCAAAGACTTGAATTTCTTTATTGCAGTCAGGACATTTTAAATAGCTCATATTTTCTACAAGTCCTAAAATAGGAATATTCATCATATCTGCCATATTTACCGCTTTCTCCACAATCATAGAAACCAATTCCTGCGGAGATGTTACAATAATAATTCCGTCCAAAGGCAGTGATTGGAACACCGTTAGCGGAACATCTCCCGTACCGGGCGGCATATCAACAAACATATAGTCAACATCGCCCCAAATTACCTCAGACCAAAATTGTTTTACTGTACCTGCAATGATAGGACCTCTCCAAACAACGGGAGCAGTAACATCTTCTAACAATAAATTCACAGACATTACTTCAATTCCCGTTTTACTTTTACATGGCATAATACCTACCTCGGTACCCATTGCTCTTTCATGGATACCAAAAACTTTCGGAATAGACGGTCCTGTTACGTCTGCGTCCAATATTGCTGTTTTATGTCCACGGCGGTTCATGGTCACGGCCATTAACGAAGTGACCAAAGATTTGCCAACTCCACCTTTTCCGCTTACAACTGCAATTACCTTTTTAATGTTACTCAATTCATGTGTAGGTTCTTTCATAGGTTCTGTTCTTGCACTGCAATCAGAGCCGCATGACCCACAATCATGTGTACAATTTTGTTCACTCATGCCATTCATCCTTTCTATTATATACCCTTTTGGTATATTTAAAATCTTACCCCAAAACAGAGAGATTGTCAATGTTCAGAAAAAATTAAAACTCCATTTTTATGCTTCTCAAAAACAAGTCGGATAATACTTGCTCAGGGTCTTTTTTCTCATAAATAATGTCATAAACCGCTTGACAAATAGGAAGTTCCACATGATACTTCTCACCCAAACACAGCAATGCTTTTACGGTTGCAACACCCTCCGCCAATTCTCCATAATCCATACCTTGTACAAACAATTCACCAAATTTGCGGTTATGGCTGAATTCGGAAAATACTGTCGCCTGATAGTCTCCCAAATGCCCAAGCCCATATGCGGTAATCTCATTTCCTCCCATGGCTTTGATTAAACGGGCAATTTCACGTGTACCTCTGGACATTAATGCCCCTTTTAACGCAGTTTTCCCTTTGCCGTCCAACATACCCGCCGCAATCCCTATGACATTTTTGGAAGCAGCGCCGATTTCATTGCCCAACAAATCATCGCCGTAATAAAAACGAATCAAACGGCTGGAAAAAGCATGTACCAATCTTTCTTTCAGCGCTTTATCATCACTGTCAATTACCATGCAGTTTGGGATTCCTCTGGTAAAATCCTGTACATGGCCGGGTCCAACCCAAATAGCTGTAGGCGTATCCGTATATTCTTTTACGATTTCCGTTAAACGTTTTCCGGTATCAGCTTCAATGCCTTTCATACACAGCACAAAACATGTTCCGGTTAAATCATACTGTACAATTTCTTTCATAAATGTACGGAAGTTTTGTGCCGAAATGGACACCACAATGACTTCCGCACTGTTTACTGCTGATTCCAAATCATCTGTCAAATGAACTTTTTCATCCAACGTTAGCAATCCGTTGGAACGTGTCTGACGGAATTGCTCCAAATGTTTGGAACCCTTTCTGCCGTATAATGTAACTTGATGGGATACGCGCTCCAAATACCAGGCAATAAAACTTCCCCAGCGGCCACATCCCATAACTGAAATATTCATAGTTTATTCCCCTGCCTTTGTATCCCAAACAGCACCTTGATGCTTTGCATGTTGTATTGCTGTTGTAATGATGTTTTCTGCCTGATTCGGCATTTGCTCGATTCCCTCACAATAAAGAACTTGTACATCGCAAATCCCGCAAACCAAAAATAAATTTTTTAACCATGCAATGGCTGTACATGTTTCTTTTGGCTGAGTTCCCGAGGTAATCCCTCCGCTTGAAACAATAAGCGTAACTTTTTTATTGTGAAGCAATCCTTCGGAACCCTGCTCGGTATAGCGAAATGCTTTTCCTGCTCTGATAACAGCCAAAATATAAGAGACCAATACAGGAGGCGCTGTTAAATTCCAATTTGGAAACGAAATAACATAGCGGTCTGCTGCTATAAATTCATTACATAAGGAATCATATATTTGCAATGCCTGCTGTTCTCTTTCACACTGGGCCTTACCGCTTTCAAAAGCTTCCAGCAACTCTTTTGTCATAGCGGGTATCTCCAAAGTATGCAAATCAAGATAGCGGAATTGTACCTGTTCATGTTTTTTTAAATAGGCGTCAACAAATGCATTTGCAACTCGTTTTCCGGAAGATTGTTCCTCCGATTTCGGGCTTGCGGCAATATGAAGCAGTTTCATGGCAAACTCCTTTCCAGTCATATATCATGTTGACTTTGATTTTACCACATTTTTGGAATATTGTACATGAGAAAAGAGGCAGGGCTTTTCACGTGCCTCTTTTCATGGATTTGTATGAAATGGATTTTGATGGACATCAAACTTATAATGTAGTATATTACAGTTAATTTTAACTAACCAAGGAGGTACAGTCATGATAGAAAAGCTTTTAAAGAATTGCGGAAAGCCTCAAGGAATTGGCGGAAAATTGATATTAAATGCAATGAACCGCGGTCACGCTCCCTTATGTGATTGGGTATTACATACCGTTTCATGGACAGATGGAGCAAACGTATTAGATGTCGGTTGTGGCGGCGGTGCAAATATTGACCGCATGTTTCAAAAATATCCCAACTGTCACATAGACGGTATAGATTATTCTGATGAGAGTGTAAAAGTAAGTAAAAAGACAAATGCCGCTCGACTGAATATCTCCTGTGAAATTTTGCAGGGAAACGTGATGGAACTGCCTTACGCCAATCATACCTATGATGTAGTAACAGCGATGGAAACTGTTTATTTTTGGCCCGATGTGACAGAAGGATTCAGACAAATTTTTCGTGTACTTAAACCCGGCGGAAAAGTGATAGTTGCCTGTGAAATGTCAGACCCTGTACAAGGAGACAAATGGGCCAAACGATGCGAAGGTATGACCATATACACTGCCAAACAATTACAAGAAATGCTGGAGCAAGCAAGTTTTGAACACATTCAAATTCACACGATAAAAGAAGTTTGTTCTTGTTTGGAAGCAATAAAACCTTTATAAACATAATATACAGGTGATTCATTTATATAAAAAACGTAAAATCTATGAATTTTATTTCAATCATGATGTATGATATAGTCCTATGACAATTTCATTGTGTAATATAGTCATGTACCTGATTCAGAGAACAAACAATCACAAAGGGATATTCTTGCTCCAATGTTCTGCATACGTGTTTCATTGCACTGTTCATCGTTTCTTCTATACATAAAATACGGCTGTATTGTTCGCTGTGTTCAGACTTAATTTTTGATATATGCCCCCGCAATATGTATTCAGCATCCTCTTCATTTTCGTCAAATTGTAAAATGGTATACTGTCTGCAAGCATTTTTTGACCGAAGCAGCCATCCAGAAATCAATTGATATAAATAGATTAATCCTACAATAGATAAAATGGCTAATATAATATTGATTATAATCTCAGGCATTACGATCACCTCATTCTATTGTATGTATCGAATAAAAAGAAGCTACTGTGTAATGTGTCATTATTGGTAATCAATATAAAAAACAGGTTGTAAATTACAACCTGTTTTTTTGTGCGGATTATTTTATTTTTCTAAATTATTTTTTTCATTTGTTTTTAAAGATTCCAATCCCATCCGAATCAACTCCAATGTCGCTTTGGAACGGCTGTTGTAACGATTTTCAAATCTAAAATCATCTATCTCTTTCAAAGTTTCGTCATCTACAGTAATACAATACCTTGGCTTTTCTGTTGGCATAATTATCACCTCAGTGATAATTATACATCAGTGATACACTGATGTAAATACAAAAAATGCCAAAATTTTACTAAAATAATTGACAAGTTCATCATAGATGAACTATAATCATGACAGGTGTATCGGTGATGAACTTTAAGAGAGGAGATGAACCTATGAAAGCAGGAAATAAGCGTATCATGATCACCATTCCTCCGGATTTGGCAGCAGAAATTCAAAGTTTAAAAAAAGAAAAATTTTATGACAAACCTTATGCCGAAATGTACAGGCAAATCATTCGTACAGGCCTGGAATGCGTCCAGAAAGATAAATCCTCTTAACCAAATTCAGTTTTCATCGAAAGCTAGACCATTCAACAAAATATAACAATATAATAATGTTTGGAGTGTACAAATTGAAACGTAAATTATTACCTTTTTTTCTATCGTTTGCACTAATTGCAGCGATTGTTCCTACTTCCGCTGTATTTGCAAGTGAAAGCGGTGTTGCTCAAATTGGCAATACTGTCTACGCTTCATTACAAGAAGCATTCGATGCAGTACCGGAAGACGGAACCTCAACAACCGTTACCTTAACAAATAACATTGAAATGTCTGAAACATCTGATATTGTCACATTGGCAAAAGGAAAAAATGTAACTCTTGATATGAATGGACAAAGTATTACGTTTAAAGAAGATACATCCGCTTCTCCTACTTTGGCCGGCCGCACTATTATAAATAACGGTAATTTAACCATAACAGGAAACGGAACCATTGATACTTCAGCTTCTACTTATGGAGGATATGGCGCAATTGACAACTATGGTACTTTAACCGTTGAAAGCGGTACCTATACCGGAGCCAAATTAGCAAACGGTGCAACCATTAAAAACCGACCAAATGCAGAACTTACCATTTATAACGGAACCTTTGACGGCGCAACCTGCAGCTTATATAACGAAGGCATTGCTACCATTTACAATGGTACATTCAAAGGTGAAACTTGCAGTTCCTGCAATTCTTCCATTTGGTCTTATACCATACGCAATCAAAATGTAAATGCAAAAATGTATTTTTATGATGGTACTGTGATTGGTACACAAGGCGCATTTTCTTCTTCTGCCGGTTTAGCTGAAATTTATGGTGGAACATTTGAAACAGTAGCTTGCCCTATCCACGGAACAGGCCCTGCATTCTATGCACTGTATATTGCCGGTGAAGTGGGACAAGTAGAAGCACACATCTATGGCGGTACATTTACCAGTGTGTCCAAAGTAGCAGCTCTCATCGGAAATGATAATGACGGTGGTGACAAACAACCTGCAATCGCTTATTTCCATGGCGGGACTTTCACAGGCGGAAACGGACAACCTGCGGTCAGTGAGGCAACCAATACAGGTACTCTGCAAGTAACAGGCGGTACCTATTCTTCCGATGTTTCCAAATGGATTCCCGACACAGGCGACTATAAACAAAATCCTGACGGTTCTATCACCCATCCACATCAATTTACAGAAGAAATTGTAAAAAATTATACCAAAAAATCAGACGCAGATTGTACACATGCAGCTACCTATTATAAATCCTGTACCTGCGGTGCAGTAAGTGATACCGAAACTTTTACATACGGAGATCCATTAGGACATACAGAGAAAGTGATTCCTGCTGTGTCCCCTACATGTACAGAACACGGTTATACAGAGGGAATCGAATGCTCTGTTTGTCATGAAATTTTGACAGCTCCAACCGAAGTTCCTGCCACAGGACATTCTTACGGTGACTGGACCATTGTAAAAGAGGCTACATGCACAGCAGAAGGTCTGAAACAAAGAACCTGCACTGTATGTGGCACTATGGAAGAGGAAACTGTTCCAATGACTGAGCACGATTGGGAAAGTGACTTTACCATTGACCAACAACCGACTGCAACTGAAAACGGAAGCAAATCCATTCATTGTAAAAACTGTGATGCTGTAAAAGACGTAACCGTAATTAACGCTACAGCTGATAGCAACAATATGGACCAAAATAACACCGTTTCTCCTCAAACAGGCGATAATACCCAGCTATATATTTATATTGCTATTGGTGTATTTGTAAGTGCAGCCTGTGCAGCAGCAATTGCATTCAAAAAAATAAAAGTAAATCATTAATTGAAACAATAAAAACTCCTTTAAAGCTTTAACTTTAAAGGAGTTTTTTTATGTGAAAATTTATTTTAGTGCATTTTTTAATGCTTCTACTTTATCCGTCTTTTCCCATCTGACATTTAAATCCTCACGACCCATATGTCCGTAAGCAGCAAGATTACGATAAATTGGTTTACGCAATTCCAGTGTTTCAATGATGGAAGTAGGACGTAAATCGAATACTTGATTTACTGCCTCTGCCAATTGGTCATTGGAATAGGAAGAAGTTCCGAATGTTTCAACCATGATAGACACAGGACGTGCAACACCGATTGCATATGCAATTTGTACTTCACATTTCTTAGCAAGACCGGCAGCCACAATATTTTTAGCAACATAGCGTGCTGCATATGCGCCGGAACGGTCAACCTTGGTTGGGTCTTTTCCTGAGAAAGCACCGCCGCCATGTCTGCCATAGCCGCCATATGTATCAATGATAATTTTACGGCCTGTCAAACCTGTATCGCCAACCGGACCGCCGATTACGAAGTTTCCTGTTGGATTTATGAAATATTTGGTTTTATCATCTAAAAGATTTTCGGGAATAATAGGCTTAATGACATGTTTTAAAATGTCATCACACAAAGTTACGTGAGCAACATTTGGGTCATGTTGTGTAGACAACACAATGGTATCAACACGTACAGCTTTGTCATCATCATACTCAATGGTGACTTGAGTTTTACCGTCCGGTCTTAAATATGATAAGGTGCCGTCTTTTCTAACTTTTGTCAATTGTTTTGCCAATTTATGGGCCAAAGAAATTGCCAAGGGCATGAATTCCGGTGTTTCGTCGCATGCAAAACCAAACATCATTCCTTGGTCACCGGCACCAATCTTATCATTTTCATCTGTTGCGCCATGACGTGATTCATAAGACTCGTTTACACCCATTGCAATATCAGGAGACTGCACGTCAATTGATGTGGTTACAGCGCAAGTATTGCCGTCAAATCCGCAAGCAGGATCATCGTAACCGATTTCTTTGATGACATCGCGCACAAGAGAAGGAATATCAACGTAACATTCTGTGGATATTTCTCCCATTACATTAATAATACCTGTTGTTGCTGTTACTTCACAAGCAACATGTGCCTTTGGATCTTGAGCCAAGATAGCATCTAAAATAGAATCAGAAATTTTATCGCAGACTTTGTCCGGATGTCCTTCTGTTACAGACTCTGAAGTAAAAAAGTATTTAGACATAGTATCCTCCAAAAAATAAAAAATATCAAAAAACACCGAACACGCTTCGCAGCCGTTCGGTGAATTGCAAACCTCATCTCTCGGCTTTACCGCAGGATTTGGCACCTTTACAAACATTGTAGGTTGCCGGACATCATCGGGCCTGTTCCCTCCGTCACTCTTGATAAGGAAATATTTAAATTTCAATATAGCTAGTATAGCACGAATTTTTCTTAATGTAAATATCCATTTTAAAATTTGATAAAATACATTTTTTACAAATTGAAATTGACAAATTTTTTAGCAGAAAATTCCTTTAAAATAGTCTGAAAGCGCCAAATTTACATAGTTTACGCAATGGAAGCAGTACAAATTTTGCCGTATACAATTGGAAATCATATTTGCGTGTCGTTGGAGATAATAAGTATTGTGAGGTGATAAAAATGCATTACAATCAATACAACAACATTCCAATGGGTATTGGCGCTGTTCTTGCAAGAAATCCTGAAGCAAGAAGAAATTTTGCACTTGCTTCTCAAGAAGAGCAAACTGCTTTAATTGATAGTTGCACACATTGCAACTCTTATGAAGAAATGTGTGACATTGTAAATTCAAAAGCAACACAAAATCAATTACAGAAAAACAGAGCCCATGAAAAACACGCAAATAAAAACAAACATTTTCAAGGACAATCCTACACTTTTTAATAACTAAGACGTAAAAAATAAGACCATCGGATAAATTCCGATGGTCTTATTTTTATATTACGTTACAAAACGATTTAAATTATTCGTTAATAGCTGTAACAACGCCGGAACCTACTGTGTGACCACCCTCACGGATAGCAAAACGTAGACCCTCTTCAATAGCGATTGGAGTAATCAACTCAACATCCATTTCAACGTTATCGCCAGGAACGCACATTTCTGTACCTTCTGGAAGTGTAATAACACCTGTAACGTCAGTTGTTCTGAAGTAGAATTGTGGACGATAGTTGTTGAAGAAAGGAGTATGACGGCCGCCTTCTTCTTTTGTTAGAATATAAACTTGGCCTCTGAATTTTGTGTGAGGTTTAATGGAACCTGGTTTAGCTAGGATTTGACCACGCTCAATTTCAGTTCTTTGAACACCACGTAGCAATACGCCAACGTTATCGCCAGCCTCAGCAAAGTCTAGAATTTTTCTGAACATTTCTAGGCCAGTAACAACAACTTTTCTGCTCTCTTCAGTCATACCAACAATTTCAACTTCTTCGTTAACGTTGATTTGACCACGCTCAACTCTACCAGTAGCAACAGTACCACGGCCTGTGATTGTAAATACGTCCTCAACAGGCATTAGGAAAGGTTGGTCGCTCTTTCTTTCTGGAGTTGGGATGAACTCGTCAACAGCATTCATCAAGTCTAGAATGCATTTGTATTCTGGAGCATTGATGTCTGTAGAAGTAGACTCAAGAACTTTTAGGGAAGAACCACGGATAATTGGTGTTTCATCGCCTGGGAAGCCATACTCGTTTAGTAGTTCACGGATTTCCATTTCTACTAGGTCTAGCAACTCTTCGTCATCAACTTGGTCAGCTTTGTTCATGTATACAACGATGTATGGAACACCAACCTGACGGGATAGAAGGATGTGCTCTCTTGTTTGTGGCATTGGACCATCAGCTGCGGATACAACCAAAATAGCACCGTCCATTTGAGCAGCACCAGTAATCATGTTTTTAACGTAGTCAGCGTGACCTGGGCAGTCAACGTGAGCATAGTGACGTTTGTCAGTCTCATATTCAACGTGAGAAGTGTTGATTGTGATACCACGAGCTCTTTCTTCTGGAGCTTTATCGATGTTAGCATAATCAACGAATTCTGCTTCACCGTTTAGGTTTAGAACCTTAGTGATAGCTGCTGTAGTAGTTGTTTTACCGTGGTCAACGTGACCGATTGTACCAATGTTTACGTGTGGTTTGCTTCTTTCAAACTTTGCCTTTGCCATTGGAATTTCCTCCTTTTTTATACCAAAAAATGAATTTGTTTTTATTATAAAAGTCTATAACGCAATTTTATCAATTCTGCTGTTGAAAATCAAGTGTTTTTATAAATTACTCACTCTTTTTTCCACGTGCGGAAATGATTTCCTCACCAACAGATTTTGGAACCTCATTATAGTGAGCCGGTTCCATTGTATATTGTCCGCGGCCTTGTGTTTTGGAACGCATATCTGTTGCATAGCCAAACATTTCGGAAAGCGGAACTTCTGCATTGATTTGTTGTGCACCCGGTACTGCATCCATACCAAGAATCATACCACGACGAGAGTTTAGGTCACCAATAACGTCACCCATGTACTCTTCAGGCACAATAACTGTAACTTTCATGATTGGTTCCAGCAATACAGGGTCAGCTTTCTTAATTGCATCTTTTACTGCCATAGAACCGGCAATTTTAAATGCCATTTCAGAGGAGTCGACCTCATGATAAGAACCATCATACAAGGTTACTTTAATATCAACAACGTTATAACCTGCCAAAGTACCGCTTAACAATGCGCCTTGAATACCTTGGTCAACTGCCGGAATGTATTCTTTTGGAATAGCACCACCAACAATTTCGTTTACGAATTCGTAGCCTTTACCAGGGTTAGGCTCAATACGAATTTTAACATGGCCGTATTGACCTTTACCACCGGATTGTCTTGCATACTTGGTGTCAGACTCTGCATTTCTGCGGATGGTCTCTTTGTAAGCAACCTGTGGTTTACCTACGTTTGCTTCCACTTTAAATTCACGTAGAAGTCTGTCTACGATGATTTCAAGGTGAAGCTCACCCATACCTGCAATAATGGTTTGTCCTGTTTCTTCATCTGTGTAAGCACGGAACGTTGGATCCTCTTCAGCAAGTTTTGCCAAAGCGATACCCATTTTCTCTTGACCTGCTTTTGTTTTTGGTTCAATTGCAACGTGGATAACAGGCTCCGGGAATTCCATAGATTCCAAAATGATTGGATGTTTTGGATCACAGAGAGTGTCACCGGTTGTTGTATTTCTCAAACCAACTGCAGCTGCAATATCACCTGCATAAACAACATCAATATCTTGTCTGTGGTTTGCGTGCATTTGCAGAATACGACCGATACGTTCTGTATTGTCTTTAGAAGAGTTATAAACCGGACCACCAGCACTTAGTGTACCGGAATATACTCTGAAGAAGCACAATTTACCAACAAATGGGTCAGTTGCAATTTTAAATGCAAGTGCAGAGAAAGGTTCGTCATCGGAAGCTTTACGTACATCTTCCTCACCTGTTTCAGGATTTACACCCTTCATATCAGGAATATCAAGAGGAGACGGCATATAAGCTACGATTGCATCCAATAACTTTTGTACGCCTTTATTTCTGTAAGAAGTACCGCAGCATACAGGAACCATGCAGTTAGCCAAAGTAGCTTTACGAATACCTGCAATGATTTCTTCTGATGTCAGCTCTTCACCCATCAAATATTTTTCCATCAGCTCATCGTCTTGTTCGGCAACGTGCTCTACCAATTGGGTACGATACTCTTGTGCTTTTTCAAGCAAATCGGCAGGAATTTCTTCCACGCGCATATCTTTACCGAATTCGTCATAGAAAACGTCAGCTTTCATCTCTACAAGGTCAATGATGCCTTTGAATTCGTCTTCACTGCCAATTGGCAATTGAATCGGAACTGCATTACATTGCAGACGGTCTTTCATCATTTGAACAACACGGTAGAAATCAGCACCCATAATGTCCATCTTATTGATGTAAGCCATACGCGGTACTTTATATTCTTCCGCTTGACGCCATACAGTCTCAGACTGAGGCTCAACACCACCCTTTGCGCAGAAAACAGTTACAGAACCGTCCAATACGCGCAAAGAACGCTCAACTTCAACGGTGAAGTCAACGTGGCCCGGGGTGTCGATGATGTTAATTCTATGGTCTTTCCAGAAGCAAGTAGTAGCAGCAGAAGTAATGGTAATACCTCTTTCCTGCTCTTGAGCCATCCAGTCCATAGTAGCAGAACCGTCATGTGTTTCACCAACTTTATGGTTAACACCTGTGTAGAACAAAATACGTTCTGTGGTTGTCGTTTTACCAGCATCAATGTGAGCCATGATACCAATATTACGAGTCATCTCTAGAGATACTTGTCTAGCCATAATTTCCTCCTATCGTAATTAGGTTGTGTTGGATCACAAAATCTACAATGGAATTACCATCTGTAGTGAGCAAATGCTCTGTTAGCTTCTGCCATTTTGTGTGTATCGTCACGCTTCTTAGCAGCGCCGCCAGCACCATTTATAGCATCAAGAATCTCGTTAGCAAGTCTTTCTTTCATTGTTTTTTCAGAACGAAGTCTTGCATAGTTAGTCATCCAACGAAGACCTAATGTTTGTCTTCTTTCAGGACGAACCTCCATTGGAACTTGGTAAGTAGCACCACCGACACGGCGAGCTTTTACCTCTAAAGAAGGCATAATGTTTTCCATAGCCTCCTCAAAAACCTCTAATGGTTCTCTTCCTGTTTTCTCTTTCACAATATCAAATGCACCATAAACGATTTTTTGAGCTACGCCCCTTTTACCGTCGTACATAATATTGTTAATTAAACGAGTAACAAGTTTAGAATTATATAGTGGATCAACCAAAACGTCACGTTTTGCAATAGAGCCTCTTCTTGGCACTTCGCTTCCCTCCTTCACATGAATGATATCATAGGTACTCGAAAGATAATCTCCCGTTGGCCAATACAGAGCGTTATCCACATACAAATAAAGTATATCTATATAACGCTGCTGCAAGCAGCCATAAGGTTTCTTTCAACTTAACCTTTGTTCAATTATTTTTTTGCTGCGCCAGCTTTTGGACGCTTTGCACCGTATTTGGAACGAGCTTGCATACGGTTAGCAACACCTTGAGCATCTAGTGTACCACGAATGATATGATAACGTACACCAGGCAAGTCTTTTACACGACCGCCGCGAATCATAACAACGCTGTGCTCTTGCAAATTGTGGCCTACACCTGGGATGTAAGCAGAAACTTCAATACCGTTGGAAAGTCTTACTCTGGCAATTTTTCTCAAAGCAGAGTTAGGTTTTTTAGGTGTTGCAGTTTTAACTGCTGTACATACACCGCGTTTTTGTGGGGAATTTTGGTTAATTGCAACTCTTTTTTTAGAGTTCCATCCCTTCAAAAGTGCTGGTGCTTTTGCCTTTTTCTCAGAAACTTGGCGTCCAGTACGAACTAATTGGTTAAAGGTTGGCATAAGAAACCTCCTCTCTCAAAATTTATATGTTAAATTAGGTATATTTTACCCAATTAACAGCAATTTAGTACTTTCCTTTTAACGCCTAAACCCACCATATACAACTTGTATATGGTGGGTAATAGCTTAAAAATCAAAATACACTATCACGATTTAAAATTATATCATTAGATAGTATCATTTGTCAATACTTGATTTGTAGATTCAATTTCAACGTCACTATAGCATTTCATACCTGTACCTGCAGGAACCAGTTTACCGATAATAACGTTCTCTTTCAGACCCAACAGAGGATCTACTTTGCCTTTGATTGCCGCATCTGTCAATACACGAGTTGTCTCTTGGAAAGATGCCGCTGACAAGAAGGAATCGGTTGCCAAAGAAGCTTTTGTAATACCCAGCAATACAGGAGTATAAGTAGCCTCACGCAATTCGGTTTCGCCTGCTTCAATTCGTTCGCGAATTGCTCTGTTTTCAGCTTCCATTTCACTCTTATCTACCAAAGAGCTTGGCAGCAAGCTGGTATCGCCTGCTTCGTCAATGCGAACTTTCTTCATCATTTGACGTACGATAACCTCAATGTGTTTATCGTTGATATCAACACCCTGCATACGATAAACACGCTGTACTTCCTGAATCAGATAATCCTGCACAGCCTGTGTACCGCTGATTGCAAGCACGTCATGCGGATTTACGGAACCTTCTGTAATTCTGGTACCGGCTTTGATTTCCTGACCTTCTTTTACAGTAATGCGAGAACCAAACGGAATCAAATAAGACTTTTGGTCACCGATTTCATTGTTGGTTACAACAACATGACGGTTCTTTTTGATTTCCTCAAAGGAAACTACACCGCTGATTTCACTGATAATTGCAAGATGTTTTGGTTTACGTCCTTCAAACAATTCTTCAACACGAGGCAAACCTTGTGTAATATCTTCCGCACTTGCAACACCGCCTGTGTGGAATGTTCTCATGGTCAACTGAGTACCCGGCTCACCGATAGACTGTGCCGCAATAATACCAACTGCCTCACCAACATCAACAGGTTTTCCGTTTGCCAAGTTGGCACCGTAACATTTTTTACATATACCGTGTTTTGCTGTACAGTCAAGAATAGAACGAATTTCAATTTTCTCAACGCCGCGGCTTACAATGATATCCGCATCACGGTCGTCCATCAATTTATCTTTGGAAACCAATACTTCACCGGTTGCTTCATCTACAAAGTCATGCAGCAAGTATCTGCCTATGAGACGTTCGGACAAAGATTCAATGGATTCTTTACCCTCTCTGATATCAAATACTTCCAGACCTTTTGTTGTTCCGCAATCGTCTTCACGGATAATCACTTCTTGAGAAACGTCTACCAAACGACGGGTCAAGTAACCGGAGTCAGCTGTTCTCAAAGCGGTATCAGCCAAACCTTTACGAGCACCACGAGAGGAAATAAAGTATTCCAAAATATTCAAACCTTCACGATAGTTTGCACGAATCGGAATTTCGATGGTTCTACCGGAGGTATTGGCAATCAAACCACGCATACCGGCAAGCTGACGAATCTGGCTCATGGAACCACGGGCGCCGGAATCTGCCATCATAAAGATTGGATTGTAACGGTCCAAGTTTTCCTGAAGTGCTTTTGTAACATCGTTTGTTGCTTTTTCCCATGTCTTCAGAACCATGTTGTAACGCTCTGCATCGGACAACAGACCCATATTGAATTCATCTGTGATTTCATCAATTTGTTGTTCTGCTTCTGCAATCAATTGTTTTTTCGCAGGTGGAATGGTTGCATCGCATACAGCAACGGTAATTGCACTTCTGGTGGAATATTTATAACCTTGTGCTTTTACCTCATCCAAAACTTCGGCTGTTTTGGCAGTACCGTGTACTTTAATACATTTGTCGATAATAGCACCAAGTTGTTTTTTACCTGCCAAGAAGCTGATTTCATAATCAAACATGGTGTCCGGATTGGAACGGTCCACATAGCCCAAATCCTGTGGAATCGGACGGTTAAAGATAATACGTCCAACAGTGGTGTTCACCAATTTGGAAACCGGTTCTCCGTTTACTTCCAAGGTACGGCGTACTTTGATTTTTGCATGGAGGCTCACTGCCTTTGCATCGTATGCCATCAAAGCTTCATTTTCATCTCTGAAGACTTTGCCTTCACCCGGCTCGCCGTCTTTTTCCAAGGTCAAATAATAGGAGCCCAAAACCATGTCCTGTGTAGGAACTGCAACAGGACGTCCGTCGGAAGGTTTCAGCAAGTTGCCTGCTGCCAACATCAAGAAACGGGCTTCTGCTTGTGCTTCGGCAGACAACGGAACGTGAACTGCCATTTGGTCACCGTCGAAGTCAGCGTTATAAGCAGTACATACAAGCGGATGCAGTTTTAATGCGCGTCCTTCTACCAAAACAGGTTCAAATGCCTGAATACCAAGTCTGTGCAAGGTTGGAGCACGGTTTAACAATACAGGATGATTTTTAATCACAATTTCCAATGCATCCCAAACTTCAGGTTTGGCACGCTCTACCGCTTTTCTTGCAGCTTTGATATTGCCTACTGCTCCTGTTTCTACCAAACGTTTCATAACGAACGGTTTAAACAGCTCCAAAGCCATTTCTTTCGGCAGACCGCATTGATACATTTTTAATTCAGGACCAACAACGATAACGGAACGTCCGGAATAGTCAACACGTTTACCCAACAAGTTTTGACGGAAACGGCCTTGTTTACCTTTGAGCATGTCGGATAAGGATTTTAATGGTCTGTTGTTCGGACCGGTAACAGGACGTCCGCGACGGCCGTTGTCGATCAAAGCGTCAACCGCTTCCTGAAGCATACGTTTTTCATTGCGCACAATGATATCGGGAGCGCCCAGTTCCAACAAACGTTTCAAACGGTTGTTTCTGTTAATCACACGACGATATAAATCGTTTAAGTCAGAAGTTGCAAATCTGCCGCCGTCCAACTGTACCATTGGGCGAATATCCGGCGGAATGACCGGAATCGCATCTAAAATCATCCATTCGGGACGGTTGCCGGAAGCGCGGAATGCTTCCACTACTTCCAAACGTTTTAGAATACGAACACGTTTTTGTCCTGCAGCTGTGAATAATTCTTCTTTCAGTTCTGCAGCAAGCTGTTCCAAGTCGATTTTTTCCAGAAGTGTTCTGATTGCTTCCGCACCCATACCTGCCTGGAAATCATCTTCATATTTTTCACGCATATCGCGGTATTCTTTTTCGTTGAGCATTTGCTTTTCTTGCAATTCACGCACATTGCCCGGGTCGGTAACAATGTAAAGCGCAAAGTACAATACTTTTTCCAGCATACGCGGAGAAATGTCAAGGATTAAACCCATACGGGAAGGAATGCCTTTAAAATACCAAATATGAGAAACCGGAGCTGCCAATTCAATATGGCCCATACGTTCACGACGTACTTTGGAACGGGTTACTTCTACGCCGCAGCGGTCACAGATTTTGCCTTTGTAGCGAATTCTTTTATATTTACCGCAATGGCATTCCCAGTCTTTTTGAGGACCGAAAATACGCTCACAGAACAAACCATCACGTTCCGGTTTTAGGGTACGATAGTTAATGGTTTCGGGCTTTTTTACTTCGCCGTGAGACCATTCTCTGATTTTATCCGGAGAAGCAATGCCAATTTTTATAGATTCAAACACGTTAAATTCCATTGTGTAACCCCCTGCCTTATTCTTCGTCGCTGTCTTCTAAATCACTGTCGAAGGGTACGTTCAGTTCACCAAAAATGTCTTCATCATCAGTTTCATCCGCATCTTCGTCGGCTGCGTAATCATTTTCAAATACACCGTCCAGACCGTCTTGTGCATCCTGTACTGTGTAACCGTCCAATTCATCTGTTACAACATGTTGTTCATCGAACGTATCTTCAGATGGTTTAAAGCCGATATCATCATCGTCGTCAAAGTTTTGTTTCAAGTCGATTTCTTCTTCGTCTTTATCCAATACTTTTACATCCAAGCCCAAAGACTGCAATTCTTTAATCAACACTTTAAAGGATTCAGGAATACCCGGTTTTGGAATGTTTTGACCTTTTACGATTGCTTCATATGTTTTTACACGACCAACAACGTCGTCGGATTTTACAGTCAGAATCTCCTGCAAGGTATACGCTGCACCGTAAGCTTCCAGTGCCCAAACCTCCATCTCACCAAAACGTTGTCCGCCGAATTGTGCTTTACCGCCCAAAGGCTGTTGTGTAACAAGAGAGTATGGACCGGTAGAACGTGCGTGAATCTTATCATCAACCAAGTGATGCAGTTTTAGGTAATACATGTAACCGACTGTAACAGGATTGTCAAAGTACTCGCCTGTACGTCCGTCGCGCAGCAATGTTTTACCGTCTTCACGTAATCCTGCTTGCTTTAAGCATTCCGCAATGTCATCTTCATGGGCACCGTCAAAAACAGGGGTCATAATTTTCCAGCCCAATGCTTTTGCCGCACGGCCCAAGTGAACCTCAAGCACCTGTCCGATATTCATACGAGAAGGAACGCCCAATGGATTCAAAACGATATCCAGTGGAGTACCGTCAGGTAAGTATGGCATATCCTCCTGAGGTAAAATACGGGATACAACACCCTTATTACCGTGACGACCTGCCATTTTGTCACCAACGGAAATTTTACGTTTTTGTGCAATGTAGCAGCGAACCACTTTATTTACACCCGGACTGAGTTCGTCCTGGCTGTTTTCTCTTGTAAATACTTTTACATCTACAACAATACCGTACTCGCCGTGAGGAACGCGCAGAGAAGTATCACGTACTTCGCGGGCTTTTTCACCAAAGATAGCACGCAGCAATCTTTCTTCCGCAGTCAGTTCTGTTTCTCCTTTTGGAGTTACTTTACCAACCAAAATATCGCCGGCACGTACTTCAGCGCCTACACGGATAATACCGGACTCATCCAAATCGCTGAGCAAGTCCTCGTTTACGTTTGGAATATCTCTGGTAATTTCCTCAGGACCAAGTTTGGTATCTCTTGCTTCAATTTCATATTCTTCAATATGAATGGAGGTATAAACGTCATCGCGAACGATTTTTTCATTGATTAAAACAGCATCTTCGTAGTTATAACCTTCCCAGGTCATAAAGCCGATTAATGCATTTTTACCAAGTGAAATTTCACCGTTGCTGGTTGCAGGACCGTCAGCAATTACCTGACCTGCCTGAATACGCTCTCCACGGTCAACAACAGGTACCTGATTGATACATGTACCTTGGTTGGAACGCATAAATTTCGTAATATGGTAGGATTCTACGGAACCGTCATCATTGGTAACGGTAACTTCATCCGCACTTACGCTGCGTACCACACCTGCTTTGCGGGCAAGCACGCATACACCGGAGTCTACACCTGCTTTATATTCCATACCGGTACCAACAATCGGAGACTCTGTTTTGAGCAAAGGCACAGCCTGACGCTGCATGTTGGAACCCATCAATGCACGGTTTGCGTCATCGTTTTCCAGGAACGGAATCATAGCGGTAGCTACGGAAACTACCATTCTTGGAGATACGTCCATAAAGTCTGCTTGTGAACGCTCTACTTCCACAAACTCATCTCTATAACGGCCGTTTACTTTTGCATGTAAAAAGCGTCCTTCTTCATCCAAAGGTTCGTTTGCCTGTGCAACAATGTAATCGTCTTCCATGTCAGCTGTCATATAAACAACTTCGGAAGAAACAATACCTGTTTCTTTATCCACACGGCGGAACGGTGCTTCAATAAAGCCGTATTCATTGATTTTGGCAAAAGTTGCAAGGTAAGAAATCAAGCCGATGTTTGGACCTTCAGGAGTCTCAATCGGACACATACGTCCATAGTGGCTGTAGTGAACGTCACGAACCTCAAAGCCTGCACGGTCTCTGGAAAGACCGCCCGGACCAAGAGCGGACAAACGACGTTTATGTGTCAGTTCTGCCAACGGGTTGGTTTGATCCATAAATTGTGACAATGGAGAAGAACCAAAGAATTCTTTAATGGCAGCAACCACAGGACGAATATTAATCAAAGAATGAGGAGTCAATACCTCTAAATCTTGTGCTTGCAATGTCATTCTTTCACGAATGACACGCTCTAAACGGGAAAAACCGATTCTAAATTGATTTTGCAGCAATTCACCAACAGAACGAATACGGCGGTTACCCAAATGGTCAATGTCATCTACATTGCCAAGACCAACTGCCAAGCAGTTCATGTAGTTGATGGATGCAAAAATATCATCAATAATAATATGTTTTGGAATCAACTCGTCCGCACGCAAACGAATTGCTTCTTTCATTTCTTCTTCATCGGCGCTGGTTTCCATAATTTCAGCCAACACACTGAAACGAACGCGTTCATTGATGCCGCATTCTTCTTTTGCGTCAAAGCCCACAAAATTCTGAATGTCAACCATACCGTTGGAAATGACTTTTGTTTCTTTTTCATTGACAAGCACAAACGCTACAGAAACACCTGCATTGTCAATTTCCTGTGCTTTTTCAAAGGATACTACTTCCCCTGCTTCCGCCATTAACTCACCTGTCAAAGGATTGATGATAGGCTGAGTTAACTGCTGACCTGCAATACGGCCTGCCAAGTTTAATTTTTTATTGTATTTATAACGGCCAACGCGTGACAAATCATAACGACGGGCGTCAAAAAACAAACCATTGATATGTGTCTGCGCACTTTCAATCGTTGGCGGTTCACTCGGTCTCAGTTTACGGTAAACTTCGAACAAGGCTTCTTCTGTATTTTTACATGGATCTTTCTCAATGGTAGCCAAAATACGGTCATCTTCACCGAAATACTCTAAAATTTCGGAGTCTGTACCAAGGCCCAAAGCGCGGATAAATACGGTTACGGGGAGTTTTCTGTTTTTATCAATACGTACGTAAAAAACATCGTTTGCATCGTTTTCGTATTCCAGCCATGCACCGCGGTTTGGAATTACAGTGGCACTAAACAGCTCTTTACCTGTTTTGTCGTACTCCATTTTATAGTAAACACCGGGAGAACGAACCAATTGAGAAACAATAACACGCTCGGCACCGTTGATAACAAAGGTACCGCTGTCTGTCATAAGAGGGAAATCGCCCATAAATACTTCGGACTCTTTGATTTCTCCGCTTTCTTTATTCAATAATCTTGCATTTACGCGAAGCGCTGCAGCGTAGGTAGCATCTCTTTCTTTGCATTCTTCCACGCTGTAGTTTGGTTTATCATCGAGTTTGTAGTTCACAAAATCCAGAACTAAATTGCCTGTGTAGTCGGTAATACCGGAAACATCCTTAAATACCTCTTTTAAACCTTCTTGAAGGAACCATTTGTATGAATTCTTTTGAACCTCAATTAAGTTTGGCATTTCCAAAACTTCATCAATTTTTGAGAAGCTCATACGGGTATTGCTACCCAATTTTACCGGTTTGACATTCACCATTGGCTTAATCACTCCATTCATATATTAACCGTCTTTTTCATATTCAATAACACTTTGTTTTGCAAACATCGCGCAATTCTGTCAATATTTCTAAAGACTCTGCTTGCGTTTCTACGAAATTTATGCTAAAATTACAAAATATACAGAAAGCATACCTCTCCATGATGATGCAGTATATTATTTTATAACAATATACAAGGTTTGTCAATATACATATGAATTATTTTTGTCTATTTTATATATGGAATAGAAACAAAAGCGACAACAGATGCGAAAATTCTCTGTTGTCGCTTTTTCTTTATGCCAAAAAGATATTATTCGTGTTTATCATCGTTACAAGGTAATCTGCCAATGCCTTTAAAGTTAGCAAAATTATAAGAATCGAGTTTATCGCGCACCATATAAGAGATTTCTGCATAAATATTATGCACACGGCAGGAGGTATTGGTACAGCAATAATCATCTTGCTGACAGCGGCTAATCATAAACGGTCCCTCTACCGCTTCAATCACCTCGCGCAAAGTAATGTCTTTTGGGTCTTTTGCAATCATATAACCGCCATGCGCACCTTTGTAGGATTTCACCGCGCCGCTTGCCACCAATTTTCTTAAGATTTTCAGTGCAAAGCGCAATGGAACATTGGTTTGTTCGGATATGGTATGTGCATCTATCTTTTTATTTTCAATGGCAAGTTTATCTACAATTCTAACAGCGTAATCCGCTTCCAATGTCAGATGCATAATCAGCCCCCATTTTCTTTTATATTAATCCAAGAAGTCTTTCAATTTTTTGCTTCTGCTCGGATGACGTAATTTTCTAAGTGCTTTTGCCTCAATTTGACGGATACGTTCTCTGGTAACATTAAACTCTTTGCCTACTTCTTCCAAAGTTCTGGAACGTCCGTCTTCCAAACCAAAACGCAGACGCAGTACTTTTTCTTCTCTGGGCGTCAGTGTATCCAGTACTTCTGCCAATTGTTCTTTCAACAAGGTATGAGAAGCGGCATCCGCAGGTGCGGGTGCGTCATCATCCGGAATAAAGTCTCCCAAATGGCTGTCTTCTTCCTCACCAATCGGTGTTTCCAAAGAAACAGGTTCCTGCGCCACACGCATAATTTCCCGTACTTTATCTACAGGCATGTCCAGCTCATCGGAAATCTCATCGGCAGTCGGTTCATGTCCGTTGGTATGCAGCAGCTGGCTGGATACCTTTTTTACTTTGTTGATGGTTTCCACCATATGAACCGGAATACGAATGGTTCTTGCTTGGTCTGCTATGGCACGGGTAATTGCCTGACGAATCCACCATGTTGCATAAGTAGAAAATTTAAATCCTTTGGTATAGTCAAATTTTTCTACGGCTTTAATCAAACCTAAGTTACCTTCCTGAATCAAATCCAAGAACTGCATTCCTCTTCCAAGATAACGTTTTGCAATACTTACTACCAAACGCAGGTTTGCTTCGGACAAACGTTTTTTGGCAACTTCGTCGCCGTCAATAATGCGAATGGCAAGTTCAATTTCTTCCTCAGGAGAAAGCAAAGGTACACGGCCGATTTCTTTCAGATATACTTTTACCGGGTCATCAATTGCAATACCTTCTGTGCTGAGAGAAGATTCCAAATCTTCATCTTCTCCGTTTTCTTCTTGTGTGAATTCGATGTCATCCAAAGCGATGTCACCAAAATCCTCCACAATTTCAACACCTTGAGACTCTAATGTATCATAAAATTTTTCAATTTGTTCCGGCTCAAAATCCAACTCTCCCAGAGCATCCAAAATCTCTTTTGTGGTAAGCTGTCCTTTTGCCTTTCCCATTTCCAGTAAATCTTTCATAACCGTTTTTTTATCCGGTGCTGCCATAAGTTCGTTTCCTCCCAGTTAAGCGGCTGTTTATTTCTTTTGCTCTTTCAGCCGCGCCAAATAGTCCTGTATTTCTTGTGTCTGCGCATGTTTTGCATCATTTGCGTTTAATTTTGTCTTTTCCTCTATAATAACATTGATATATTCCTCCGCGTCATGCTGTCCCATGGCAACCGCATTGTTCTTTGCCAATATTCTTGCAATGGCGCTGATTTCTTCCATGGTAAAACTGTCTGATATTTCGGTCAATCCCACTTGTAACCCATTTTGCATTTTATCGGTGATGCTTTCGTACACACGTCGGTTAAAAGCCGTGCTGAACTGTTCCGGCGGTAATACGGAACGGATTTTTTCAGCCATATCGTTATTCTGAAACAAATACGCAATCAAAGCTTCCTCCGCATTTGCTGCGCGGAAATTTTCCCTCTTGTCGGGATTGACCTGGTCTTTCAGTCCGATGGTTTGCTGCTGAAATTCCCGAAACTCTTTTTTCTGCTGTGCCTGATGCCGCCTTTTACTGAGCTTTTCAACCTGCATCATCACGGTTGCGCGTTCCACTCCGATTTCCTGAGAAAGCTTGCCTGCATAAATTTCCTGCTCCATACGATTATCCAATGTAGATAACAGCTCTGTCGCACCATTTAAGTATTGCACTTTTCCCGCTGAAGATTCCAAATCACAATCAGATTTTAATTTTTGCAGACGATACTCCACATCATTGCCGCTTTGTTCAATCAGCTGTTTGAATCTGACGGGCCCTTGTTCACCGTAAGAACGAAGGTATTCATCAGGGTCTTTACCGCCTGTAATGGAGAGCACTTTTACAAGCAATCCTACACTTCTGAGCAGCTGTATGGCACGGGCCGTTGCTTTTTGTCCCGCTTCGTCCGCATCATATGCAATCACCACTTCTTTGGTATAGCGTGCGATTAAATGCGCTTGCTCTGTTGTAAGCGCGGTTCCCAAACCGGCAATGGCATTGTCAAAACCCGCTTGATGCAATGCAATGACGTCCATATATCCTTCTGCCAGTATCAGCTGTTCCTTGCCACTATTTTTGGCAAAATTCATAGCAAATAATCCATAACTTTTCTTAAAAGCCAAGGTATCGGACGTATTTAGATATTTTGGTTTCTGATCCGTCATTGTTCGCCCGCCAAACGCAATCACATTTCCCCTTAAATCTATAATAGGAAACATCACGCGATGAAAAAAGCGGTCCATAGGTTTTCCCGAACGGGTTTTCACAGCCACATTGGCTTGTACCAGTTCTTCATCCGTATAGCCTTTTCCCTTCAGATGATTCACCAGTGCAAAACGAGTATCGGGTGCAAATCCCAAACCGAAATGTGTAATGGTAGAGGGTTTCAATCCTCTCTGCAAAAAATAATCCAAACCGACTTTTCCGCTTGGACTTTTTAAAACACTATGGTAAAACTTAGCGGTCTCCCGATTGATTTCCAAAATACGGGCCCGCAGCTTGCTCATGCTGTCATCTACACCCAATTCGGGCAGCTGCAGTCCTGCCCTGTCTGCAAGAAATTTCACAGCTTCCATATAATCCAGATTTTCAATGCGGCGGACAAAGGTAATGACATCTCCGCCCGCACCGCAGCCAAAACAATAAAACGAGCCGCTTTCGGGATACAGATTGAAGGAAGGCGTATGCTCATTATGAAACGGACATAATCCAACCAGATTACGTCCGCGCCTTTTTAGCTGAACATAGGAGGAAGCAACATCTTCAATCGAATTGCGCAGTTTTAATTCCTGCAAAAATAATTCCGGCAAAGCCATTTGCATTCCTCCTTTTCATTTCCGTTAAATCCCCCAAGATCTTGGAACCACAATTTTTTGGAACAGTGCTACTGCAAAATGATCCGTCATACCTGCAATATAATCGCAGGCAGCACGCTCGATTCCTTCTTGTTCCGCAATTTGCTGCATGTCACTTGGCAGATGGTCTATCTGCAATACATATTCATACAATGTTTGAATCAGATTGGGCACTTTTGTTTCTTCATCCTTTGCCTGGGGATTTCTGTATACGTTATCAAACATAAATTTATGGATTTGATGATATGCTTGTCCTACCGCTTCATCCATTTGGATATTGCCGTCTATGCTGTTTTCAATTAGGGAAATAACCATCGTATTGATTCTGGCAGAAGTAGTCGTGCCCAGCACCTCGGTCAAGCTGCGGGGAATGTCGTCAGGGTCCAGCACTCCCGCGCGTACAGCATCATCAATATCGTGATTGATATAGGCAATGCGGTCGGCAAACCGCACAATACGTCCTTCCGGAGTATCGGCAAGCTTTGGACCTGTATGACAAAGAATGCCGTCTCTTACCTCAAACGTCAAATTTAATCCCTGATTGTTTTTTTCCAAGCGCTCCACCACACGGACGCTTTGTTCATTATGATTGAAATTCAGCGGAGAAACTTCTCTCAACGCTCTCTCGCCCGCATGACCAAACGGCGTATGACCCAAATCGTGGCCCACCGCTATGGCCTCGGTCAAATCTTCATTCATGCGTAAAGCCCTTGCCACCGTACGGGCAATTTGAGCCACTTCCAACGTATGCGTCAGACGTGTTCGGTAGTGGTCCCCTTCCGGAGAAAGAAACACTTGTGTTTTATGCTTTAAACGACGAAACGATTTGGAATGTATAATGCGGTCTCTGTCTCTTTGAAATGCGGTGCGAATATCACATTCCCGTTCAGGCCGCTGCCTTCCTTTTGTCTGCTTTGCCAAAGTGGCAAAAGGTGACAAAATTTGCTCTTCCAACAGCTCCGTGCGTTCTCTGATAGCCATAGCGTCACCACCTTTATAAAATCCGTTAAGTAGATATACGCCATTGCTTTCAAATATCCTTCTTTTTTCTAAAAAATTTTTTATTTTTACTTTTATGTCTCTGAAACGGCAAAAAATTCTTTCCCTGTAACGACTGCTTTCACTGCTCCGCAAGTGGTGTCTGCCAAGCGTTTTTCAAATGCTTGAAAATCCTCATGTGCCATATGAAACTTTATTTGCACGGTATCTTCAAATACAGTATCGTCTATCACACCAATGCATTCCGGGATAAGAGACGCAATTCTGCCGTATTGGTTATAATCGCATATCAATTCTGCCAGCAGGCATTGGCGCATATACAGCACACCGCTTGCCTCAACAGCCAAGGAAGCCGCATGGGAATAAGCGCGTACCAGTCCTCCGCCGCCCAGCAGAATTCCGCCAAAGTAGCGGGTAACCACAACTACCGCGTCTGTAATATCTGCTTTTTGCAAAACATCCAACGTGGGAATTCCGGCCGTCCCCTGCGGTTCACCGTCATCGGAATAACGGCGTGTTTGTCCCTCTCTTAACGAATACGCATATACATTATGCGTAGCGTCCCAATGCTTTGATTTGATACTCTGAATAAACGCAATGGCTTCTTCCTCTGTCTGAACAGGTTTGATGTAGCCGATAAACTTAGAACGTTTTTCGATAAATTCTGCGCTTGTTTCCTGTTTTACCGTACGGTATGATTCCATAGAACTCTCCTCTTGCCAATATATAAAAAATGCGGACGGTACAGCTATGTGCACCGTCCGTCAATTTTAAGGACAAACCAAAAGAAATAACAATCATTCGTAAATGGCTTATTGCTCTAAGGTAAGTTTACCTACCGAAACAAATTTATTTACCTAAGGTAATTATTTGCCTTGCATACCATAACGTTTCTTAAACATGTCAACACGGCCGCTTGTGTCTACAAGTTTTTGTTTACCTGTAAAGAAAGGATGGCATTTGGAACAAATTTCTACGCGGATGTTATCTTTTGTAGATCTTGTTTCGATTTCATTTCCGCATGCACATTTAATGGTAGTTTTTTCGAACTTTGGGTGTGTATTTTCTTTCATTCTTGTCACCTCTTTCAGCGATAATTCAACGTAACAAATGAATTTTATCACAAATAGTATAAAAATGCAAGTATTATTTTTTCAAATATTCCGAACCGATATTGCCGTCAGCGATTGCGCACATAGGTATCATATTCTTCCAAACACATGCCAAGACTTCTCATTTTTATGGCATGTTCCGTGCCCACATAACGGAACTGAGTATTGGATGCAATATGACCCGTAGCTGTGGTTTTACTAAGCGGATACCGCTGAATAAAACCGTAACGAATGGAATTTTTCTCAAGCCACCTGAACTCTTTTGTTGTACCAAAATCCACATCGGGACTTTCCGCAGAGGCCAGCTGTACCGCCATACCCGTTTGCAGTTCACTGTAATTGCCCGGCTGTACGGTAGTTTTGGCGTCTTCCTGCGCGCGGATTCTCGTATAACCTCCGCTGTCCATGAGCCGCTGTACCTCTTGTTCATATTGTGTCTGCTGTGTTTCTTTATCAACATAGCCACCCGTTACGTTTAACAGGCATCCGTCACGTTTGGCATCTTCCAGCATGTTTTCCAGTGCAGGAAGAATCCGCTCTTCTATTTGAACTCCCTCAAATTCGGTCAGCCCGATGGAAAAATCTGATGTTAACTGTCTGTTTTTATTGACCAGTACCAAATTAAAGGAATCATCATATACAGGCAACGCCGCAGCGGAAGTCTGTGCGGAATGAGACTCGGTAGTTTCCTGACCGCTTTGCAGAGGTCCTTGCAACATCATCCATATGACCACACCCGCCGCTGCAATAAAAACAACAGCTGCCGCCGCGACACTTGCCATCATGATACGCAGACGTTTGACATCATCCGCATGTTTCCATCCCTTACGAGTATGCATGACTTTTTCTGCTCGAATCTTTTTGGGCCGCATGATTTCCTCCTTACTTTTGTTTGGTGCCGATAACAAAAACAGGTATGCACCTGCATACCTGCAAATTACATTGTTTTATTTTGCCTGAAAAAACGCTTCAATACCAAGGTATGTCATATAAACGTCCAGTTTGGAAACAATTTCAAACGGAGAATGCATGGAAATCACAGGGACGCCGACGTCAATCACATCCACATCCAAGTTTGCGATGAACATCGCAACGGTTCCGCCGCCGCCGCCGTCAACTTTGCCCAACTCTCCTGTTTGCCACAGAATATGTTTGCTGTCAAAGATTCTACGGATTTCTGCCATAAATTCCGCAGAAGCATCGGAAGTGCCTGCTTTACCACGTGCACCCGTATATTTCATGACACCGATGCCGTTGTTCAAATAGCAGGAGTTGAGCGGTTCGTAAGCACTGCCGTAAGTTGGGTCGTAAGCTGCCGTAACGTCTGCTGAGAGGCATTTTGATTTGCGCAATACATCATAACCGTCCAAGCCTTCCTGTCTTGCAAGGTCTGCCACAAAGTAGCGCAGGAAGGAAGAATTCAAGCCGGTATTGCCGTCGCTTCCCACCTCTTCTTTGTCTGCCAAAACAGTCAGTATGGTTTGTTTTGGTGCTTTACAGTGAATGGCAGCTTCAATGGCAGGATATGCGCAAACACGGTCGTCATGGCCGTAACCACCAATCATGCTCTTGTCAAAGCCTACATCACGTGCAGGAAACGCAGGAACAAACTCAATTTCGGCTGATACAAAATCTTCTTCCACAATATCATATTTTTCGTGAATCAGCTTCATAATATTCAATTTGAATAAATTGGAACCTTTATCCGCGCGAATGGGACGGCTGCCGATTAAAATGTTCAGATTTTCACCTTCAATGGCTTTGGACAATGTTTTGTTCATTTGTTCCGCGCCAAGGTGAGGTAATAAATCTGTTACGCAGAATTGCGGTTCGTCCGGTTCTTCACCCAAACGAATGTCCACAAAAGTTCCGTCGCGGCGTACAACGCGTCCGTGCATGGCCAGCGGAATGGTGGTCCATTGGTACTTTTTAATACCGCCGTAGTAGTGAGATTTAAACAATACCAAATCATTGGCCTCGTACATAGGATATGGTTTTAAATCAAGACGCGGAGAATCAATATGAGCCGCAGCCATACGAACACCGTTTTTGCAGCCTTCTTTACCAATGACTGCCAAGATTAAAGATTTATCGCGGTTGTTATAATATACTTTATCGCCCGCTTTGTAAGAAGCGTCTCTGTCAAAAGGCACAAAGCCGTTTTTTTCCGCATAAGCAATGGTCTCAAAAACTGCTTCACGCTCTGTTTTCGCTTTATTTAAAAATGTTTTATATCCTTCACAGAATTTATCTGCTTTTTTCACTTGCTCATCTGTTACGTCCATAAAACCGTTTTTACGGTTAATCAACAATTCTTCGGTCAATGTTTCCACGGATGTTTTTTCTGCTTTTTTACTCATTGATACTTACCTCCTAAACATTCGCTGACTGCGAATTTGATTCTTCATATAATCTTTGATACTGCCGATAGTTTTTCAATACCTTTTCCGTATACTGTTCTGTTTCGGGAAACGGAATATGTTCCAAATTTTCTCCGTCAGGCGCAATGGTAATATCCTCGAGCCAGTTGTCCACATTGCCAAACCCTGCGTTGTAAGCGGCGACTGCGGAAGATAACTGCGGATATCTCTCCAATAGTATGGACAAAAACATGCATCCATATTTAATATTTATTTCGGGATTGAGCAAATCTTCCTGAGAAACGCCGGTAATTCCCTCTTTGGAAGCCAACCACTCATACGTTTCCGGCATAATTTGCATCAATCCCATAGCGCCCGCATTGGAAACTGCATCGGCATCAAAATTGCTTTCCGCCTTTATCACAGAATAAACCAACAGCGGGTCTATATGATAAGTTTGTGCTTCACGTTCTACAATTTCACTGTATCCCAAAGGATGAATGCTTTTTTGAATTTGCTCTTCTCCACCGCTGACAAAATAAATGCCCAGTACAATACAAATCATCATTAGGATTCCTACCAGAGAATATACAAACTTTTTTGAGGAAGGTGTTTTTTTATGTTTGGAACGCTTCTTCCCGGAAGACTTTGCATGTGTGTTTGCCATTTGCCCTCATCCTACCTCCCTTACTATATCTGCGATTTGCTCGTATAATTCTGCACGTGCCGAACAACCGTCTAAAATGACATCACACTGTGACAGATAAAAGGAATCCTGTGGTTGTGCATGAATACGCAAAAGCGCTTGTTCTTCCGTTAGTCCGTCGCGCTGTATAATCCGCTTGAGCCTTACCTGCACAGGAGCCAGCACTCCAATGGTTTTATGACAATCCTGTGATAATCCGCTTTCAATCAAAGTGGGTGCGTCCAGCACAATTACATTTGCTCCCTGCTTTTCATACTGCTGAATGAGCGTACGGATTTCCTTTACAATCCACGGGTGTGTGATTCGGTTCAGCTTTTGCGTTTGCTCTTTGTCGGCAAACGCACGCTGTGCCAAAAGCGTACGGTTGAGGATTCCTTTTTCATTGACAATATCACTGCCAAAAGCATAACATAAATCTTTTAAACAGTCTACATGATACGCGGTGACTTCTCTTGCAATTTTGTCGCAATCCAGAATGATACAGCCTTGTTCCGCAAACAGTCGGGATACGGTTGTTTTTCCTGCACCCGTAGGTCCTGTCAATCCCAATATCTTAGTCAAGTGTTTGCACCTCAAATCCCGCCGCACGAATCATACGGTTATAAACGGCCAAGCTCAACCCTTCTGATTGAGGGCATGCGGCATAAACCAGTTTATAATTCAGGTCATCCAGTTTACGCAACGCACGGAATAATTGCTGTGCCTGCTCCTGCGGACAATCTTTTTTGCCGTATGTAACAGCAGGAACACACAAACTGCTTTCCTGTCCATCGTAACACAAGGCTGCAACCCCTTCCGCTGCGTGCGCATTCACATAATGAAAAAATGCTTCGTCAGAACCTTCCAGCAATATCAACTTTGCTTTTGGTGCGTAGTGCTTATATTTCATGCCCGGTGAGGCGGCAACGGAGCCTTGTTCCAGCTGATGCAGCACGGCATCGGCCATTTTGACCGTACCCAATACCTGCTGCAGCTGCTCCAACGTAACAGCGCCGGGACGCAACAGTACAGGCGTTTCTTCCGCCAACGTTATGACCGTGGATTCCAACCCTACCGTACATGGACCGCCGTCAATGACCGCGTCGATTTTTCCGTCCAAATCGTGCAGTACATGTGCTGCGGCAGTCGGACTGGGACTGCCTGAAACATTCGCAGAAGGCGCTGCCAACGGTACCCCTGCCTTTTGAATGACTGCACGCGCCGTAGGATGAGACGGAAACCGAACAGCAACGGTAGGAAGGCCCGCACTGACTTGGTCGGGAACCAGATTTGATTTTGGCAATATGACCGTAAGCGGTCCGGGCCAAAACGTATCCATAAGACGTTTTGCATGTTCGGGAATGTGAGAAACCAATTGCGCCAGCTGTTCATAAGAGGAAATATGAACAATCAACGGATTATCCTGGGGTCTGCCCTTGGCTTTAAAAATCCGTTCCACGGCTGCCCCGTTGGTTGCATCTGCTGCAAGACCGTACACGGTTTCTGTGGGAATGGCAACCAAACCGCCGTTTTTTAACAGTTCTGCGGCAATTACAATATCTTCGGCACAGTTACCGTTTAATCGTTTTGTTTCTATTGTAATCCCCTCTTTCTGTTTGCCGTTATTCCTGAGACTCAATGGAATCTTCGATTTTTGCCGCTCTGTCTGCGGTAATCAAAGCATCCACCATTTCGTCTATGTTTCCGTTTAACATATCGTCAAATTTATATACGGTCATACCGATTCTGTGGTCGGTAATTCTGCCCTGCGGATAGTTGTAAGTACGAATACGCTCCGAACGGTCGCCCGTTCCTACCTGGGAACGTCTTTCTTCTGCCAACTGGGCGTCTTGTTCCTTCTGTTTTGCTTCATATAAACGGGAACGCAGAATCTTCATGGCTTTGTCTTTATTTTTCAGCTGACTGCGTTCATCTTGGCATTCTACAATCACACCTGTGGGCAAGTGTGTAATACGGATAGCAGACTCTGTTTTGTTCACATGCTGCCCGCCTGCACCGCTGGCGCGGTACGTGTCAATTTGCAGGTCTGCCGGATTGATTTCAATCTCAACATCATCTACTTCCGCCAGAACAGCAACCGTGGCGGTAGAGGTATGCACACGACCCTGTGTTTCCGTTTCCGGAACACGCTGTACGCGGTGAACGCCGCTTTCGTATTTTAAACGGGAATAAGCGCCTTCGCCTGTAATCATAAAGCTGATTTCTTTATAGCCGCCAAGCTCTGTTTCATTGGAGTTGAGCACTTCCACTTTCCAGCCTTTGGATTCGGCATACATGCTGTACATACGAAACAATACGCCTGAGAACAAAGCAGCTTCTTCACCGCCTGCACCGCCACGGATTTCCACAATTACATTGCGGTCGTCATTTGGGTCTTTGGGAAGCAGTAATATTTTCAGTTCATCTGCAATGACTTCCAGCTGTTTTCTGGAATCATTCAGTTCCTGCTCCACCATTTCACGAAAGTCTTTCTCCAAACCGCCCGCATCCAGCATTTCTTTTGCCTCTGCTTCTGCCGTGGACGCTTTTTGATACTCCTTGTATTTTTCTACAATCGGAGTAATATTTTTCAGTTCTTTCATTAAATCCGCATATAGTTTCTGGTCGGAAACAATATCAGGGTCATACAATTTTTCATTGATTTCATTATATCTGTTTTCAAACACCACTAAATTATCAAACATAGCTGCACTCCAAATTTTTCATTTTTATTGAAATCCCAAAACACCGCTTCTGCGCTACTGCTCTGACTCTGTTGTTTCCCGCATGATTTTTTTTATATTCTTTTCACATTTCAGGCGCGGAACCATAATTTCGTGTCCGCAGCCCATACAGCGAATTTTAAAATCCATACCGGCTCTCAACACCAGAAATTCTTTGCTGCCGCAGGGATGTTGTTTTTTCATCATTAGTTTATCCCCGGGACGAACATCCATATCAGCACCTCCGTCCGCTTGTTTTTTCGGTACAGATTATTATATCACTTTCTATGGTCAATGCACAATCATTTTTCAAAACAAAGTGAAATATGAAACAAAATTTGATTGGATAACTTTATGTTTATGTGTTCCGGTTCTATATGAGACATAGAAAAATACTTTATATTGTCCAGAAATAAAAAAGGTTTGCCTATCATTTTAGGCAAACCTTTTGATTATTCTGCTTTTTTCTTGCGTTTACCCGCAAAAATCGCGACTATTCCTGCTGTTGCAGCTAAAACGGAAGCCCACAATCCTGTTGCGGATTCATCTCCTGTACTAGGGTTATTGTCATCTTGATTCCTGTCATTTTCAGGTGTGCCGCCTGTAACGGTTTCACTGTCTGCAACAGGATAGCTTCGGATAATGGTGCCTGTATAGTTGCCCATAAACGTAATGGTAACCTCTTTATTGTTTCCGTTGGTTGTTTCTGAAATCGTATAATCAATTCCTTGTGTCAATACTTTATCGTTATCTTTTATGATAAAGTTGTCCAGATTTGTTTCATGATTGATTTCAGGAACGGTAACCTGAGAAGCGTCTTTCGGAAGAATTTTAAACATCTGAGGTTCACTTTCCATCGCTTCCAAGCCTTCTTCTCCCGCAACAACGGCTTTCACCCAATATTCACCTGCATTTTGCGGGATATCTGCTTTATATTCTCCATCTTTACTGTCACTGAATACGTAACTTACCGTACCGAATGCAGGCTGTGCATGTACAGACATGGCTTGTCCATAAATCATATCAGACACGGTTAACTGTGTATCCCATACATTCGTAATGATTAAGTTCAGTGTTACATTCAATTTTACTTGTTGTTTTCCTTCACTTACCACATAAGTATAACAAATAGGTCTGCCCGGTTCATAATCGGTAACGATTCCGTCTTGCAGAGTTGCGCCTGTAATAGATTCTATTTTTGTACTGTCAACATTCGGTAAACTATCTTTCAAAGCAAAGGAACTTCCCTGTACATTCAAAGATACTACGGAATTTAGAGATGTGGAGGAACCGTTTTGTTGGATAATTTGCAGTGCTTCATTGCTGCCGATTTCAAGAGAGGATAAAGGTACATTATCAATTTGTAATGTTTTCAAAGCAGTATTTTTGCTAACATCCAATGAAGTGATTGGAGTATTATTTAAAAGCAAATAGAGTAAACCTGTATTTTTTGATACATTCAAAGCCGTCAAGTTTGTGTTTGAAACATTTACAAACTGCAGTGCAGGATTGTTTGATATGTCTAATGTGTTTAACTGTGTAGCTTCTAAACGCAACCCAACCAAGTTGGTATTGGTGGAAATATCCAAATTTGAAAGTTTACTGCCCGTAGCATCCAATTCATACAAATTTTCACAGCCTGCGAAATCCAGCGATGTAATATTGGTATTGGAAACATTTAGATTTGTTAAAGCGCTCATATCTGTAACAATTAAATCCGATAATTGTTTGCAAGTACTGAGATCCAATTCCTTTATTTGTGTGCCTCTTAAATCCATTTTTTCTATGCTGCTGTCAGAACAAAGTAAATACATCAATTCAGGATTATTGCTTAAATCCAATACTGTTAAACCTGTATTAAAACAACCTAAATACTGCAGTTTCTCATTTTTACTTACATCCAAAGAAGTAACGGAAGTTCCTCCTACACGCAAGCCTCTTAATTCAGGAAAAAATGAGATTCCTGTAACATCTTTAATCTCTTTTCTGTCTGTTAATGAAATTTCATTTACTTTTTGAATTTCTTCTGCAGATAATACACCATTTTTATCTGTATCATATGTTTCTGCTATATAGTTTCGAAAAGCTTCATCCGGAAAGTTTACTGCGTCCAGCTGTACATCGCCGGAAAGCGCAAGCGATTCAGCGGACATATTGTGATCTACCGCAGATACCGCCTGTACATTCTGGGCATTGACTGCATTTACAGCTGCAGCTGACATGCCGCTGACTCCCAAAATAATTGCAGAGCTTATTGCAATTACCTTTTGCTTTTTAAATGTTTGAATTTTCATTTTTCTTTATCCTTTCCTGCATATTTGTTCTCAGTATTGCTTTATTGCAGTTTATGAGGACCCTCATAAACTGCAATATTATACTTTTACAAAAAAAGAAAATTACAGGAAAATACTTGAAATATGTCTGTTATTGCACTATAATGTCAATATAAATTACATAATATTACTGTTTTGTAAAAGTATAGATTGCCAAATATGTAAAATACATATGATTACCTAATTTCGGATGAAGAGAGTATCGCTCCAATCAAAAATTTTGAGTGCAATTCAGATAATTCAAACAAATGTTTTTTTATGATGCTATATAATTTTTTTTCATCATTTGGATAATACTAAACATATGATAAAAATGAAGAGGTGTATCATATGAAACAACAACATTATCCATTCCAATTGGAGCCGCTCCCTTACAGTTATGACGCATTGGAACCGTTTATTGACCAATCCACATTACATTTTCATCATGATAAGCATTTACAAACGTACGTAGACAATTTAAACAAAACATTGGCTCCATATCCTCAACTGCACAACAAAACCTTAGAGGAATTGCTTTGCAATTTAGACGATATACCGGCAGATATTCGCACTGCGGTTCAAAACAACGGTGGTGGTGTGTATAATCATCAGCTGTATTTTGCCTCCATGCATAAAAGCAACTCCGTCGAAAATCATCCACACGGTGAAATTGCTGCAAAAATAGCAGAATGCTTTGGATTTTACGATGTATTCAAAACAAAACTGAAAGAAGCCGCACTGGGACAATTTGGTTCAGGATACGCTTGGCTTGTATATGACAACGGCAGTTTGGAGATTGTAAAAACTCCCAATCAAAACATTCCGCCCATACACTGTAAAAAGCCTCTGTTGCTGATTGATGTTTGGGAACACGCATACTATCTGGATTATCAGAACAGACGCAACGCTTATATCGACAGCTTCTTTTCTGTGATTCACTGGAACAAAGTAGAAGAACGCTTGCAGTCTTATATGGAAAAATAAAAAACAATCCCTTCCCGTTTTGGGAAGGGATTGTTTTTTATTCTGCAAAAAGTTCTGTGGATAAATAACGTTCGCCTGTATCGGGAAGCAATACGACAATGGTCTTGCCCTGATATTCGGGACGATTTGCAACTTGGGTTGCGGCCCAAAGAGCTGCACCGGAAGAAATGCCTACCAGCACACCTTCCGTATGAGCGAATTCTTTTCCTGTTGCCATGGCATCTTCATTCTCCACAGGAATAATTTCATCATAGATAGCAGTATTTAAGGTATCGGGAATAAAGCCTGCACCAATACCCTGAATTTTATGAGGTCCCGGGGTACCTTTCGAAAGCACCGGAGAAGAAGCAGGTTCCACCGCTACAATGTGTACATTTGGATTCTGCT
>UQLQ01000011.1 GCA_900541905.1 uncultured Oscillospiraceae bacterium
GCGGTAAGTGACCGCGGTGTTATTTCCTACTCTAAAGATTTAGGTCTTGTGAATGAAGTGTTTAACGACAAAATTATTACAGATTTGGTGGGAGAAATTGCGATTTCTCACGTGCGTTACTCTACTGCAAAGCAAAAATCGAGAGAAAATGCACAACCAATTGTAATGCGATATGCCAAAGGTAATTTTGCAATTGCATTTAACGGCAGTTTAACCAACTCCTTTGAATTAAGAGAAGAATTAAGTCATAGAGGTGCCATCTTCCAAACTTCCAACGATGCTGAAGTAATTGCATATTTGATTGCGCAAGAACGTGTAAAAGCGCCATCCATTGAAGAAGCGGTCATTCGCGCAATGCCTCAATTAAGAGGATGCTATAGCTTGTTGGTAATGAGTGCACAGAAATTAATTGCGCTGCGTGATCCTCATGGATTCCGTCCGCTGGCTCTGGGCAGGGTAGATGACACTTATGTTTTTGCGTCCGAAACTTGTGCACTTGACAGCTGCAATGCTGAATTTGTAAAAGATATTAATCCCGGTGAAATGGTTGTGGTTGACCCTCAAGGAATTCGCTATATTGATGCAAAAACGGATTTAAACAAATCCTTATGTATTTTTGAATACATCTACTTCGCAAGAACCGACAGTGTGATTGATGGCGTAAGTGTATATGAAGCCAGAAAAGAATCCGGCAGATTGCTGGCAAAACAACATCCCGTAGATGCGGATATTGTAATCGGTGTTCCGGAATCAGGTATTGACGCTGCAATCGGTTATAGTGAAGAATCCGGTATTCCTTACGAAAAAGGAATTGTAAAAAACAATTACATCGGCAGAACATTTATCAAACCGACACAATCGGAACGTGAGAAAAGTGTTCGTATTAAATTAAATGCGTTATCTTCCGCAGTAGCGGGCAAACGTGTTGTTATGTTGGACGATTCCATTGTTCGCGGAACAACCAGCGCACGTATTGTAAGCATGCTCAAAGAAGCCGGTGCAAAAGAAGTGCATTTGCGTATCAGTTCTCCTGAATTTTTATGGCCTTGTTATTATGGCACCGATATTCCGAATAAAGACGTATTGATTGCCTGCAAACATACCGTGGAAGAAATCAGAGAGTTGGTAGGCGCCGATTCATTGGGATTTTTAAGTTTAGAAAGTTTACCTGAAATTGTGAAAGGAAAATGCGGAGGATATTGTGATGCATGTTTCTCCGGTAATTATCCCACACAAATTTCCGAAAGACTTCGTCAAGGTAAACCCGATATTTACAGCACTCCTATTAAACGTTTGGAAATTTAACGGTTTTCTTTATTACACATACCGAAAGGAATGTTATCAAGTTTGAAAAACTCATATGTATCTCCGCTTTCAACTCGTTATGCAAGCAGTGAGATGAAATATCTATTTTCTCCTGATAAAAAATTTACAACATGGAGAAAATTGTGGATTGCCCTTGCTGAATCTGAAATGGAACTTGGCTTGCCAATTACCAAAGAACAGATTGATGAAATGAAGCAATATGCAGATAAAATTAATTATGAAGTGGCAGAAGCACAAGAAAAAAAAGTACGTCATGATGTAATGTCCCATGTATTTGCATTTGGCGAACAGTGTCCAAATGCAAGACCTATCATTCATTTGGGAGCTACCTCTTGTTATGTTGGCGATAATACCGACATTATTATTATGACAGAAGCATTGCGGTTGGTAGAAAAGAAATTGGCTGCTACCATTGCCGCACTGTCTCAATTTGCATTGAATTATAAAGATTTACCTACATTGGGATATACTCATTTTCAGGCGGCACAAACCACAACGGTTGGGAAACGTGCTACTTTATGGATACAAGATTTGTTAATGGATTTGGAAGATGTCCAACATCAATTAAGCAAAGCAAAATTGCTTGGTTCGAAAGGAACGACAGGTACGCAAGCAAGTTTCCTTGAATTGTTTGACGGTGACCACGAAAAATGCAAAGCACTTGACCGTAAAATTGCCGAAAAAATGGGATTTGCTTCTTGCTTTGCGGTTTCCGGACAAACGTATACCAGAAAACTAGACAGCCAAATGTTAGCAGTGTTAAGCGGTATTGCTCAAAGTGCATCTAAATTTGCTGCGGATATTCGTTTATTACAGCATTTGAAAGAAATAGAAGAACCGTTTGAAAAACATCAAATTGGTTCCTCTGCTATGGCGTATAAGAGAAATCCAATGCGCACAGAGCGTATGACTGCATTGGCACGCTATGTTATGGTAGATAGTTTAAACCCCGCAATTACTACTGCTACACAATGGTTTGAACGCACTTTGGACGATTCCGCCAATAAACGAATTGCCATTCCGGAAGCATTCCTGGCAATAGATGCAATATTAAGCTTATATGAAAACGTAGCAAGCGGTATGGTGGTTTATCCTAAGGTGATAGAAAAGCATCTTATGGATGAATTGCCGTTTATGGCAACCGAAAATATTATGATGGATGCTGTAAAACGCGGGGGAGACAGGCAGGAATTACACGAAAAAATCCGTGTTCACTCTATGGAAGCCGGAAAAGTGGTAAAAGAGCAAGGCGGGAAAAATGATTTAATGGAACGCATTGCAAACGACAGCAGTTTTGGTGTAACTTTGGAACAATTACAGGAAATTCTTCGCCCTGAAAATTATGTTGGCAGAGCGCCGGAACAAACAGTTGAGTTTATCAATGAATATGTGAAACCTGCTTTAGAAACGTATCATCTTGATGAAATTCATCATTCGGAAATTAGTCTGTAATTGAAATAAATACAGGAAAATTGCCAACGAATGTTTCTTATGGTATAATTGAAAAGTTGAATTGATTCTGAAATATCGCCGCGTAGAATCAATCTTATTTGCTGAGGCGGCACAGCGGAGGGTGAATATCCTTATGATTAAAGCTATTGTTGGTGCTAATTGGGGAGACGAAGGTAAAGGTAAAATTACTGACGTCATTGCTGCCCAATCTGACATTGTCATTCGCTTTCAAGGCGGCAGTAACGCCGGACATACAATTATCAATAACTACGGAAAATTTGCATTGCATCAATTGCCATCAGGTATTTTTTACGACCATACTACCAGTATTATTGGCAATGGCGTTGCACTTAGTGTAGAAAATTTTATAAAAGAACTTTCTTCTTTAGAAGAACGAAATGTTCCAAAACCGAATATACTAATATCAGACCGTGCTCAAATTGTTATGCCGTATCACATTGAACTGGATACATTGGAAGAGGCTCGTTTATCTGAAAATTCCTTTGGTTCTACTAAATCCGGTATTGCACCGTTTTATTCTGATAAGTACGCAAAAATCGGATTTCAAATCAGCGAACTTTATGATGACGAAACTGAACTGAAGAAAAAAATAGAACGCGTACTGGCTGTAAAAAATACATTGTACGAACATTTGTATCATCAGCCTCCTCTGAAAGTAGACGATGTATTCAACAAACTCATGGAATATAAGGAATTGATTGCTCCTTATGTTACCGATACATTTGAGTATTTATATGAGGCGGTAAAAGCGGGCAAAAACATTTTGCTGGAAGGCCAATTGGGTGCTTTGAAAGACCCTGATTTTGGTATTTATCCAATGGTAACCTCTTCTTCTACTTTAGCTGGTTACGGTGCAGTAGGTGCAGGATTGCCTCCATATGAAATTAAAGAGATTATTGCTGTGGTCAAGGCTTATTCCAGTGCTGTTGGTGCAGGTGAATTTGTCAGTGAAATCTTTGGCGAAGAAGCAGATGAACTACGTCGCAGAGGCGGTGACGGCGGAGAATTTGGTGCAACTACAGGTCGTCCCAGAAGAATGGGCTGGTTAGATTTAGTTGCTTCACGTTATGGCTGTCGTGTACAAGGTGCTACCACAGTTGCATTTGCAGTATTGGATGTGTTGGGATATTTAGATGAAATTCCTGTTTGCGTTGCGTATGAGCTGGACGGAAAACGTATTGATTATTTCCCGTCCACAGCGCAGTTAAAACGTTGCAAGCCTATTTTAGAAACACTTCCGGGATGGAAATGCGACATTCGTGGTATTAAAAAATATGAAGACCTTCCTGAAAATTGCAGAAAGTATATTGAGTTTGCAGAAAAAGAAATTGGCGTACCTTTCGGCATGATTTCGAACGGTCCTTCTCGTGATGATATTATTTATAGATAATTTATTCATACACAACATTTCCAGTAGTAATGTTGTGTATCTCTCTATTATGCACTACTGGAGAAATGGTGGTTTACAATGTGTGGAATAGTTGGTTATATAGGTGACGATAAAGCTACACCTATTCTGCTCAATGGCCTGGAAAAATTAGAATATCGCGGCTATGATTCTGCGGGCGTTGCAGTTTACCAAAATCACTCGGTGGAAGTAGTTAAAAGTAAAGGCAGATTGAAAAATCTATGTGATATTCTTACTTCTGACAATCATATGACAGGAACTTTGGGAATTGGTCATACACGTTGGGCTACCCATGGTGAGCCTTCCGATATTAACTCTCATCCTCATTGCAGCGAAAACGGCTCTTTTGCAGTTGTCCATAATGGTATTATTGAAAATTACTTATATTTGCGCGATTACTTAATGAATAAAGGCAAACGTTTTGCCTCAGAAACGGATACGGAAGTAGTTGCCCAATTACTGGAATATTACTATAACGGCAATATTTTAGATACCATTATTAAAGTGCTGAGCAAAATAGAAGGCGCCTATGCTTTGGGGATTATTTGTAAAGATGATCCTGATACCTTATATGCTGTTCGTAAAGACAGTCCTTTGATCATTGGACTGGGAAAAGGAGAAAATTTCATTGCTTCCGATATTCCGGCAATTATTGATAAAACACGGGATATTTATCGCTTAAATGACAATGAGATTGCAGTAATTAAACGTGATAACGTTACTGTATATAACGAAGCAAAGGAAATCATTACAAAAAATAGAATTCACATTGATTGGGATATCACTGCAGCGGAAAAAGAAGGTTATGAACACTTTATGCTCAAAGAAATTATGGAGCAGCCCAAAGCGGTACATAACACCATTTCTCCAAGATTGGTAAACGGAAAAATTGTTTTGGATGAACTAAAATTAACAAAAGAAGATCTTCAAAAGTTAAAGAAGATTGTGATTGTTGCTTGCGGTTCTGCTTATCATGTAGGTGTAGTAGCAAAATACGCGATTGAAAAGACAGTACGCATTCCAGTCGAAATTGACATTGCATCTGAATTTAGATATCGTGATCCAATTATTGATGAAAACGTTTTGGTTTTGGTTATCAGTCAGTCCGGCGAAACAGCGGACACTCTTGCTGCTCTTCGCGAAGCCAAAAAGTTGGGCGCACGTGTTCTTTCCATTGTAAATGTGGTAGGCAGTTCTATTGCAAATGAATCTGATGATGTATTATATACATGGGCAGGTCCTGAAATTTCAGTTGCTACAACCAAAGCTTACAGTACCCAGCTATGTGTGGTATATTTACTGGTATTGTATATGGCAGATTTGCTTGGTACTATTTCCAATCAGGAATATCAAAATTATGTAGCTGATTTGGAAGCATTGCCATCATTGATCGAAAAGACAATCAGCGATACCAAACAGATTCAAGCTGTCGCTGCAAAATACCATCAATGCGAAAATATTTTCTTTATCGGAAGAAATATTGATTATGCACTATCTTTGGAAGGTTCTTTGAAATTAAAAGAAATTTCTTATATTCACTCCGAAGCTTATGCAGCAGGTGAATTAAAACATGGTTCTATTTCTTTAATCGAAGATGGCACTTTGGTTGTGTCGTTGGCAACATATGAAGCATTGTTTGATAAAATGATGAGCAATATCAAAGAGGTAAAAGCGCGCGGCGCTACAGTGCTGTCTTTGACTACGGAAGATAAAACTATCATTGAGAGCGAAACAGACGAAGTGTTTTATATTCCTAATATCAATAGCATGATGGCTCCTTCTTTGGCTGTTTTGCCATTACAGTTATTTGCTTATTATGTAGCGGATAAAAGAGGATGCGACATTGACAAACCTCGCAATCTTGCAAAATCTGTTACAGTGGAATAGATAAGATAGGTGGAACGTATATGATAAAAAATGAAGCGGTACTAATTTTGGATTTTGGTGGTCAATATAGCCAGCTGATTGCTCGCAGAGTACGTGATTGCAACGTATTCTGTGAAATCAAACCTTACAATATTTCCGCCGAGGAAATTCAAAAAAACGGATATAAAGGAATCATTTTTTCCGGTGGTCCAAACAGTGTTTATACTGAAAGTGCCCCAAAATGTGATACAAATTTATTTCATCTCGGCATTCCGATTTTAGGTATTTGTTATGGAGCACAACTAATTGCGGCTACTTTGGGTGGTACAGTGGATAATAGTGAAGTAAAAGAATACGGCAATACAGAAGTGACTTATCACTGTGATTCTGTGTTATTTCAAGATATTGACAAAACAAGTATTGCATGGATGAGTCATACGGATTACATTTCTGCTTTACCGGCAGGATTTACTGCTACAGCTACCACATCTCATTGCCCTGTTGCAGCTATGGAGCATTCTGAGAAAAAAATATTTGCGTTGCAATTTCATCCTGAAGTGGAACATTCTGTTGCCGGCAATCAAATATTAAAAAACTTTTTGTATCATGTATGCGGCTGCAAAGGAGATTGGGAAATGGCTTCCTTTGCAAAAATGAGCATTGAATCTTTAAAAGAAAAAATTGGCGATAAAAAAGTACTATGCGCTTTATCAGGAGGGGTAGATTCTTCTGTTGCAGCTTTATTGGTGCATAAGGCGATAGGAAAAAATTTAACCTGTATCTTTGTGGACCACGGTTTATTGCGTAAAAACGAGGGAGACGAGGTTGAGGAGGTATTCCGTAAACAATTTGATATGAATTTAATTCGTGTCAATGCACAGGAACGTTTCCTTTCTAAGTTAGCTGGTGTAAGTGATCCGGAAACAAAACGTAAAATCATTGGCGAAGAATTTATTCGTGTTTTTGAAGAAGAAGCAAAAAAAATAGGTCATGTGGACTATCTTTGTCAAGGTACCATCTATCCTGATGTGGTAGAAAGCGGTGTAGGTGAATCTGCAGTGATTAAAAGTCATCATAATGTTGGTGGCCTGCCTGAAGATGTTGATTTCAGCGGAATTATTGAACCGCTTCGTGATTTATTTAAAGATGAAGTTCGCAAAGTAGGAATCGAGCTTGGTATTCCTGCACCTTTGGTATGGCGTCAGCCATTTCCGGGTCCGGGTCTTGCTATTCGTGTACTTGGCGAAATTACAAACGAAAAGCTGGAAATTCTAAAAGATGCTGATGCTATTTTCCGCGAAGAAATTATGAATGCAGGATTAGAGCGCGATGTGAACCAATATTTTGCAGTGCTAACCGGAATTAAGAGTGTTGGGGTTATGGGTGATTTTAGAACTTATGACTATACGATTGCCTTAAGAGCTGTTTCTACCACTGATTTTATGACAGCAGACTGGGCAAGAATCGATTATGATTTACTGTCAAAAATTTCTAGTCGTATTGTCAACGAAGTAAAACATGTAAATCGTGTTGTTTATGATATTACCTCAAAACCCCCTGCAACAATTGAGTGGGAGTAATTTCACACCCTCGAAAAAGCCCGGAATGACTGGGGTTTTGAGGGGTTAAGGCCCTTTGTGGCAACGATTTGGCAACATTATTTGAATTATTGCAAAAGTAAAGAGCTATCTGATTTCAAGTTGAAGTCAGATAGCTCTTTTGTTTTTTCCGCTCAATCTTTCAGCTGGTCTTTGAATGCTTCGACCATTGCGTCGCTGAGTTCTTGCGACGGAACTTTTACATAGCCGGAGGCTTCATCATATTTCGGATAATTGTAACGCCACCTGTCGTAGTCCTCACGGGCGATTTCTCCACTATGATACTTTTCCGCCTGCTCCGCCCATGTGGAAACCATCTTGCAAAGCTCGGCTGCGTCTTTACCCTTTCGGGGATCAATACGCATGAAAACGCCGCTCTCGTTCTTTTCAACCGTCAGACCGTAGCGGTCTTCCAATGTAAACAGGGTGTGCATCAAGCCAAGATAGCTGTCAATATCGGGCACGGACAGGGCGAGCGGCGAAACACCCAAGGCTTCTGCAAGACTGTTTGTCAAATCAGACTTCGGAGTTCTGGAACTGGATTCATACTGCGCCATACGGATATCCGCCGTTTTTTCGGGGAAGCCAACTACCGTTCCCAAATACTTTTGTGTCATTCCCCGCAGATTGCGGAAAAAGCGAATTCTCTCGCCGATTGCCATAACCATTACGCTCCTTATGTATGGATTGTGCAATTAGTATAGCATATAAATTTAATGTCTGTCAAGATAACCAAAGCAAATAAATTTAATATTTTTTCGAAAACCGCTTGATTTTACGGAATTTGCTTAGTATAATAACAATACAAACTTAAACTAATATCGTTAAGTTTCAAAGATGAATAACCGTCGTGCGTCACGGTAATGGCGTACCCGCCCGGGCAAATCGGAAGGCGGCAAGAAAGTATTCCGACACGAAAGAATCAATCATAAAAACAATCCGAAGGAGGTGAACGGAGTGTCCGAAACAACTTTTATGAAAGTGGATGAAGTCGCTGAAGAACTCGGCGTTTCCAAATCATACGCCTATAAAATCGTGCAGAAGCTAAATGCCGAACTGAAAGAACAGGGATTCCTGACAATTTCAGGGCGTGTGAATAAGCAATATTTTATGGAACGCACCTGTTACGGTGCAATCGGGAAAGAGAGGTTATGAAATGGCAGTTTATAAAGACGAAAAGACAAACACTTGGCGTGTACTGTACCGCTACACTGGCTGGAACGGTGAGCGTAAGCAGTCGCAAAAGCGGGGCTTCAAAACAAAGCGAGAGGCACAAGCTTGGGAAAGGGAACAGATCAACCGCCTCGGCGGAGATCTGGATATGACCTTCCAAAGCTTCGTGCAGCATTATGCTGAAGATATACAGACTCGCATAAAGGAAAACACATGGGCAACCAAAGATCACATCATAAAGACCAAGCTGCTTCCGTATTTCGGAAAGCTGAGAATGAGCAGTATCACACCGCAGCAGATCATCAAGTGGCAGAATGAGTTTCTGAATTACAAGGATGAAAACGGAAAGCCATTTTCTCCCGTATATCTGAAAACAATTCAAAATCAGCTTTCCGCCATCTTTAACCATGCTGCACGCTTCTATAACCTGAAAGAAAATCCGTGCAAAAAAGCCGGAAGCATGGGCAAAAAGAAAAACCGTGAAATGCTGTTCTGGACAAAAGCGGAATACCTTAAATTTGCAGATGCAATGATGGATAAGCCCGTTTCCTTTTACGCCTTTGAAATGCTCTACTGGTGCGGTATCCGTGAGGGAGAGCTGTTGGCGCTGACGCCTGCGGACTTTGATTTTGAAAAGCAGACGGTTACGATCAGTAAATCATTCCAGCACCTGAACGGCAGGGATATCATTACCACTCCCAAAACAGAAAAAAGCAACCGCACCATTCAGATGCCGAAATTCCTCTGCGGGGAAATACAGGACTATCTGAGTATGCTGTACGATGTAAAGCCAGACAACAGGATATTTCCCATAACAAAAAGCTATCTGTACAGAGAAATGCAGAGAGGCGTCAGGCAATCAGGCGTGAAGCGTATCCGCATTCATGACTTACGGCATACCTATGCGACAATTTTCGATTACATTCGCCTTATTTAGAGCTTTTTTCTTGTATTCTTAAGCTCGGACTTACCATACTTTTTATTAGATTACACAATAATAAGTGCATAAAAATGCGCAAGATAACAAGTAAAATCGTTTTTGTCGTTGGCTTTATGTAAGAGGGTATCCACTGATCTAAATCATGTAATCGAATCCCTTTTCTTTTCATATTTTGATTCACACTTGTATTATAGGAATTCGTAGATTAGTGCAGCTGGAATTCTTTGTAATTCATGATGATTTAGTCGAAGAAATACCTCTTGCTTAATTTTTTTCGATCATTTGTTTCAGCAGTCGGTCCTTTCATAGTACATCCCATCTTTAAAATTCCAGAGATATTCGATATTTTTAGAAGCACCATACATACCCTTATTATTTATCAAATAACCAAACCGATAACAAATAGTACCACAAAGAGTATCAAACCTATCGAAGCAAAGAGTAGCCCTAACTTATAGTACTTAAATTTTTTATCACAAATTATTGAGCAAATATATATTTGAGATATTAAATCTTCTTCCATCTGTACTGTTTCGCATTTCTCCAATTTCTGTTTATATGATGATAATGACTTGTGTTTTACTATTGATGAAAAGAAGATAAGCGAATCTGATTTAATACCTCTATTGGAAAATTCATTAGGATTTACTCTTGCGAATAACACAGTAATCCAACATACACAACCAGCAAGTATAAGACTTATTGCAAAAATGCAAAAAATGATATATATTATCGTCCCAAAAAAGACATTGCTTGTCATGTGACACAATATACCCTTAAATTTTGAAACATAATCGGTGGCAAGAAAAATTCCCGCTATAACACCAAAGCTCCCCAAAATGATTGATGTCTTAGAATCGCAGTTTTCTATCCACGCCGTATTTCTATCAAGAATTTCTTTCAATTCTTCGTGTGTTCTTTTACTTTCCACAATAACCCTCCTAATATCCCATTGATTTTAATTTATCTAAACATTCTCGATAATCTTTTCCTTCGTAAACTCGTTTTTCAAGAATACCTTTTAATTTTGCCCAGTGTCCCGATTGTTTTACAACATTTTCGAGAGTATGAGTATGTAACCAGCTTGAGTGTTCAGCTTGGACGCAGAAAACTTCATATGCTTCTTCATACATATTAAAACACATATATATATCAACGAGATAGCAGTCTAAATCTATTTTAACTTGAAGCTCTGATTTGCCAATTTCTTCTCCTAATTCATACATCTTTTGAATCAGTTCAAGCCAATAATCTTTTCCATATAGCTTAATCAGACTATCTTTGCAGAATGTCTTTGAAAAAATACTCTTATGTAAAGAATATGCTTTCTTTTTATTCTCTTGCTCCTTACGATCAACATCTGCCTGCTTGGAGTTTAATCTACTTTGCCATTGCTGCAATCTAATATTTTCCTTACGGGAATCATTATCGCGGGCAATCACTTGATTTTCCCGTTGCTTGATTTTCTCTAACGCAACTGATAGTTCTGCGGATTTTTTGCTGATCTCATCAACGAGCAACAGAGCTTTTTCCTGTGTTTCAGCAAAAATTTTTTGTATAAATGAAGTTTCAGAATCATTCTCTTTATCCGCCTTAATTGCTTCTGCTGTAATCTCTTCCGGTAGTGACAGATAGTATTCGCTGACCGTATATCCTTCAAAGACTTTACTGCCCTTTGTTCGGCTTGTTTTAGTCCATACTTCTGAATCCTCAATTTCTGAATATGTGTTTTCATCAATAAATATTTCACAAGGGTGTGCCATACCACAATAGCGGTTAGCGTAATTTGTTGTTGAGCCAACCCAAACTATACCTGTTTCATTTTCGGCCGTTTCATCACTTTCTTTTCCTCGCATTCCGACCTTTGTAATCATAATTGTGCCAGTACAAATACCGATACCGCAGCCAATACAAATATCCATTGATTTTTTCAAAGCAGGATTTAAGCAATAATCAATCAAAGTATGTATGTATCTTGCTGCCTTTGTGGCTTTATAAGACGAAGAAATAATCTGATCGTCCACATTACTATCCTGAAAGATACCCATAATTCCGTCACCGGCAAACTGTCGTGTATATCCGCCTGAATACCGAATCGCTTGAATAACGATACGAATAAATGACCGATAAACTTTCACCATTTTTTTAGATTTCAATTCATCTGTCAAATCGGTGGATTTTCTCATATCTACAAATAGAACAGAAAGTTTTCCCTTAAACACTTTATTTGAATCAGCTATATCATTAAGCGGGGGCAATATGTCTGTAATTTCTATTTCTTCAACAGGCTGTCCTAAAATATTTTTGACAGCGTTACTCGCTGTTTCAAATTCCGATGCAGGAATAAATGATTCGCTCATAAACATAGCCTCCTTTAACTTCTGAAATCCTTTAACATTTGTTGCAAAAGTTGAGATTGTAAGTAGTCTTTTTTGAATGCGTCCATATTATAACCCTCTAAATCAGGGAAATGGGGTAGTCGATCGCTGAATGCGTCAACATTGTATTTTCCATAATTGGCTATGACAAAATCATTGAATTTCGTCCTTTCAAATTCAGATTCAAAAACAAGTACACATTCCAAAAATCTTTGTCGTGCAGTTAGTTCCTCGTCCATATCTTCAGTAATATAAAACAGATGAACTATATATTCGATTGAATCTTTAACGAAATACTTATATGAAATATCCCAATTATGATAGCTCTCTTTATATAAAGAAATTCCATCGGTTCGAGGTGTGGAGGTAAAACATCGTCCTCCGTCTAAAGCCACACCACCCAAAGAATATAATAAGGTTTGATGATAGTAAATATTTATATCATACCACCGAGGACGAGAATCGCACTGATTGAACAGATAAAATTCATAACCATCTCTGCCATCCTCTGCTTTAATATCTTCGAGTGTAAATTCGTGGGCATACTTATAAAACTTTTTGCCGTTATCAGAATCCACCCAATCATAAGGCTTTTGCAAAAACAGCAAGGCGCGATCCAGAGCTGTCGCATCAATTCCAAATCGCTTTTTCCATAGTTTTTCTATAACATTTATATCTGCTGACGCATTTTTTGGAGTGTTTGTATCCATTATCCGAGTATAAATGTTATTAGCAAATACACCTTGATATTGATCTGTTAAATAGTAAGGGGTATTGCGATCGTTACGAATAACAATAACATCTATTATCTTTTTTCCAAAAGTGAGTGGTTGGACATATGCCGTTGGGCGAATACCTCCGGCAAATTTTTTCTCTCGCAAAAACGCAACAATATCTTGTGTCTTTTTTCTATTGGGGTCATTTGCAACATCACAAATAGTATAATCTGTTTCTTCATCAACACCAACGATAATAAGCCCGTCGTGATTAGAAAGATTATTAGCCATACATATAATATCGTGTAATAAGTCAGACTTGTTTTGATACCACTCTTTTTTGAAATCCCAATATTCCCCTTCTTGCCGTAATTCTATCAGTCGCCTTATTTCAGTTCTGAATGATAACACATCCATTTTATTCACCCTGCATTATACCTTTATATACCGTGTCGACCTCGACGAGCCGATACGTTTTATCGTACCGCTTTTTACCATAGCACCGAGGACAGCTTCAACGGTGGTCGGGCTGACATCGGGTAGAATCTTACATATCTCCGCTTTGGAAAGCGGCGTCAAACTGTTTAATATTGTAGCCTCCACACGGGCTTTCTTTGTAATCTTCTTTCCGTGAACAACAGCGAAACGCTTATCGAGTTCCTTATAGCACATATAAAGGGTGGACAAGAAATTTTCGATAAATGGGAAGTAGCTGTTTTCGTTTGTTTCCCAACCAATCGAGGATTGACGGAGCGATTCATAATAATAGGCTTTATAGTTATTGATCTGTTCCTCAAAGGACACATACTTTCCTGCGTCGAACCCGTTTTTATAAAGAAGCAGCAGAGAGAGCAGCCGCGACATTCTACCGTTTCCGTCCCGAAACGGGTGTATGCAAAGGAAATCCAAAATCACGCAGGGAATCAGTAAAAGCTGGTTGATATTGGCGTCACTGCGAGCTTCCATATAAGCCAGTTCTAATTGTTCCATTGCCTTTGGCGTTTCATCGGCCGGTGTAGGACGAAAACGAACCCGTCTGTTGCCGTCAGCGTCGATCTCCAAAATCACATTGTCATCGGTTTTGTATTGACCGCCGTATTCATATCCGGCAAAGGACATCATTATTTCGTGCAAGCGTAAAATATCACGCTCTCTGAAATCAATATGTTCAAAGCCCAAATGAATTTCATTTAAGGCGTCCCTATAACCGGCGATTTCCGCCTCGTTATGATTTAACGGGGCGCTGTTTTGATTGACAATCGCAGCGATACGCTCATCACTTGTAACAATACCCTCAATAGCATTAGAACTCTTAATCGACTGTACCTTTGCAACTGCCTCTAACTCCGTAAAAATTTGGGTATATTCCTCTTTTCGCACTCCCGCCATTGTTTTCAATGCCGAAATATTTGAAGTAAGATTCACCAAATTTGCAGGCAGTAAGCCGTTGTTTAAAAAAGAGTAATCGAATTTCCTCATATCACACCATCCTTTCTGCATATTATTGTAGCATATTATATGCAGAAAATCAAGCTACCTCCGTTTTATATGCACATAAAAAAGAATAAATTATGCAGGTATGAGGAAACGATGTGCAGAAACTTATAAAAAGCGGTATAGAATGATTACATACTGCCTTCATCAAATGCCCATTTTACAGCATGCCAGTCTTTTTTAGATATGTAATGCCGTCACTATATCCTCTGAGATAAAATCTCTGTCGTTCCATACTGTCGCACTGAATCTGCATGAAAAAAGGCGTCCATCTAATAAGATGAAACGCCCACGGCAATCAGCGGTCAGACATAAAGCCGGACCGCTGGCACTATTAAATTTTGTCGTTAATAAAACAGCCTCCTTTTTTCTTTATAGTTTTCGTCAATTTTCAACTTGGAAAAGGAATTGAATAAAAGACGACAAACGCTCAAACTCCTTGAAAATAAAGGCTTTTTCTGTTTGTCGTAATTATACCGTAAGGGCACAGCCATATCAGTTTGCTGATTGATATGGGATTTTCAGCAGTGGCGATTGCCGACCATGTAGGACACGAAAGCATTGAAATCACTTATCAGTACGCTCATTTATTTCCGTCCAAGCAGACAGAGATGGCGGATAAGCTGGATATGGAAAGGGGTGAAGATTATGTCAGCTAAAAACTGTGATAATCACAACCGGTGGAGAAGCAAAACCATAGCGTTTCGTGTATCGCCGGAAGAAAATGAACAAATCGAACGCTATGTGCAGCTTTCAGGACTGACCAAGCAGGACTATATTACAAGGAGGCTTACGCACAGAGATATCGTTGTGCAGGGAAGCCCGAGGGTTTTTAAAGCCTTGCGGAATCAGCTTGCCGATGTGCTTGCAGAATTGCAACGCATTGAAACGGAAAGCTGTATCGATGACGAGCTGCTTGATGTTATTGAGATGATCGCCGTTATTCTCGGCGGCTTGAAAGGAGAGGAACAGAATGAATAAGCAAAAAGAAATGACCGCCCGAACATCATCTGTTGGCGCAGATGATAGGCAGTCAGTCCATGTAACTAATTACAGTATAACCAATCAAAACGAAAATATCAATGCTTTTCTTCTGAAAGGCGGTGGCATAAATGGCTGAACTGAAAATTATCAGTATGGAAGAAGTACAGAGCAAGGAAGTAAATTGGCTTTGGTATCCGTATATCCCATATGGGAAAATCACAATCATTCAGGGCGATCCCGGCGAGGGCAAAACAACTTTGGCGTTAAGACTGGCGGCGCTTCTCTCAAAAGGAGAGGCGCTGCCCTATGACGATACCGAGCGTGAGCCTGTTAAGATTATCTATCAAACTGCCGAGGACGGACTGGAAGATACCATCAAGCCGAGGTTAGAATCCGCTGAAGCAGACTGCACGCAAATCAAAGTCATAGATGAATCGGAAGCCGCACTCAGTATGCTGGATGAACGCATTGAAAAAGCAATCATAGAAGTCGGTGCAAGGGTGGTAATCCTTGATCCGATACAGGCATATGTCGGTGCGAATATCAATATGAACAACGCAAATGAAGTCCGCAATGTGATGGCACAGCTTGGACGAATCGCAGAAAAATATGACTGCGCTATTCTGTTGGTCGGTCATATAAATAAGGGCAGCGGGAACAAATCGTCTTACCGTGGGCTTGGCTCGATTGATTTTCAGGCTTCGGCAAGAAGCGTTCTGATTGTCGGCAGAATTAAAGAAAATCCGCAGGTCAGGGTAATGGTGCAGGACAAGTCTTCCCTTGCTCCAGAGGGCGAAGCGATTGCTTTCGAGCTGGACAGGGAAAACGGATTTCGCTGGCTCGGTCATTACGATATATCAGTGGACGATTTACTCAGCGGGATTCTGAGAGAAAAGAAATCCGAACAGGCAGAAAATCTTATCCTTGAATATCTTTCAAAGGGCAAATATCCGCAACAGGCATTGCTAAAAAAAGCACAGACGGTAGGCATTTCCAAGCGTGTGCTGGACGAGGCAAAGAAAGCGCTGAATGTCCAATCGGTTAAGGAAGGCAGTCAGTGGTACTGGCAGCTTCCCGAAAAAACAGAGTGAGGTTTTTCAAGGTTGTAACATTGCAAAAGCTGGCACACCTGCAACCTTGCAATGTTCCTTTTTCGGGAAGCAATAAAGTTTGGTGGAGAGTGCAAAACCTGCTTGCAGGTTGCATTTTTGATAGGCTTGCCTGTCAAAAGTGCTTTTGCGTTTACTCTTGGCAAGAGTAACAGAACCGAGGAAACACGATTTTTAAGAGATTGGAGGTGTAACTTATGCAAAGAACAATCAGCGCAATGGTCGGAAAAGGCTCAGTCAACCACAACAGCCGCAAATTCAAAGCGGAGAATGTGGATGGCAACCGCACTCATCTCAATATAGATTACTGCAACGAGTCGATAAAGAAAGTATATCACGGACTATTCGATGAAGCGCTGAAAAGATACAACGACAGGCAGACGAGAGCTGACCGAAAAATAGAAAACTACTATGAAAAAATCCGCAGTTCCAAACAGGAAAAACCGTTTCACGAACTGATTTTGCAGATAGGCGATAAGGAAAATATGAGCGCCGAAAGCGAAAACGGAGAGCTTGCCCGACAGATTTTAGATAAATACTATCATGGGTTTCAGGAGCGAAATCTTCGGTTAAAAGTATTCTCAGCACATCTGCATATGGACGAGGCAACGCCTCATCTGCACATTGATTTTGTTCCCTTTACCACCGGCAGCAAGCGTGGACTGGATACCCGTGTATCGCTGAAACAGGCGCTTGCGGCACAGGGATTTAAGGGCGGAAGTCGTGGAGATACCGAGTGGAATCAATGGGTACAGTCCGAAAAAGAACAGCTTGCAAAAGTGATGGAGCGTTACGAAATTGAGTGAGAGCAGAAAGGCACACACGAAAAACATTTGTCTGTACTTTTGTAGCTTTTGGCGCTCATCAACCCTTGTGGCTCGGGCAACTGATACTCTGGAGAAGTATTCAGTGCTGTTTCCATTTCTTGCAGTGATTCTGCCGCCTTATCATAATTTCTCACTCTGTCAGACAAGGATTTATACTCATCTGTTTTCTCGGCAAGTTTAATATCCAACTGTTCGATTTCTTTTGTACGTTCCTGTTTTTTGTAATCGAGTACAATTGTTGACCCTTTAATTAAGCGGCTGAAATCCTTGATTAAAACACTGATGATAAGGTGTTTTCAAACGATTGACGATTATCACCGACTGAATGTGACAAACGCAAATCTCTATCGAGAAAACGAGCATTTGAGGAAAAGCAATAGCAAATTGACCGATGAAAATGAAAATCTGCGTATTGAAAATCGAGATTACAAGCTGATCCGCAAAGTGTTCGGCAATAAACGGATTGATGATTTGCTGGAGCAAGCAAGGTCTAAACAGCGTGAGAAACGCTTTAGAAATATTCAAAACGAAAGGTAGGAAAAAGACAATGGCAAAAACGATTTTTGAAGAAATGGGCGGCACTTATGTATGGCAGGGAGATTATAATCTCCCTTGCCTGTCCTTACCTGCCGAAAAAGTAAACAAACCCATTGGAGTGTGGGGACAGCGGCATCTGCGGTATATCCGTCAATACAAACGGATACTCTACACCAATCTGCTGACAAGTGGCAAGCTGAACAGCTACCTTGCTGATATTGACAAGCAAGCAGAAGATTTGTTCTTTCGGCTGGTAAAACAGATGGCAGAGCGTGAGGGTGTGACCGAACAGCTAAAGGCAGAAAATCAGATGGAATGGGTTGGTCGTATGAACAATATTTGCAATCAAGCAATCGAAATTGTCAACACAGATTTAATTTACGCATAATGCAGAACGGCGGCAGGGTATAAAAACCTTGTCGTCATTTTTATGGTCAATTGACCATTAACTAAAACTTTAACAAAAATATTATATTTTTATATGTTTTTCATATTGACCAGTAAGTTGTTAGGTGATATAATATATTAAAATTGGAGGTATTGTATGGAACTAATTAATTTAGAGAAGGCTTTTAAGCATAATACATTTAGAACTGAGGATGATATAAAAATTCATTTTCACTCAGATATTGTTAAGCCTTTATTGGAAGAATTAAACCCTGATCGTGCAAATCAATATAGAAGTGAAGAAACGCTAATTGCTGGCGGTAGAACTGATGCTACGTTTCAGAATATATCTTTTGAACTAAAAAAACTTAAATATTTCCAAACTAAAAATGGAATTAATGAAGCTATTTTTGGCAGAGACGAAACCGATCATGGTTTATACGATTATATTATAAGCAATGCACATATATATGAGACCGATTCGGCAGATGTTATAGTATTGAAATTGTTAAATGGTATTGGTGTTGGGTTTGACGGAAATGATTTTATTTTTGCTCGTTTCGCCCCTTCGCCAGTTAACAATCCTATTAACACAAGCAAATTAAAGATAGACATCAAGTATGATTTACCAATCACTTTTGTTTATGAGGTGAAAGATTTTTCATCAGGGCTTAAGAAATTAGCACTGCTTTTGAAACAACAGGATAAAATTGCTCTTAACAAAAAGAACCTTATTTCCATAATTAACCCTAAAAGTTCTTTTGTTAGAAAAAATATTAAGACGATTTATGACGAGCTATATTTTAATCTTAATGATTTAAATGGCAGTACTCGTGTACGCACTCTGTATAAAGAGTGGGATAGAGTGTTTGGTACCATGTATGGAGAAGACGATGAAGCGACCTCTTTTACAGAAGTTTCGTCTGTAATAAAAGAAGCTTATGGTTACAGCAATACAGTAGTAATAGACAGCAAGGTTTATTTATTTGCACTTCAAACATTTTTTAATATGTTTTTAAAGTTACTTATATATTCATTCCTCGCTCAGCTCGTTAGCCCTACTTTCAAGGCTGAAAATCTTACAAAGCCCCAAATTGATAGATTGTTTGATGGCGAACTCAATAAATATGAGTCATTAGTAAATAACTTTTTTGAATCTCACTTTATGGAATGGTTTACCTACACTTGTTCAGAGAATAATTTTGATACTAATGTGGTAAATGAAATACTGAAAGTTGTAAATGAATTTGACTTGAGCACATATATCTTGAAGCCTGAAGAAATACAAGATATTTTGCAGGAAGTGTACATGGAACTCATTCCTGCGGAAATGAGACATTTGATGGGCGAGTATTTTTCGCCTGATTGGATTGTCGAACACGCATTAGATATGGTTGGGTATACCGGTGAAATTAATAAAACTTTAATTGATCCAACCGCAGGTTCAGGAACATTTTTAACTCATTCAATTAAAAGAATAATAAAGAACTCCAAAGGGAAATTATCGAGAGATGATATAGACAAAATCACACACAACATAATAGGATTTGACATTAATCCTATTTCAGTTGTATCAGCAAAAGCAAATTATATTCTTGCAATTTTTTCGTCTTGTGAGGATTCTGTTTTTGAAGATTTTACAGATCCGGTCGATATTCCTATTTATATTGCCGACTCTATTCTTTCGCCAGTTGTTTATACCGAAGAAAGCGAATTAACACTGTCTATAGATACATCCGTTGGTAAATTTCAAATACCTAAGTTTGACGATTACACCAAAGCAAGTGAGTTCTTAAAAACATTAAGCAAAAGCATAGATGATAAATGTGACTTTGACGATTTCTGGAATAAAGCTGAAAATCGTTATGTAGATTCTAAATACAAATCCGTTGTCGAGGATTTGTTCAATCGTCTTTATACATTACATCGTGCTGGGAACGATTCTTTTTGGCCCATTATTTTAAGAAACAGTTTTGCTCCTATATTAATTGGAAACAAATTTGATTATGTTGTTGGAAATCCACCATGGATTGCATGGAAATCCATGAGTAAAAGTTATCGTGAAGGCACATTAGAAATATGGAAAAGTTATGGTATTTTTGAAAAGAATGCATACGATAAAAAAACCACTCATGATGACTTTGGAATGGCTGTAACTTATGTGGCAGTTGACAAATATCTTAAAGATAATGGCAACATGGTATTTTTACTACCTGCTTCTTTTCTTAAATCGACAAAGGGTGGAGAGGGCTTTAGAAAATTTTCTATTACTCGTTTTGGGCAAAACGTTCCATTTGCTGTAGATATGGTAGATGATTTTTCAAGTGTTAAATTATTTACTATCCCTACTGTTGCAATTAAAATTACAAAAGGTGTGGAAATGACATACCCTATACATACCTATAAGGTTTGGGAGCAACTAGGGAAAAAGTCTCCGTTTGACTCCCATGCAAAATGGACAGATGTAGAAAAAAAATTAACGTCACATATGCTATCTGCTCAACCTGTAGATGGTAATGATAAGCAATCTTCTTGGCTTACATTAGAGGATATGGAGTTCGCAAATAAAGTTTTGGCTCCCTCCAAGACAAGATTTTATAGCGGCAGAAAAGGAATTGAACCAGCAGGAGCAAAAGGGGTATATTTATTAAAGAAACCTATTAAAAGTCGTGATGGATTGCTATTGATCGAGAATTGTATTGAAAGACAACGACGTAAGGATTTTATTAAAAAAGGCATTCACAAGGAAAAAGTTGAGGAAACATACGTGTATCCTATGCTTGGAGGAAGAAACATTGCAAAGTGGAAAGTCAAGTCTAACGAATATATGTTAGTTCCTCATACTGCCAAGCATAAATATGGTATTCCGGTTAAAGAACTTGAAAAAGATGCCCCGAAAACAAGTGAGTGGTTATTTTTCTATCATGATGAACTTTTAGCAAGTCGAATACAAAATGGTAAATTCTTCAACGCTAATACACAGCCTTATTACCGATTGGATAATGTTGGAGAATATACATTTGCTCCTTACAAGGTTTTGTGGAAAGAGCAAACCGGAAGTATGTCTGCCGTGGTGGTAGGCTCATATCTTGAATCTATTCCTAACGCAGATAAAGATTTGTTCAGTGAGGATAAAACAATTGTTGTAGATTCTAAAGTTCTTATGTTGGGATTGGATAATGCTGACGAGGCATATTACGTTTGTGGAATCATAAATGCCAAAGATATAGTAAAAATTATTGATGGCTATGCAATATCGACCAACCGTGGAGTTGATGTTCTAAAATATTTGGCTATACCTAAGTTTGATTTACATAATCAAATACATATATCTATTGCTGAGTGTTCTAAAAAAATACATAACGAACTTAAAGCAAATCCCGACTCTGATATTAAGACTCTCGAGAAACAGCTTAATACTCTCGTTAGGGAAATATTCGAATAACTATAAACTTGATTTTTGGACATCAAGCGATTAAAATATGTATGTTGCGTGGCAACGATATGGCAACAAAAAATCGGATAGCGTATGCTTCACCGATAATACAAGTAATGTAGATACTCTCTGCTAAATATCATAAACAAAGTTGTTTAGAATTGATTTGCAGGGAGCGAGTGGGAATGATTGTAATTTGATAATAGATTTGAAGGCATGAAAGTAATTTAGGATTATCTTCATGCCTTCAATATTTTTTAGCACTAAAAAATAAAAGAAAGGGGAGAGATATCGTGATATTAGAACAAGGACAAGAATTCACGGATAGATCCGATATCAGTCATTTACTAGGTGGCAACCCTCAAAGCGGAATAACTCTAGCAAGCAAAGCAAATGCAATACTTCTTTTCAAAAACGAAGATGAACTTTATTCTGATTACTTTTATCCCAGAGGCACCTATGATTTTTGTATGTATACTGGGATAGGCAGAACTGGTCATCAAGATAGCTTAGAAAATAAATTATATGATTTGAATATAGCTGTTTTATCACACAAAAAACTAGGTAAACCATTATTACTATTTGAAAAGAAAAAAGGAAAATATCATTTTGTTGGCGAATATAAATTGACTGAAACACATCAAAACATACAACCAGATGATAATAATTTTCTTAGAAGAGTATTTATTTTCCATCTAACAAAAATCTCAGACTCCATTGAGCTGACTATATTATAGTGGCAATATTTTGGCAACAGAAAATGTGATAGCTCGTAATCTATGAATACATAAAGCTAATATTGATAATAAGAGCTAAACTATCTAAACAAAACTGTTTATATTACGTTTGTAAAAAGCGAGTGGGAATAATTTGTGATGTCACCTGACACATAACGTTATCCTTGCGTGTGAAGGATAAAACAGTATAAGATAGAAAAAATTAGACTCTAGAGGCAACGCCTCTAGGGTATTTTTTACATCATAAAAAGTACAGAGTAAACCGTCAGAAAACTTGTAACGACAATACTTTCACATCTTGCTTCCACCGCGATTTAAGCCATCCAAACCAACTCCTACACAGTCCACGAAGTGCGTGTGAGGATGCCGTGGCTGAATGCGGTGGCGGGGCTAACGGGTTTTGTGAAGTGACATCTGTTGTTTTGCAACAACCGATAGAGTATTCTTCGCTAAAATCGTTATCGTAGGAAGAATGACTATAAAATGAAAAGATACAGAAAAAAATCAGACTTTAGAGGCGTGAGTCTTTAAGGTCTTTTTTCTTGTAAAATCATATGTAAAAACAATACTGCAATACCTAGTTTTATCCAAAGTAATCTAATGTATTAAATAATACTTGTACCTTCTAACACTGTAGAAGAGAAAGTTATTTATTTCTTAGTTTTAAAATACTTTTGATAAAATATAAATTCTATTTATTCTATAGTTGGAATAATAAAACCAGATTCTCAAAAGATAATTATATATGAATGATATGTAAAATATAAAACTTTTTTATAATTACTATTGATTTCATGTTGTGACAATGTTATATTGAATATATACTTTATTAGTATATATTTGAAATTTAATTTCATTCAGTTTATAATGAACCTTCAGGAGGAACTATTATGGGTTATGTTAATTGGAGTTACGAAGAGCTAAATCGCTTTTGCCAAGATGTTTTTGAATCTTTTGGTTTTACAAAAGAAGAAAGCGGTATTATAACAGATGTATTGCTCACCGCAGATTTATATGGATTTGAAAGCCATGGTATGCAAAGAATGGTGAGATATCATAAAGGAATTGAAAAAGGAACTATTCATCCAAAAGAACAGCCGGAAATTGTATTTGAAACACCGGTATCAGCTGTAGTAGACGGACATAATGGTATGGGACAACTTATCAGTCTGTTTGCGATGAATAAAGCAATTGAAAAGGCTAAGAAAACAGGAATTGGCATTGTCAGTGTAAGAAATTCAAATCACTTTGGTATTGCTGGATATTATACAAAAATGGCATGCGACCAAGGGCTTTTAGGCATGTCTTGTACCAATTCAGAAGCAATTATGGTTCCTACTTTCGGAAAACAAGCTATGCTTGGTTCTAATCCGATTGCAGTATCTATGCCTGCAGAACCTTATCCGTTTTTCTTTGACTGTTCCACTACAGTGGTAACAAGGGGAAAACTGGAAATGTACAATAAATCGGGTACACCTCTTCCGGACGGTTGGGCTCTTGATAAGAATGGTCATGCTTCCAATAATGCACCGGATGTTCTTGCCAATATTGTTTCCAAAGGTGGAGGTGGTATTATGCCATTGGGCGGCTGCGAAGAAGTTAGCGGCAGCCATAAAGGTTATGGCTATGGTATGATATGTGAATTGTTCAGTTCTATTCTATCATTGGGTGTTACTTCCGATCAATGCTGCACATTTTCTGACAAAACAGGAATTTGTCATGGTTTTATGGCAATTGATCCTGCAATATTCGGAGACCCTGAAAAAATTAAACAACACTTCTCAGACTATTTGGAAGCAGTTCGTGAAAGTCCAAAAGCGGATGGTAAAGATAGAATTTACACACACGGCGAAAAAGAAATTCTGGCTGAAAAGGACAGAAGAGAAAACGGTATTCCTGTAAATGATAATACTATGGTAGAACTTGCAAATCTCTGTGAATATCTAAAACTTGATTTTGCTTCCTACTTTAAGGGATACGAATTGCCAAAAGACAGCAAATTCTTCTCAGGCAACTATTAATTGATTGGAGGTCAATCAAATGGATTATGCAAAAGAATCTTTAAGATTGCATAAAGAATGGAAGGGAAAAATTCAAGTTGTAACAAATGTGCCGGTGGAAACACAGGAAGATCTTTCTTTGGCGTATACGCCGGGAGTTGCTCAGCCTTGCCTGGAAATTCAGAAAGATATCAATCAATCTTATGAATTAACAAGACGTTGGAATATGTGTCTGGTTGTAACAGACGGTTCTGCCGTACTGGGTCTTGGTGACATAGGTCCTGAAGCAGGTATGCCTGTAATGGAAGGCAAATGCGTATTGTTTAAAGCATTTGGTGATGTAGATGCTTTTCCTCTTTGTATTAAAAGTCAAGATGTAGATGAAATCGTAAATACCATTTATTTAATTTCGGGCTCTTTCGGAGGCGTAAATCTAGAGGATATTGCGGCACCAAGATGTTTTGAAATTGAGAAGAAATTGAAAGAAAAATGTGACATTCCTATTTTTCATGATGATCAACACGGAACAGCGGTAATTACATTAGCAGGATTGAATAATGCGATGAAATTAGCAAAAAAACAAAAAGAAAATGTTCGTATTGTTATCAATGGTGCAGGTGCCGCTGCTATTTCAATCTCTAAATTGCTTTTAAAAGCCGGATATCAAAATATTACTTTATGTGACAGAAAAGGTGCAATTTATGAAGGCCGTACAGAAGGGATGAACCCGGTCAAAGAAGAAATGAGCAAAATTACAAATTTGGATAAAAAATCAGGAAGCCTTGCTGATATATTAGTTGGAGCAGACGTATTCATAGGTGTTTCAGCCCCGGGTTCCGTTACAACAGAGATGGTAAAAACTATGGCTGCTGATCCCATTATTTTTGCTTGTGCAAATCCGGTACCGGAAATTTATCCGGACGATGCAAAAGCAGCAGGAGCAAGAATTATTTCTACAGGCAGAAGCGATTTTCCGAATCAAATTAATAATGTTTTGGCTTTTCCAGGAATTTTCCGCGGAGCATTTGATGTACGCGCAAAAGATATTAATGACGAAATGAAAATTGCCGCCGCAGAGGCACTGGCCGGTCTCATTTCTGAGGAGGAATTATCTCCCGAATATTTTATTCCAAAAGCATTTGACAAACGCGTGGGACCTGCTGTTGCAAAGGCTGTTGCTGATGCTGCGAGAAAAACAGGTGTGGCAAGAATATAGAATAATTCACAAAGCTGTTTCATTCGTTTAAAATATATCAACAAAAGAGGCAGGGAAACCTGTCTTTTTTTCTGTTTAAACCTAAAATCAGAACCGTACTTTATTTCATAATTTCATTTTCTATATTTATATGAATGCAAATACTCAAAATAAAAGAAAAAACACTTGACATGAAGTTAACTTCAGGGTGTATACCTATAATAGAATCTGTTTACAGGAAGGAGGAGTAATATGACCATCAAAGTAAGTATCTCAACGAACAGGGGTTTCTGTTGATAACTTGCGCTATTACGAACGAATCGGTTTAATACCTGCAATTCCAAGAAATAAATCAGGAATCAGAGGGGCCATCTATTGGATAGAATTTGTTTTAAAATTCAATGGTATAAAGGTTTAATCCGACGGTTTTGAATAAGACGGAAAAGAACGGTTTTTGAGACAACTGTTCTTTTTCTTTTTACAAAATAAATTATTGGAGTTAAATTTTGATACTTATATATTTTTTCGCTAAAACGAACAATTTAATAAAATTTTATTCCGATTTCTTTTTCATAATATCTTGAAGAAAATCGATTGTTATGGTATAGTTTAAACACATTACAAATTACACTGTGTTGTACACAACACATCAACAGAGAGTGTTAGAACTCTCTGTTTTTCTTATTGGATAATTGGGGGGAATTTGATGAAATTAATGTTCAAGTACATTATGAAAAATAAGCTGCTCATGACATTCAATATTATAGGATTGTTTTGTTTTGCTTTGGTAGAACTTGGCATACCCACAGTGGTATCTAAAATTATTGATGATGGTATTGCAAAACAAGACATTGCCTACGTTTGGTGGATGGGATTGATTATTTTAGTTTTGGCTCTTATAGGCAGTGCGGGAACTGTACTGCTGATTTATGCATCTTCAAAAATTTCTACCAATGCAGCCAGGGACATCCGCAACGACATTTTCTCAAAATCACAAACATTTTCTCATGCCGAATATGATAAATTTGGAATTTCATCTATGATTATCCGAACCACCAACGACGTGTTTCAATTACAGCAGTTTATCAATTTGGTATTACGTACAGCATTATTAACACCGCTGATGATTGTTGCCAGTATTTCCATGACGCTATATACCAGTACGTCATTATCAATGGTAGTTGGAATTGCGATTCCGATTATGCTGGTTGCAATTGTAATTATGGCTGCTTTTGTAAAACCTATTTCTGAAAGACAACAAATGTATTTGGATCGTTTGAATCAAGTATCCAGAGAAAATTTAACGGGTGTCCGTGTGATTCGAGCTTTTAGAAAAGAAGAATATGAGATAAATCGTTTTTATGAATCTAATAAAAATTTTACGAAAGAAACCAAGAAAATTTTTAAATTGATGTCCTTATCTCAGCCCAGTTTTGTATTTTTACTGAATTTTGCCGTACTGGGTGTGTTTATTGTATCGAGCAATTTAATCAATACAGGTTCATTGGAAGTGGGACAAATGGTCGCTTTTATGGACTATCAATTCCATACCATGTTTTCGTTTATGTTATTTGCATTGGTATTTTCTTTATATCCAAGAGCGCGCGTATCTGCCGGAAGAATTTCCGAATTATTGAGGGAAGAACCCTCCATTCATAACGAAGCAATTGATACAGAAATACATAGTGATAAAATTGGTACACTGGAATTTGACCATGTATCATTTACATATCAGCATACGAAAAAGCCGGTCTTACATGACATTACATTTTCAGCAAAACGAGGGGAGACTGTTGCAATCATCGGTAGCACCGGTTGTGGAAAAAGCACTTTAATTCAATTAATACCCAGATTTTATGATGTAACAGAGGGCAGTATCAAAATTGACGGTGTGGATGTTCGCAATTACGACTTGGAAACTTTGAGAAATAAGATAGGATTTATCCCGCAAAAAACAATTTTATTTTCGGGAACCATTGCAGACAACATGCGTTTTGGAAAGCATGATGCCAACGAAAAAGAATTGGTAGAAGCTGCAAAAGTGGCACAAGCGTATGATTTTATTATGGATAAGCCGGACCAATTTGATGAAATGGTTTACGAAGGCGGAACAAATATGTCCGGTGGTCAAAAGCAGCGTATGTCTATCGCCCGAGCAGTCATTCGAAATCCTGAAATTTATATTTTTGATGACAGCTTTTCTGCTTTGGATTTTAAAACAGATGCTACTTTACGCGCACAACTAAAAGAAATTACAACTGATTCCATTGTGGTAATCGTAGCGCAAAGAATCAGTTCTATTATGGATGCCAACAAAATTATTGTACTGGATAATGGTGAAATTGTAGGATACGGCAGCCATGCAGATTTGATTCAAACATGTCCCGTATATTTGGAAATTGCTGAATCTCAACTTACAAAGGAGGAATTGGCAAAATGGACCAAATAAAATCTAAAAAACATGTATTTTCTAAGTTGTTTCCTTTTTTTAAACCATATTTAATTCCTCTTATTGGTGGTTTTGTTCTTATTTTCTTTGCAGCTGTGTTTACAGCGGCGGCACCTATTACGGAAGGTTTAATTACCACACAGTTGACTAGCGATGCAAAAGATATTATTGCCCATGTTCCGGGAGCAGGCGTTAACTTTGAATATATCACTTATGTGCTTTTTGTGTTGGCAGGTTTCTACATTGCCGCTGCTGCATGTTCTTATGCTTACAATTTCTGTTTGACCAATGCCATTCAAAATGCAATGTTTGATTTGCGCAATGCCATTGAAAAGAAACTGCAAAAACTTCCGGTATCCTACTTTGATAAACATGCTTATGGTGACATTTTAAGCCGTATTACCAATGATGTTGACACATTATCAAACGCTTTGCAGCAAAGTTTACCTCAAATTGTAAATGCTATTTTTGTCATTATATTTGCCTATACTATGATGTTTACAATTAATGTTTGGATGGCTTTGATTGCACTGATACTGATTCCGGGTACATTTTTCCTGTCTAGATTTATTATCAAAAAATCTCAAAGATTATTCCAAGCACAGCAAGATGCATTGGGAAATTTAAACGGCACAGTACAAGAAAAATATACTGGTTTTTCTGAAATTAAGCTATATGGGAAACAACAAGAAGCCATTCAAGAGTTTCGTACTGCAAATCAAAAAGTGTGTGACCATGGTTTTAAAGCACAATTTATATCAGGTTTAATGTCTCCATTGATTGCATTTATGACATATTTAATTATTGGCTCCATTGCTGTTTTTGGAGCGGTTAATGCAATCAATGGTGTAATGACAGTCGGTAATCTGCAAGCGTTTATACGTTACATCTGGCAGATTTTCCAACCGCTTTCTCAAGTAACACAGCTTTCAGCTACCATACAATCTTCTGTTGCAGCAGCTACACGTGTTGCCCAAATTTTGAATGAGGAAGATATGGTGGAACACTGTACGTCTGAAAGCTTAAAAAATGCAAAAGGTAATGTTACATTTGAGCAAGTATCTTTTGGATACACTCCTGATAAAGTATTTATTCACGATTTAACGTTCGATGCCAAAAGTGGACAGACCGTTGCGATTGTGGGACCCACAGGCGCAGGTAAAACTACCATTATTAATTTGCTGCTTAGGTTTTACGATGTTGTGGGCGGCTGTGTAAAAATTGACGGTGTAGATATTAGAGATGTGCCGCGAAGTGAGCTGCGCTCTAATTTTGGTATGGTACTGCAGGACACTTGGCTGTTTCACGGAACTATTTATGATAACATTAAATATGGCAAAGATGACGCAACCGAACAAGAAATTATAGAAGCAGCTAAAATCGCAAATGTTCATGATTTTATTGTATCATTGCCGGATGGTTATCAAACGTTTATCAATGAAGAAGGAACAAATGTCTCACAAGGTGAAAAACAATTGATTACCATTGCCAGAGCTGTTTTGGCAGACCCATCGATTCTAATATTAGATGAGGCTACCAGTTCCATTGATACTCGTTTAGAGAAAAAGCTGCAAAAAGCCATGCAAAATATTATGGTTGGACGTACCAGTTTTGTAATTGCACACCGATTATCAACCATACGAAATGCAGACTTAATTTTGGTTATGAAAGATGGTCGTATTGCAGAAAAAGGTACACATGATGAGTTATTAAGTCAAAAGGGAATTTATGAAACGTTATATAACAGTCAATTTGCAGAAGAAACGGCTGTAAGCTAAAAATATCCAAACGTTCGCTAGCGAACATTTGGATATTTTTTGTTATTTCATTAAACAAAATTCATTTTTATGATAAGAAATGATTCCCTCTTTTTGCATTTTGCTTAATTCGTTTGATAATGCACTGCGGTCTACTGATAAATAATCGGCCAATTGCTGACGATTAAAAGGGATGATAATTTTCTGCGAGTTTTGTTTCATAGATTGCGCGGATAAATAGGAAAGAATTTTTTCTCTGGTTGTTTTTTTTATAATATGTTCCATTTTTTGTGTCAGCATAATATTTTTTCTGGAAGTGATGGCAAGTAAATTTCGAATCAACTGATTATGTGAAGAGCAAGTTAGATGACACATACCTGTAATTTCCGCAATGTTCAAAAATAATACATTGCAAGGTTCATCTGCTATGAGAGAAATTTCCAGTTTTTGTTCAGGAATACAAGCATACGCTTCACCAAATAGTTCTCCTTGATGAATTTCGTTAATGATAAATCGGTTTCCCCAATAGTCATCCTTCACAATCATCGCTTTTCCTTGCAGCATCATGCCCATAGAATTTGTCACATCACCGTAACGAAGTATCATTTCGCCTTTTTGAAACTTTACCTCTTTTGCTTTCAGACATTTTAATAATTTATCAAATTCATAATCTTCAATTCCTTGAAAAAGAATACTTTTTTTCAGCAAACTCATATATTTCATATCTTAAACCTCTTGTTTTGTTGTAAAAACAACATACTTTCCAATTATAGTTTAGTATAATGCAAACAGTAAAGTCAAGAAATGTCTTTTATTTGATAAACAGAACCTTAAGGAGGAAAAAGTATGAATCCATATTTTTCTTTATCTGAAAAAGTATATGATATTACGGAACGTTATCCTGAATTAATCGATTTTTTAGCTGCTAACGGATTTGGCAAAATCAGCAATCCGTTGATGCGTAAAACCATTGGAAAGCAAATCTCTTTGGAAATGGCTTTTAAAAGCCGTCACGTGGATTCTGACGCGATTGAAAAACAATTGGTAGAAGTAATTGAAAACCATGCAAACGGAGTGTCCAAAGCAGTTTCTGATATGCCTTCTCATACCTCAAAGGAGAAGTGTGCCATTCAAATAGAAGGAATATTACCTTGTCCTATTCGGTTACCGCTTATGGATGCATTGGAAACATGGCGTGATACGCATCATATGGATGTGAATTTTGATTTACAATCCGCAAGCATGGGATTGGATTGGCTGCAAGAGCGCATTGAGGCATGCAAAGATGAAAGAGAACTGGCCGATGTTTATCTTTCCGCAGGTTACAATTTGTTTTTTGATTACAATGTATTGGGAAAATATCGAGATACCGGTATTTTTACCGATTCTGACCGTACAATACCCTTAAAAGAAATGTTTGATAATGAATGTATTTCTTTAAACGATCCGAACCATCAGTATACGGTTGTCGGCATTGTTCCTGCTGTTTTTATGGTAAATACCGAAGCATTGGGAGAACGTCCAATGCCGGAAAGCTGGAGCGATTTAATGAAACCTGAGTATGAAAACACCATTGCTTTTCCTGTACAAGATTTGGACATGTTTAACGCTTTATTGTTGGGGATTTACAGCAAATACGGCACTGATGGACTTTACCGATTGGGACAAAATTTAATGCAAAGTATGCATCCTGCTCAAATGGTTAAAATGGGGAAATCAAAAAAACAAAAGGAAATTCCCGCTATCACCGTTATTCCATATTTCTTTGCTTGCATGATGCAGGAAACCAAGGGAATGCAGTTGGTTTGGCCGAAAGACGGTGCCATCTTAAATCCCATTTTCTTATTGGTAAAATCGTCTTCCAAAGAAAAGGTACAACCGCTGGTTGATTTTATTCTCTCCGAGGAATTTGGCAAAACGCTGTCTTCTGACGGAAAATTTCCGTCAACCAATCCATTGGTGAATGACTGCCCTGAAAAAGAACGGACATTTATATGGCCGGGATGGGACATACTGTATCATAAAGATATTCCTGCTTTATTAAAACAGGCAGAAAACGCATTCTTTCACTATGAAGGAGGAAATTCATGAATTTTATCGTTTTTTCAGGTCCGCCCTCATCCGGTAAGACTTCCGTCATTTTAAAAACCATTTCTGCATTGAAACAACAGGGGATTTCTGTCGGTGTCGTAAAATTTGATTGCCTTCATACCGATGATGACAAACTATATGAAAAAGAAGGTGTGCCTGTTCGAAAAGGACTGTCAGGCGCCTTATGTCCGGACCATTTTTTTGCTTCCAATATCGAAGAAGTTGTGCAATGGGGAAATCAGAATCAATTAGACTTGTTAATTACGGAATCGGCTGGACTTTGCAACCGCTGCTCTCCATATTTGGCAGAAATCAAAGGGGTTTGTATCATCGATAATCTTTCAGGCATCAATACACCAAAAAAAATTGGTCCAATGCTGAAATCAGCTGATTTTGTAGTGATTACCAAAGGAGATATTGTATCACAAGCGGAAAGAGAAGTTTTTGCCTCGCGTGTTACTGCAGTGAATCCAAAAGCAGTAGTCATGCATGTAAACGGATTAAACGGTCAAGGTGCTTTTGAATTAAGTACTTTGCTGTATGATAAAACTCAAAACATTCAAACTTTGGAAGGTATGAAGCTCCGTTTCCCAATGCCTGCCGCACTTTGTTCTTATTGTTTGGGAGAAACACGCATCGGAAAACAATATCAACTTGGAAATGTGCGTAAAATGAATTGGGAGGAGGAGAGATAATGAAGCATACTACCATATCTGAACTCTTAGCGCAATATCCGTTTTTACATGATTTTTTTCAGCAAAATCGTTTGGATGTTTCCAAGGCGATGAATCAAACAATCGGTGAATATATAGAGCATATCAGTGAGGAAGAAGCGGAAGAGAAAGCCATTCACAAAGAAAATCTATTTGAAGAAATGAAGGAGTATATTGCACAAATTCAATCTTTTCTTGGAATAGAGGAGGAAGAAAGAGTACACTCGCTGACTATTTTACCGGGACAAACCAAATGCGGAGAACCGGAACAATTTGGAGAACTAACCATTGCTGCTTCTCAAATTGTTTCCATTGTAGGGCCTACCGGTTCCGGCAAAAGTCGTCTGCTGGCAGATATTGAATGGGCAGCCCAAGGTGATACGCCTACAAAAAGACGTATCTTAATTAATGGTGCAAAGCCTGATACCAAGTGGCGTTTTTCTTCCAATAATCGTTTGGTTGCGCAATTATCGCAAAATATGAATTTTATCATGGATTTAAGCGTCAAAGAATTTTTGGAAATGCATGCACAAAGTCGTATGATTGAAAATTCTGTTGAAATAATTGAACGTATTATGCAATCAGCTAATGATTTGGCAGGAGAGCGTTTTTCTCCCGATACACCCGTAACCGGTTTAAGCGGAGGTCAATCCAGAGCGTTGATGATTGCGGATACTGCCATTTTAAGTGCTTCACCTATTGTTTTGATTGATGAAATAGAAAATGCAGGCATCGATAGGGAAAAAGCGCTAAAATTACTGGTATCGGAAGATAAAATTGTATTAATGGCAACACACGACCCTTTGCTTGCTTTAATGGCAGACCATCGTATTGTAATCCAAAACGGAGGAATCCACGAGGTTTTAAAAACAACTGAAGAAGAAAAGGAATTATTAAAACGCCTTACAAAAATTGATGCTTCTATACAAGAAATCCGCCAAAGTCTTAGAAGCGGAAATACACTGACATTCGCCTGTTTTTTATAAATTACTAACAGAAGAAACTCCCTAACATGCCCCAAAAGGCACCAAAGCATAACTTGACAGACAAAAGACAGGGAACAATTAAGACCCATTGCAGAGTTAATAAACTCTGCAATGGGTCTTAATTGTTAAGGAGTGAAAATAGCGTGTTTTCGGGGCTTCCCGTGAAAGCGAGGAGTAGTACATGGAACCGATTATTCTCCGCTGTTTACTAAAGCGAGGAATGCTAAAGTATTTTTCCTTTTTGGAGATATTTTGGAGTGCGCTCTAACAATTACAGCACAAAAAAGACAAATGCTTATTTGGGCATTTGTCTTTTTTGTTACACTTTTAAATCGTAAACATTAGTTACTGTATAACCTCTGTCATTCAAATAATCTTCAATTTGTTGTCCTGTTACGCCTGTAGTGTCGTAATCGACTCCTACTCGATGCGCTTTCTGGTTTACTGAAACGGATAAAACACCGTACAATGTATCCAATCCTTTTTTCATTTGTTTTAAATCATGCTTGTCCTGCACATTTTTTACTTCAAAGTACACACTTTGCAACATGTTTATCACCTCATTAGAAGTATGATCTTATTTCTGTTTCTGTATGCGCACATCAATCAAATTATTTTTTAAAATTTGTACATACTATATTCAGGTGAAGATAGTGAATTATTGTATGTATTGCAAATATGCAAACGGTGTTATTGCATATAGAAGAATTGGAAAACGAAAATATGAAAAAGAGCCTGTGCTTTGGTGTGAAAAACATAAAAAATCTGTTTTATGTACAGAGCAACATCCATGTTTTATTCCGGAATCTATTCCACCCAAAAAATGAATCTATGCTCACGGTAACCTATTCCCGACATATAATGAGTGTATGGAGGGATAGGAACATGGATTTAAAGCACAACCAGATAACAATGCGGGAATTGCTCAGAAATAAACAAGCGTATTCACTTCTGTATAAGGAATTTCCTATGTTTATGACACCTGCAATTCTCCAAAATATCAGACCGCTTACATTGCAGCAAATCATTCAAATGGTTCGTCCGTATATTTCCAGACCAAAATTAAATATGTTATTGGAGCAGTTGGAAAATATCTAAATGATTCATAACACCCTCCTATCGCTTCATAAACTGAAATGATAGGGAGGGGTTCACAGTATGAATGAATTTCATCAAACTTTTATCAAGAGACCGGTATCAAAGGAAAATATTCCTACTGAAACAAAAAAGAGAACAGAATTTCAATCTTCTGAACCATATCCGCCAATCGATTGCAGCATAAAAAACAGTATGTACGCCAGAATCATGTTGGATAATATGGCAGGGAATCGTTCTGAAATGTCAGCTATCAGTTTGTATACGTATAATCAATTGATTACTGACGAACATAAAAAGATTGCTGAAATGTTTCATAAAATCAGTATTGTAGAAATGCATCATCTTTATATTTTTGGTACTTTGGCCAAACAATTAGGTGCTGATCCCAGATTATGGACATCGCGTCATAACAGAGCAGTATATTGGTCACCCGGATTTAATCAGTATCCCAAAGCACTTCCTCAACTCATAGAACATAGTTTACAAGAAGAACGGTTTGCAGTAGAAAAGTATACAAAGCAACTTAACGTAATAAAAGATGAAGTGATTATTCGTAATTTAAAACGTATTATTCTTGATGAAGAGCTGCATGTAAACATATTAGAAAATTATTTGAACACATATCAGTGATTTAAAAACAGCAGGAGATTCCTGCTGTTTTTATTTTGGAAGAAATTTCAATTTACAAAGGTTGGTCTGTATAAATATATAGAATCATCTCATAATATAGTTGGAGGTGATTTGGATGAGTCCAAAAGAATTAAATTATATTGAAGATGCATTGGGTCATGAACAATTTTTAAAAACACAATGTCAAGAGGCCGCCCAAAACTTACAGGATCCTCAGCTAAAACAATACGCGCAACAATTGGCTGATAAACACCAGCAAATTTTTAATCAATTTATGCAATTGGTTTAAACTCAGGAGGTAAAAGTAATGGATGATAAATGCTTAATGGAAAATATGCTTTTGACTACCAAAGGCGTATGTGATTTGTATATGCATGGAACCATTGAATCTGCTACAGCAAATGTGCACTGTGCATTTGATAAAGCTTTAAAAGATTCTTTAACTATGCAAGATGATATTTACAAAAAAATGGCTGCAAAAGGTTGGTATCCTTCTGAACAAGCAGAGCCGCAAAAGATTCAAAAAGTGAAACAAAAATACTCCGCAAATGCTACAAACTAATATCTCTCCCTATAAATAAACAAGTACCCTGATTTGTAAAACTTTATTTTTACAAATCAGGGTATTATTTTTTACATCGTACATGCAACGAACATGCGTACTCCCGAATAAGATGTATAAATTACAATGGAGAAGGTGTTTGTATTGATAGGCGGTTTTTTATTTGATTTTATATCTGACTTGATATTTTTCATTCTTCATGTGACCGGTTCAGGTTCATTTCCCAAACCGTTAAGTGCAAAAGAAGAAAAAGAATACTTGGAAAAATTGAACCAAGGAGATCAAAACGCTCGGAACACATTAATTGAACATAATCTGCGTTTGGTTGCACATATTATCAAAAAATATTATGCCAATTCCAGCGATCAAGATGATTTGATTTCCATAGGTACGATAGGACTGATAAAAGCTGTAGACTCATTTGATACAGGCAAAGGTATTAGACTGTCCAGCTATGCAGCACGTTGTATAGAAAAACCAATCCCCTCATAACGGCTCTTTTGGGTTCTGAACAGGAAAAAGAAGCTCCCTTTTCCCGGAACGCTCCAAAATGGCGGTTGTTCCTCAAAATCAGCGACAGTTTGTATGTGTTCAGTAAACAAAGGAACGGACGGACGATTTACAGTCCTCTTGCAATCCACAGTTTCTTGTTTCTTCGTCCGAAGAAGCTCACCGACGCCGAAAAGTTTAATATCCGGTACCCCAATCCGGCTATGCTCACGACAACGGCGGACAAGCTGCGATATTACCGATACAAAAAATCCCTGCTCCAGCGGGAAGTCGCTGAGTATGCAGGGATTAACGAGAGCACTTATATCCATTATGAGAACCCGGAGCATGATTACTATCCGATAGACAAGCTCGGTCGCATTGCGGAATTGCTGGAAGTCGATATTACCGACCTGCTGGACGAGTACAACCGATTTCTCTATGACGGACAAGGCTGGCAGATACGGAAGATTCGCAAAAGCATGGGCTTGACACAGTACCAATTTGGAAAACTGTATGGCGTGAGTGCGGGAACAGTAAAGCGTTGGGAAAGCGGAAAAGTGAGGGTGACAAAAGGAACGTGGGGGAAACTGATTATACAGTTATATATAAATTAGTTAGTTTGGCCCTTGCTCTCATAATAATCTTTTATTGGTTTATACTGGTCATAATCTCCGAATTTTTGTATGTCATTCCAAATACATATATCTTCATTAATTTTAATAATACATATTGTTGCTACAATCAAGGCCCACATATAGCATCTTTCATGTTCATCTGGTTGTGTTCCGTGCTCGTAACTGTTACGAATATCATACCCATTAACATATTTAGACTTGTTCAATAAAAAATCTATGTAGTTTGATTCTGGTCGTGATAATAAAGTGTTCTCAAATACAATTAAATTCTGTTCATATAGCTCATCAAAAACATGTCTGACTTCCATAGGATAATGCCAAAAACTAATTACGTCATTTTTGCATAAATCAAATAAAATCTGAATTTTATTTTTATCTGTCCATTCAATTAACCCATCTTGCGTAAGGTGTATTATTTTCTGTTCTTGAAGCCATAGAATATTTTTCCTATCTGAATCGTTATAATCATTAATCCAGACTTGTTCATTAGAAATCAATTCATAAAATGTATCGTATTTTTCTTCTATACGCTTAATATAAGACAATAAGCATTGGTCTGATGATAGGCAGAATTTTATTAAATTAAAGTTTTCACCATGCCCATACACATATTTCTTTTGAAGCAGGCTTGGAATATCCCCATATTTTGAACTACTAGAAGATATTTGCAAAAGCTCTAAATCAATATTTCCCTCTTGAACTAATATCTTATATTGTTTTAATACAGATTCAATTTCGGGAAATATCGTCCTGCATTTTTCTAAAAAAGTAGACCCGATTGACGGCATCTGGATTTTAAAACCATCAATTTGAAATTCGGAAGATAAATATGAAGTAAAGAACCATTCAAAGACATCTTCCAATCGGATATTGTTCTGTGATAACATTTGATAATAAGCTGTCATTTGCAAATAAATAATTTGCTGTTTGCAGTTAAACGCAATCCCTGTAGGATAGTCATATTTAGAAGTTATAAATATGCTTCTCTCAAAGATTCCTAAATCGCATTCTTTAGAAACACATAGGAGTCTTATTTGACGATCAACAAATTCAAAAAGATATATGAAATTATTCATAATCGTAGGGAAATCCAAGTTTTCTTGAATCCAATCTGAACTATAAGAGAATATATGTAGGTCATTTTCCTTGCTCGTTTCAACTGCATTAGTTTGATTTTTGACAAATTTTATCGCTGTTCCAATTTTCATTCCACTATTTTCAGTAAAAAATGTTTCAGTTTCTTTTTCATTCCGCCTCTTTGCTTTTAATCTTGTTTTATCCGAAATACGAAGTTGATCAGAATCTCTCAGATTTTCAATAATCTTTAAAACATTAGGATGTGCATTTTTCGAATCAATATAATTACATATAATTTTTTCTTTATCTTCATTTGTCAGCTCTTTTGGGAAAAATATCGTCTTCTGTTTACTCAATGATTTAATTTCAAGATGATTTAGTATAATAGTGGCTGTAGACGGATTTGATACCAATTTATCCCGTAGTTGTTTTCCATAAGTTTTGACGGTATTTTTACATTGTAGTATGTCCTGTATCAACACTTCGTTTAAATCAAGCATTTGTGTAAATACAGTGGCCGATATTTTATTAAACAGTTTGTATTTTTCAAAAAGGGACCAAAAATCATTTCGATAGTCATATTCTAACCGCAAGTAATTCTCTATTATATTTTCATTTGTTAAATTTCCAAAATAACGTCCAATAATATTTTTTATAGACTTACACTGGGTTATATATGATTCTATCTGTTCTTGAGTCCAAGTTTTTAATTTTAGACCATTTTCTATATACAAAATTATATTATGCATTTCTAGTATATCGTTAATATCGAAATCGCTATTCTCATTAAACGTCATTAGAATTTGTTCCACTTTTTTGAGATGGTAACCACTAGCCCAATCTCCTTTAGAATAGAATTTAACTCGTTTCATCGCTTCACACCCCTTATAATAGCTCATATTTATATTATAAGGTTCCGAGACTCCTATTTCAACCAAAGAAAAAGACGGTCAAGCCTAACCAGCCTGACCGTCTCATTTTATGTACCTACTTGCCGTTCTTCAAATCGTCCTGAACAGCTTTCAGTAACGCCAGCTTCTGCTCCTTAGGGCATGGCAGTTTGTTGAGATACTGCTCTACCGTTTCGGCATGAACAGAAGCTATTCTTTTTTGAAGTTCCCGCCAGCCCTGTTCCGTCTTAGGGTAGTGCATGATTACCTCCACGCTTTACCAAGCCCCCTCCCTTCTAACAGGATATGCATGAAGCATTGTCCAACATGATTCTACTTTTGGATAGTACGCTTGTAACGTTCAAAATCCTCTAGAACCTCGTTTTGAATTTCGGAAAGCTCGGAGATATATTTTCCCATAAAGTTCCAGCGATCCATTGACATGAATCCTGTGCATTCAAGAGTGCCGATCAAATTGTTTGCCGACTGAATTTCTCGAAACAGCATATCTACTAAATCTTCATGTGTTATATTATTCATGGCGTTTCTCTCCTTTTAAAATGTATTGTTCGTAGGTGATGGAGTTCAAAACTTCTCCGCTACCTTGTTTATCTCGAATGGTTGTCGTATGAGAATAGCAAGGTGGTGTTTCGCCAACGATTGCCTTTAACTTCTCATATGTCATAGTGACAGGAACAGGTTTCTGAATCCCTCTAGAACAGCTATACAGTCTGAAATGTTCTGGATAGAAAGCAACGCGAGTTCCTTTTTCATGTGCTTTCGAAACAGTATCAGTAGAAGTGGTACTTTCTTTTAAAAACTTCGGGCAAAAGTAAGCACCGAAGTTATCGACAAAGGGGAAATTTTCAATCCATGCACCACCATATTCCCACATTTGTTTGAGTTTCTCCATTGGAACAAATAACCCTTGTTTGTCCATGCGTTTCATCAGTACATGAAGATGGTAGCTGCCGTTACCCTGCGGTTCTATGATACGGATATACTCGCAAGATGGATAGGAATACCGAAACCTGCTCCAAAATCTCTTAAAGTCCAAATTAACCTGCTTATAATCCCTCATGACATTGGAATAGGTTAGCGTCAAGAACTTCTCAGAACAATGCCCTGTAAAGTTTAGATTGATAATCCTCCTCAGTTCATGACAGGACTTTTTAAATCTCTTTTCTATATCAATCGGACTTGCACGAGCTTTGCTCTCAATGTACTCTCCGGTTTCCAGATTAACATAACCCTGTCTGCTCACCTTACGGTAACGTGCAATACAAGTACAACGTTTTTCAACCGTAATGGCTTCTACAATGTGATTGGTATGGTACACTTTTGTTAAATGCTCATTTTCAATTTGTTTCTTCTCTTCCATCAGATTACCTCCTGTATGTTCTAGTATTTAATAACGTTTTGGAAGAGAGAAAACATCAGGATTTTTTGAGCGTTCATAAAAAGTTCATAAATGCACTTTCTTGTTGAACTTGTTTTGTTTATCAGTAATAACGCAAAAAGTGTGTGTATCACAGCAAGGAATCTATCGTTTTTAGAAATTAGAACGGCAAAGATAAAATAAAGGGAACACAGGGACGCGATACATCTGGGTGGAATCTGCCTGAATTTCTGTGACAAAGCAGAGAGGAGGGAAAAAGATGATACGCATTGTCAAAGAAAGTGTTGATGTAACAGCCGGTTTGGAAAAGGCAAAACGTGAGATTCTTGCAATTCGTCGTCAACTGGTACAGGACGGAAAAGTAAGCAATCATCTCGGTATCAGTTTTACAGTGGTAGACGATACACTGGCGGCCATGATTGAAGAACTCAAAAACCTTTAAAAACTCTTCTTTTTGTCTCAGAAGCGGCTAAGAAGCGTATAGAACAAAAGAGAGTTGTTTTGCGGAAAGCTTGCCCGGAAAAAGAAAAAGCCCTTTATGAGCCTTTTAGACTGCATAGAGAGCAAATGAAAAAGACGCCCTGATTTTGTTTCAGAGCGTCGTTTCTTTATATAACGAATTAAGAATATTTTCAATCACCTTTGCATCTGTTTCCTGATAAAGAGTATGAGTGGAACCGTATTTGTTGGGCGCAAGAATATCAACGTATTTATTACCACTTAAATCTTTTACCCAATAAACTTTAATTCCTTCTTTATCTTCATATCCATATTTTAGGCTCCAATCAGCGTCTGTTACTATTCCAATCCCCTTAATTCGCAGAGGTTTAGAATAATCATGTCTTGATTTTATAAAAATCAAATCGCCATTTTTAATTTTCCTTTTGAGTTTATCAAGGCGTGGGTGTTTGGAAGGTTCATGTCCCACGACTGCAACACCATTATCAAGAAAATACCTTACCACATCTTCTGGAGGTATGCTTGTTAAATATGCTCCAATTCCCCAAATTGTCATTTAGTCCTCTCCTATCTTGCAGAATATTATACTTTCATTCTAACAATTTAAGAGAGAAAAAACAAGGTAGAGCAATGATGTTGCCCTACCTTGTAATCATTTAAGCGTGTTTCTTCTTGCGAATGAAAAGAAATATCAAAGTTGTACCGGAAACTACGAATACCAAAACAGAAATCATGAGAGAACTATTATCCCCAGTCTTTGGATTATCTGTGGTTGGCTTTTGCTGTTCCGGTTGGGAAGGGGGATTTGTAGCTTCTTTCTTTTCCGCTACTAAAGCGTAGGTGCTGAAATGGTCGGTTTCAAAAGTAATACAATCATTCTCAATTTTTGATTCCAGTTTTTCCGCTTTTGCACTGCTGTCTATATAATAAACGCCAAGGTTATTAAGTCCTTTGTATTTTTCCGGTAGAGGAATGGATACTTCCACTTTTCCGTTTGGCTGAACGGTATCGCCATTACCATCAACCAATGTAATGTCAAAGGCAACAAACTCATTATAGCTTATATCAGCTAAGGCTGTTTCCGTATTTTTAACAGCCTGTTTGTCATTTGACTTAACCGTTAATGTAATATCATTGGGAAGATTGTTCCCGGAAATCACAATGCCTGAAACGGAATCTGTAATATTAGTTGCCTTTTCCGTTACCTGAATCGTAATGACTTTTTCAGGGTTGTAAAGCTCACTGTCGCTTTGTATGCAGTCTTTGCAGGTATTGAACTGTTTGTATATCACTTTCAGTTTTACAGTACCGGTACCAGTAAAGGTAAGTGTTTCGCTGGATTTTAATGTATTGGAATAATCTTGATTCGATTGGCTGACAATATCCTTACCCTCTAAAATTTCCACGGAAGGCTGGTAAGCGACTTCATGGGTTTTATGGGTTTCATCTTCAACCAGCATACCGCCGGAATAGTTGTTTTCGTTCAGATAGTAAGCAGTATCTTTATTCACAAGAGCGGTATTGGTTAGCTCCGTGGTGAAATTTAGAGTATCGCCAGATTGAATGGACGCAGGTGCATTTGTCTGAATAACAGGTTCTTCAACTGTAACGGTAAAAGGATCGCCTATTTTGGTATAGTCGCCATCAGTCGGCAAAACGTCATTACTATAACAATACTGTGCTTGGAAACGAATTGTTCCAGGTTTATAAAAAGACTCCGTTGTATGGAATGTGTCTGACGTAATCAGTTTACCGTTTTCATCGGTTGTCTTTGAACCGCTCCAACCCCCATGTTGGTCAAAACTGCCAATGCCTGTTTTCCAGTCTCCTAAAGACAAAAAGACATCAGTGCTGGGAGTTAAATTTTCCAAAGTGATGCTTTTGTTTTCGTCTGGAATATCTGGAATCCACTCTCCAATTTTGACCGAAGCAGGCATAGCATAAGACACTGTAACGTTTGAATCGGTTTCCTGTGCAAAAACAGGAACAGCAATTCCAGCTGTTAAAGATAGAGAAAGTGCAACAGCACATAAGTTTTTGAACTTCACAATTTTTCCTCCTTGCAATACTTTTCTTTATTTTAATCCTAAAAATCCGTTTTGTCAATGATTATCTCGTTTTTAAGAGTGGAAAACTCGTTTCTCCTTTAAAATGAAAGGGGAGTTGATATTTATGCCTTTTTGCGATACATTACGCACTTTGATAGATGAACGTGGTCTTACACAAAAACAACTGGCGAAGGACTTGGAAATCCCTGTGTCTACCCTTGGTGGATATGTGCAGGGAACGAGTGAGCCGGATTTTGAGACATTAAAACTGTTTGCAAACTATTTTAATGTATCTGCCGATTACCTGTTAAATCTTAAAATCGGAAACACTCAATCCCGTTTGGAGAATGAACTATTGCGTATCTTCCGGTCATTGAGTACAGAACAACAGGAACTATATTTGGAGCAGGGCAAAGCCTTTATCAGAATCAGTGCGAAAGACGATGTAAAATCATCAAAATCGACTTTACAAGGAAAAAATAACGTGGGATAATGTAAAACCGTCTGCGAAAAACGTAGACGGTCTTTTTCTTTAGAAAATGTTTTGCTTTTTTGGCGTATTCGGTTTATAATAAGGTTGTAAGGAAAAGCCGTTATGTGATGAATTAAAATGTCACATAACTTAATATGGAGGGATAAATCAATGAAAGGACAGGATAACCGAAAATACGCCATCTATTCGAGAAAATCAAAATTCACCGGCAAGGGCGAAAGCATTGAAAACCAAATTGAGCTTTGCCGTCAACATATCAATCTCCACCACGACAATGTAACGGAAGAAGATATTTTAATTTTTGAGGACGAGGGATTCTCCGGAGGAAATGTCAACCGTCCACAGTTTCAGGCTATGATGAAGCAAATCAGGGCAAATCAGATTCAGGCTGTGGTCTGCTACCGCTTAGACCGTATCAGCCGTAATGTGGGAGACTTCGCCAAGCTCAAAGACGAATTTGACTACTACAATGTGGAGTTCACTTCAATCCGGGACGATTTTGACACCACTTCCCCAAGCGGCAGAGCCATGATGATGATGGTTTCCGTTTTTGCACAGTTGGAACGGGAAACCACCGCAGAACGTATCCGGGACAACATGCATGAGCTTGCTAAATCTGGACGTTGGTTAGGTGGTACGACGCCAACCGGCTATAAAAGTACGCAAATTGTCGGAAGCGTTACGGTGGACGGAAAAGAGAGAAAAGCCTACAAGCTGGACATCATCAAAGAAGAAGCGGAGATTATCAGGCTGATTTTCTCGAAATTTATAGAAACCAATTCGCTTACCAAAACGGATACTTACTTGTTGCAGAACAATGTCACCACAAAAAACGGGAAGAATTTTACCCGGTTTTCCATTCGCTCCATTCTGCAAAATCCGGTTTACATGATTGCCGACCAGAATGCATGGGAGTATTTTGACAGCTTAGGCGTGGAGATTTACGCCGAACAATCGGAATTTGACGGCAAGCATGGCATTATGGCTTATAACAAAACCATTCAAAAATCCGGTAAGTCCAATCAAATGCGGGATATGGACGAATGGATTGTTGCAGTGGGAAAACACAAGGGCTTGATTGCCGGAGCCGATTGGGTGAGGGTGCAGGATATGCTGAATCAAAACCGTTCCAAGTCCTACCGCAAGCCCAAAAGTAATGTGGCGTTGCTCTCCGGTCTGCTGTACTGTGGGAATTGTGGCAGTTTTATGCGTCCCAAGCTCAGCCAGCGGACAAACGCACAGGGAGAGAAGATCTACAGCTATCTCTGTGAAACCAAAGAACGCAGTCGTTGTCAGCTCTGCAACAGCAAGAATCCCAACGGCAACGAGCTTGACAAAATGATATGCCAACAAATCAAGCTGATTTCAGAGGATAGCTCCGACTTTATCAAAAATTTAGAGAGCGTGCAAAGAAAGCTGGAGGGCAACAGGGAAGAATATGACCAGCAGTTAAACGCTCTCAAAAAGGAATTGCAGGAGAACGAACAGCAGATTGCCAATCTGGTGGATACCCTTGCAAAGATGCCGAACACACCGGCATTTGATTACATTACCGAACAGATTAACATACTCCACGAGAAAAACGAGAAAATCAAGAATCGGATTAGCGAGCTGGAATCCCTCACCAAAAACCATCTCTATTCTAGTGAGGAATTTGACAGGACAAAAGAACTGTTAAAATCCTTCGGGCAGTCCTTCGATACCATAGGGGTAGAACAGAAGCGTATGGCTCTTCGTGCGTTCATTCGCCGGATTGTCTGGGACGGGAAAAACGTCCATGTGGTGCTGTTTGGCGATACGGAATCAGAGATTGACTATACCGATTTGGCAGAGGAAAATCCAGAGCCAAACCGAGGGGATAGCGAATGAAATACTTATGTTTTTTCGTACTACTAAAAAAACAGCACAAGATGTTTCTATGAACGAACCAATTGATACTGACAGAGACGGCAATGCGTTAACATTAATGGATACCATGGCTTCGGAAGATAATATGGTAGAAAATATAGATAATAAGATAAAAATTGAAAAATTAAAATCATATATGGAAGAGGAATTATCACCAAGAGAACAATCCATTATTTGCTTAAGATATGGTTTGGTACCCGGCAGCAAACCGCTAGCACAACGGGAAGTTGCCTCTGCTTTGGGAATTTCGCGTTCCTATGTCAGTAGAATAGAGAAAAAAGCCCTTTCTACCTTAAATAAACGTTTTTCAAAATGATTACATAGCAAAGAGATTCTTACAAGGAATCTCTTTTTATTTTAATATTACTAGGAAAAGAAAAAAGAGACAAATAAAATTGTCTCTTTTTCTTTATGATTTATTCTGATTTATGATTCTGTTCTGTGTTTTCACCCTCATGCGGTTCTGAAGTAACAGAAGCTTCTTGTTTGGTTTCTGTCTGTACATTTTGATTTTGTTGCATAGGGGGCTGTTGCTGTACCGGAGGCTGGGGAGGGGTCACAGGCTGCTGCGGAGCATATGGAGATACCGGACGTTGAGGTACATGACCACCCTGGAATACAAATTGATTGCCGCGTGCTAAAGTGCGGGTATTCAACATCATAATACCACCAATAATACCAATCACACCACCAAAAATAATATTAAGTACAATGCTTGTAATATAGAATCCGGATGAATCAATTTTACGCAAGACTGCTGCTGGATTTCTAAAGATTTCCTTTGCATATCCAAAATGAATGACAGCATATATGATATTAATGATAGCAGCAACTAATAAAAAAGAACCATATACAATAGCTCCCACTCCGGGATCGGTGTCATAGTAATATCGATATAAACGACCGCTGATTGATGAACTGGCTGCTGCGCCGACGCAAACGGTTATAATACCAATAATGGCACATAAAATTCCCCAAATTAACCAAAAAACTGCAGCACTTTTAATCTTTGAAGCAACTTGCTGTACCATAATAAATTGTGCTTGGTTTGGTTGTTGAGGATGAAATCCTCCCGGTTGCTGTGGCGGAACAGTACCGTAATTTTGATGATATGTATTTGTGTTTGAATTTGAAACAGGCGGCTGCTCTTGAGGTATTTTAGCACCACAATTATGACAGAAAGCCGCATTTCGTTCTGTAACAGCACCGCATCTGGGGCAGTATTTACTCATAACTATACCTTCTTTCTCATATATGCTTTTATTATACTATATTCATCTAATATCGTCAATATTACAAGTTTGTTGACAAAAAAATAGATAAATTTCTCAATATTCATAAGAAAATCTGTTTTTTTATTCATAATTTCGTCACGAACAATGATTTATGCGCAATTCTCTCACAGGTTCATTGTGTCTAAATAAAAAGTTTAGTATAATAACATTATAACGATATTAGTGGAGAGTACAGATGATAGAGAAAGCTTATGAAATTTTAAAAACTTATTTTGGATACAGTGAATTTCGTTACGGTCAAAAAGAACTAATTACAAATTTAATAAATGGAACAGACTGTGTCGGAATTATGCCTACTGGAGCAGGAAAATCCATCTGTTATCAAATTCCGGCAATTTTGATGGACGGAATCACGTTGGTAATTTCTCCTCTGATTTCTTTGATGAAAGACCAAGTTCATGCCTTATTGGAAGCGGGCCTTCCCGCAGCATACATTAACAGTTCGTTGACACCTGCACAGCAATATAAAGTAATTCAAAATGCAAAGCAGTATAAGTACAAATTAATTTATGTTGCCCCGGAACGTTTGGAATTGGATTTTTTTCAGGAATTTGCTGCTTCCACCAATGTTTCATTTGTCAGTATAGACGAGGCACATTGCGTATCACAGTGGGGACAAGATTTCCGTCCCAGCTATTTAAAAATAGCGCAATTCATTCAATCTATGCCCAAACGTCCTATTATCGGCGCCTTTACAGCCACTGCTACCAGAGAAGTAAAAGATGATATTATTTCTCTTTTAGCATTGCAGAAACCATTTGTCATGACGACAGGATTTGACAGAAAAAATTTATATTTTGAAGTACAAAAACCTGTTGATAAATTTACGGCATTGGAACGATTTTTAGAACGAAATCCAAACAAAACAGGCATTATCTATTGTACGACAAGAAAAGGGGTAGAGGATGTTTGTGACAGATTGATATTACAAGGCTATCGGGCGACCAGATATCACGCCGGCTTAAGCGATAAGGAGCGAAAATTAAATCAAGAAGAATTTCAATTCGATAAGGCACAAATTATGGTTGCAACCAATGCGTTTGGTATGGGAATTGATAAATCCAATATTTCTTATGTCATTCATTTTAATATGCCTAAAAATATAGAGAGTTATTATCAAGAAGCAGGACGGGCGGGAAGAGACGGTGAACCGGCACAATGTATTTTGTTATACAGCAAACAAGATGTAAGTACAAATTTATTTTTAATCGAAAAGGACAAAGAAAACGAAGAATTGGATCCAATTACACGCCATGAAGTATTGGAAAAAGACAGAGATAGGCTCAAACAAATGACTTATTACTGCACCACAACAGACTGCTTGCGTGCACATATGCTTCGATACTTTGGAGAACAAAGTCCAAATTTTTGCGGAAATTGTTCTAATTGCAATGCAAATTCAAAAGAAATTGATATCACCGTTGATGCACAAAAAATTATGTCATGTATTATCAGAGCCGGAGAACGATTTGGAATGCTGACCATTATTGATATTTTACGGGGAAGTAAAAATGAAAAAATCAGAAATAGCCATTTAGATACACTGACTACCTATGGAATTATGGAAACTGTTCCCAAAGAATATATCAGACAAGTCATAGAATTTTTACTGGTACAATCTTATATTCAAGCAACTACCGATGGATATCAAGTATTAAAAATTCAGCCAAAAGCCTATGCAATTTTACGCGGTCAGCAGTCATTGCATATGCGTGTGTTGCAACAACCTGACAGTATGGAATCTTCAGTTCCTACTTCTTACGTGGAAATTGATGAGGAATTATTCCAACAATTAAAAGCACTAAGGGCAAAAATTGCAAAAGTACAAAGTGTTCCTGCATTTGTTATTTTTACAGATGCTGCCTTGCGGGATATGTGCATCAAGTTACCTCAAAATTTAAAATCTTTTCTTGAAGTGAACGGGGTAGGGCAGACAAAGGCAAATCGCTACGGAGAGCGGTTTATCAAATTAATACAAGCTTACTGCCAAAAATCAGCGAACATAGAGCAATAAAAAGCCATTACAGTGAAAACTGTAATGGCTTTTTTGAGAGGAAGTTATTTATTCAAATTATTCTTCGCCTTCATCAAATTGGCTATTATAAAGGTTTGCATAAAAACCACCTTTGGCAAGCAGTTCTTCATGATTACCTTGTTCGATAATATCTCCATCTTTCATAACCAAAATGGTATCTGCATTTTTAATGGTAGATAAGCGGTGAGCAATAACGAAACTGGTTCTTCCTTCCATTAAATGATCCATCGCTTTTTGAATTAAAATTTCAGTTCTGGTATCAACACTGCTTGTTGCTTCATCCAGAATTAAAATTTCAGGATCTGCTAAAATCGCACGGGCAATGGTCAACAACTGTTTTTGTCCCTGAGATACGTTATTTGTTTCTTCATTTAGCATGGTTTTATATCCATCAGGGAACGTTCTGACAAAGTGATCTACTTGTGCAGCTTTCGCTGCTTCGATTACTTCTTCCGTTGTGGCAGTCTGTTTACCATAACGAATATTATCTTCAATAGAAGCATTGTACAGCCAAGTGTCCTGCACAACCATTCCAAACATGGAACGCAAATCTTTTCTTGCATATTCGCGTAAATCATGACCGTCTACTAAAATCGCGCCTGAATTTACATCATAGAAACGCATCAACAGTTTTACTATGGTTGTTTTACCTGCACCTGTAGGTCCTACAATAGCTACTTTCTGTCCGGGCTCTACCACGGTTGAAAAGTCATTGATAATGGTACGTTCCGGTGTATAACCAAAGTGTACGTGGTCAAATACAACTTTACCTTTTGGTTTGATGCAAGTAGCAGTTTCGACACCGTTTGGATCATGCTGTACGGTAATCGGATTCTTTGTTTCAGGAACTTCTTCTTCCTGTTCTAAGAAATTAAACACACGTTCAGCAGCTGCTGCAGTTTGCTGTAAAATATTTGAGATATTTGCAATTTGAGAAATTGGTTGTGTAAATTGACGTACATATTGCATGAAAGCTTGAATGTTACCAACAGGTAAACCGGTTGTAACAGATAAATAACCGCCCAAAATACAAATTGCTACATAACCCAAGTTTCCAACAAACAAGATAATCGGCATTAAAAGGCCTGACATAAATTGTGATTTCCAAGCAGATTTATAAAGTGTATTGTTGTATTTATCAAAGGTTTTTGCAGACTCTTTTTCTTTATTAAACGCTTTGATTACAACATGGCTGGAATACATTTCTTCTACATGACCATTTACGTGACCCAAATAAGCTTGTTGTGCCATAAAGTGTTTCTGAGATTTTTTCATAATTAAAGAAATAATACCCATTGAAATAGGCACAATGGCCAAAGCAACCAAAGTCATTTCCCAGCTGATGGTCAGCATCATAATCAGAATACCGATAATAGTAGTAACTGAAGTGATAATTTGTGTTGCACTCTGGTTCATACTTTGGGAAATCGTATCAATATCATTGGTAATGTAAGATAAGATTTCACCATTTGAGGTACCGTCATAATACTTAAATGGCAGACGATGCATTTTATTGGAAATATCTTTTCTTAAATTATATGTTACCTTCATTGTAACTTTGGACATCAAATGTCCTTGTAAATAACCAAATAATAAACTTACCAAATACAAACAAATCAGAATAATTGCAATTGTACCGATATATCCAAAATCGATACCGGTTCCTGTACCGGAGACACTGCTCATAATGCCTTCGTACAATTTTGTAGTAGCCATACCTAAAATTTTAGGTCCGACAATGGTAAATATTGTGGAGCACACAGCAAAAATAACCACTAAAATTAACAGTACTTTAAATTTGCCCATGTAACGCAGTAATTTACCAAAAGAATTTTTAAAGTTTTTTGCTTTTTCTCCAGGAACAGCGGCGTTCCCACCAAACATTGCGCCACCCGGCTTTGGAGAAGTTTTTGTATTTTGTTCTTGATTACTCATTGTCTAACTCCTCCTTTGAAAGTTGTGACGAAGCAATTTCATAGTAGGTTTGGCAATTTTTGAGTAGCTCTTGATGCGTACCTTTACCAACAATTTTGCCTTCATCCAAAACGATAATTTGTTCTGCATTCATAATTGTGCTAATACGCTGTGCAACAATCAATACGGTTGCATTTGAAGTATGTTCTTTCAAAGCTTTGCGCAAAGCAGCATCTGTTTTAAAATCTAAAGCAGAGAAACTGTCGTCAAAAATAAAGATTTCCGGTTTCTTTGTCAAAGCACGTGCTATGGACAAACGCTGTTTTTGACCTCCGGATACATTGGTACCGCCTTCAGAAATAGGACTGTCAAAGCCATCCGGCTTTTTCATAATAAAGTCAGTAGCTTGTGCGATATCCGCAGCAAGTTTTAAATCGTCCATAGTTGCATTTTCGTCTCCATAACGCAAGTTGGAAGCAATGGTACCAGACAGCAAAATACCTTTTTGCGGTACATAACCAATTTTGTTATGAAGCTCATGTTGAGATACATCTTTTACATTCACACCATCAATTAAAACTTCACCTGAAGTTACATCATAAAAACGAGGGATTAAGTTTACCAACGTGGATTTACCTGAACCGGTAGAACCGATAAATGCTGTTGTCTGACCTGGTTTTGCAGTGAAGTTGATATTGCTTAACACTTCTTCATCAGCCCCGGCATAATGGAAACTAACATTACGGAATTCAACAACACCATCAATGCTGTCATCAAAATGTTTTGGCTGAGCAGGGTCTTGAACGCTCGGTTCTTTTCTAAGCACTTCTCTGATTCTGGCTGCGGAAACAGCTGCACGGGGTACGATAATAAATACAATGGAAAGCATTAAGAATGCAATGATAATTTGCATAGAGTATTGCATAAAGGCCATCATATCACCAACTTGAATACCGCCGTTCGCAACTTGATGTGCACCAATCCAAACAACAAGCAAGCAAATACCATTCATGATAAAGGTCATAGCAGGCATTAAGAATACCATAACACGGTTTGTAAATAATTGCGTTTTACTTACATCCATATTTGCTTTATCAAAACGTTTCTTTTCAAAATCTTCCGTACCAAAAGCTCGAATAACAGTCATGCCGTTTAAATTTTCTCTTGCAACCAAGTTCAATCTATCAATTAATTTTTGCATGATTTTGAACTTAGGCATTGCAATGACGAAAATGACTCCGACCAGTAAGAACAGCAGTCCGCATGCCAAAGCAATAATCCAACTCATGGATGGGGAAGAGCCTACAGCCATAACAGTACCGCCCACAGCCATAACGGGAGCATAACATATCATCCTGATACCCATTACCAATAATAATTGGATCTGTGTAATATCGTTGGTAGTACGGGTAATCAAAGAAGAGGTTGTAAATTCGTCAAATTCATTATTAGAAAAAGAAGTAACTTTTCTAAATACATCTCTGCGCAGATTGCGTGATACACCTGCTGCAATACGGGAAGCCAATAGGCAAACCAAAATGGATGCGATACCGCCTGCCAGTGACAGTGCCAGCATTTTCATACCTGCAATTACAATGTATGTGGTTTGTATGCTGGATTTGTTTTGTCCAAGCTCTTGATAAATATTACCGTTTAAGATAGCAGCACTTTGAGAGAGCATGGAGGATTCTGTATTTTCTGCCTGTACTCTTGCATCATCAATCACCTGATCAGGCATTGCCTCCAGCTGTGGTTGCATTTGATAGAGTTCTTCAAAATTAATATCCGAAATACTACTGCTGCTGGAAGTATCGTCACCGCCAGATTGTGCTGCAGCATTTTCATTGCTTGACATAGATTGCATGGTATAAATGAATGTCCATGTTGCCAAACCGAATGTATGGTCCAATTGAGACATGGTATCACTGTCTATGTTACTGTTCAATATATAAATATCTTGTGTAGCCAATAATGGATATTCTTTTACATAACGGTCATGTTCTTGACCTTGATCGTGAACAGAACGAAGCGTATAACTCTTATCAATGACTTCTTTTTCTTCGTCTGTCATAAACACTTTCAAAAACGAAAGTGCTTTGGCACTTATTGCCTTAGGTGTAGATTCTGAAATACCGCCCTGTTGAATACCAACATTTACAATGTCAGACATGTAATGTGGTAAGCTTAAATCACTAAACGCTTGACCAAACAACAGCAAAACGGCAAATACTACACTCAGCCAAAAAGGCTTTAAGTACTTTGCGAGCAATTTCACCATATGAGCATGACTTCCTTTCTTAAATAAGTTTAAATTTTGTCACAGGATGTGCCTTCATAGAAGATTACTTGAAAGCGATTAAGAAGTTCAATAAATTTTCTTGTGTCTTTTTCTCCAAAATCTTCATAAATTTTATCCACAACGGCTAAAAACATCTTTTTGGATGTGGACAAAATTTCTTTTCCTTGTTGGGTTAAACACACTAATACTTTCCGCCGATCTTCTTCAACCATGACTCTTTTGATATAGTCTTTCTTTTCCAAAGCCTTTAACATTTGAGAAACAGCCGGACCTGACATCTGACTAACTTCCCTTATCAAAGAAGCTTCTACTCCTCCTGTTGAATCTTGATATCGCTCAATCATTCCCAGCGTAAAAAATTCCCCCGGGGCAATACCAAACATTGCAGGAAAAGGTTTTTTATATCTTCTTAATCCTCCTAATACTTCTGCCAATTCTTCTTTTAAGGCATTGGCATCGCTCATGCCTAAATTCACCCCCCTCAATTAACATCATTAATAATTAATAACATTAACAATTAATATCATTAATTTATTATACTCTCTATGAAACAATTGTCAACCGTATTTGAAAAAAATAAAACAAGTTTTGGCACAAATATAAGATAAAACAAACATATTCTTTACATATAACTACGAAATGCGCTATACTGTTTATGGAAATTTTTTATATGGAAAGGAGGGAAAGATTTATGCAGGAAAAAATAAATTTAGCTGTCATAGGCGGAGGAGCTTCCGGACTCATTGCGGCCATTACAGCTTCAAAAATATGTAAGCATACAAAAAAGATTACAATTTTTGAAGGCGCTTCGAGAGTAGGCAAAAAATTGCTGGCCACAGGTAATGGAAGATGTAATTTAACGAATATACATGCAAGTGCAAAACACTATTATGGTGATACAAGACTGATTGAAGCCATTTTGCGTACGTATCCTCCTCAACGAGTCATACAGTATTTTGAAGAAATTGGACTTCTTTGCAAAGAAGAATCAGAAGGCCGAATTTATCCTTATAGTTTACAGGCTTCTTCTGTATTGGATGTGTTGCGTTTTAACGCAGAAGAGATGCAAGTGGAAATCATCTGCGATTGTCCTATTCACAGCGTTCGGTCGAAAAATGGCATATTTATCTTAGAAAATCATCACCAGAAAACTTTTATTGCTGACAAAGTAATTTTGGCAACAGGAGGAAAAGCTTCACCTCAACTGGGGTCTGTCGGAAATGGGTATATTTTGGCAAAACAACTGGGACATACGGTTACACCGTTATATCCCGCACTAACCATTTTAAAAACGCCGCCGGAATATGTAAAATCCTTAAAAGGTATGCGAAGTCACGTTACAGCTACGTTAAAATGTAATGGCAAAGCCATAAGACATGAAAAAGGAGAAGTACAATTTACAGAACAGGGTTTATCAGGTATATGTATGTTTCAATTCTCCCGTCATGTTGCTCATTGTATTGCAAATAAACAGAAGATTACAATTCTTTTGGACTTTATGCCGGAATACAGTGTATCCAGTATTGTAAACCAATTGAACCGTGCAGTAAATCTGTTTCCTCACCTTCCCGCAACGGAGATATTAAAAGGCTTCATGAATAAAAAGGTAGGGGAAGCAATTGTAAAAACAGCTGTGCCTCAGTCCAAAGAAATGTTGGCAAAACAATTCACGAAAACTGATTTTATGGTAATTGCCAATGCTGTCAAACAATTTTCTTATCCTTGTGTCGGAGTAGCTGACTGGAAACAGGCACAAGTGACCGCCGGGGGAGTTTCACTGTCACAATTAAACAGTTCTTTGGAATCTAAAATTCACAAAGGATTATATTTTTCAGGTGAATTGCTGAATATTGATGGAGATTGTGGTGGCTACAACTTAAACTGGGCATGGATTAGTGGAATTACAGCAGGAAAAGCTGCCGCAAAAAGTTTATGCCATAAAGATAAAGCGAGGATAACAACTACATGATAAGAGTTCCTGAAATTAAACTGCCATTGGATAGCACAGAAGAAGAGTTATTGTATTATACTGCAAGGCACATGAAAACAGATATAGAAGAGATACAATCCATACAATTAATCAAACGCTCCATTGATGCACGAAACAAGCAGAATATTCATTTTATATGTACAGTGGACGTAGAACTTAGTCATGAATCTGTATTTATGAAACACAATAAAAATTCTAAAATGAAATATGTTACGCCGTATGAATATATGATACCTGCCACAAAAAAGATGGACACAAGACCCGTTGTAGTAGGATTTGGGCCTGCCGGAATGTTTGCAGCACTTATCTTAGCGCAAGCCGGACAAAATCCGATTGTGATTGAGCGCGGAAGCGCTGTTGAAAAACGACAGGAGCAAGTATTTTCATTTTGGTATGGAGAAGAGTTAAATCCTGAGTCCAATGTGCAGTTTGGTGAGGGAGGAGCCGGAACATTTTCAGATGGAAAATTAAATACAGGTACAAAAGACGGAAGAGCAAGAAAAGTATTATTAGAATTGGCGGAGGCAGGTGCTCCCAGTGAAATTTTGTATCTGGCACATCCTCATATAGGAACAGACTATTTGCCGAATACTGTGCGAAATATTCGCAAGAAAATCATTTCACTCGGTGGTGAAATATATTTCGATACCAAATTAACAAATATCATTGAGAAAAACGGAACCATTTCCTCCATTGAAATACAATCCCAAAATGGTACTTCTACTATTTTAGAAACCAAACATCTTATTTTGGCCATTGGACACAGTGCCAGAGATACCTATGAAATGTTACATAACAGCAATTTAGTACATATAGAACAAAAACCATTTTCAGTCGGAGCAAGAATTGAGCATCCCCAATCGCTAATTAATCGCGCTCAATTTGGTCCTTATGAAAATCATCCCGCGTTGGGGGCGGCAGAATACAAGCAAGCAGTACATTTGAAAAATGGGAGAGGTGTATATACCTTTTGTATGTGTCCCGGAGGTATTGTAGTTGCATCGGCATCTGAAAAAGGTGGAGTGGTGACCAACGGCATGAGTAATTTTGCTCGTAATGGAAAAAATGCTAACTCAGCTTTACTGGTCGGTATCGGCCCTTCTGATTTTGGAGATGTACATCCTTTGGCTGGAATGTATTTACAACGGAAGTTGGAACAACGCGCATTTGAATTAGGTGGAAAAACATATGCAGCACCTGTTCAAAGAGTAGAAGATTTTATTGAGCGTCGTGCAAGTACACGATTGGGAGATGTAACCCCAACGTATCAGCGGGGAGTAGTTCCGTGTGACCTATCTTCCTGTTTTCACGAAGAAATCTATGAATCTCTTCGTGAAGGAATTTTGAAAATCAATCACAATATGAATGGTTTTTCATATGGAGATGCGCTATTGACAGCTGTTGAAACACGCAGCTCTGCACCAATTCGCATTTTGAGAGATGAAACACTTCAATCGGTTACTTTAAAAGGTTTGTATCCTTGCGGTGAAGGAGCAGGATATGCGGGAGGTATTGTTTCTGCTGCAGTTGACGGTATCAAATGTGCGGAACAAATTTTGTATTCTGCTTTACAATGATATATGGTAGTTCCTTATAAATTCAGTAAATAGCAACAGGTATGTATACCTAATACCTTACTGTGTTTATGTCATATAGAATCGTTTTTTATTGTCGTACACATTTAGCGTGAAAAATCTGATGTTGATATCATATTTATAATACAAAAGTAAAAGAAAAACACCTGTATCTTATCGAAACAGGTGTTTTTCTTTTATCTAATATAACATATATTATCGGTTCGTCTTGGTTTTGCAGGTGCAGGTGCATCTTGTTCGTATCCAAGTGCTACACAAGCAACAGGTTCATATCCATCCGGTAACTGAAATTTTTTCTGAATATCAGAATCAAAAATTCCCAAGGCAATTCCTATGTAGCAACTTCCAAGACCGTATGAATGCGCTGCATGCAGCATATTCATAATAGAGCAAGCTACATCCTCTCGGCCTAGTTTGGTATCTTTAGGTGCAGAACAAACAATAACAGTTGGAGCCAAATAAAATGGCATATTGGGACGCGTGGGAGTAAAACCTCCATCTTTCATCATTTGCAGCGTTTTATCGGAGATTTCTTTGATAAAACCAGCATCTTGAATCACGGTAAAAAATCGATTTTGCTGATTCATGGAAGATGGGGCATACTGTCCCGCTGTTAAAACCGCTTGTAAGATTTCTTCCGGTACTTGTTTATTTGGTATATATGATTTTACGGAACGCCGCTCAATCAGAGTTTTGGTAAATTCATTCAAACTCATTGTTAACACCTTCCTTTTTCTTTATTATAATTCTTTTTGTCCGCCTTAACAAGATATATGATACAGTTTATTTTTCGTTCGGGATAAATTTTAGGTTTCCTATTGACAAACAACAGGAATTTGATATAATTATTTACGCTATCTTTAAATATTGCGGTATTGTGTAATGGTAGCACAGCAGACTCTGACTCTGTTTGTCTGGGTTCGAATCCTAGTACCGCAGCCAAATGATTATGCAACCCAAAAAAATATTGACAAACGTTTATTTACATGATATAGTTAATAACGTTGTCAAACACGGAGGAGTGTCCGAGTGGTTTAAGGAGCTAGTCTTGAAAACTAGTGATCTCGCAAGGGACCAAGAGTTCGAATCTCTTCTCCTCCGCCATTTTGTCTATTACATTATGATATGTTTTAATAAATTTCACTGTTTTGGAGAAATACTCAAGTGGTGAAGAGGCTCCCCTGCTAAGGGAGTAGGTCGGGTAACCGGCGCGAGGGTTCAAATCCCTCTTTCTCCGCCAAAAGTCGCTAACCCGCTGGGTTTAGCGGCTTTTTTGTTTTTACTTTTAAATTGCAAAAATGGCGATGGTGGGAAATATTTATCATTTTATTCTATTCATTACATTTTATTTGCAATTTTTTCTTATAAAAGATTATAATATATTTTCTGCCTATTTTTGCAGTAACAGCAGTGAAGGATATGGTCTAAGAAATTGCACATTTTGATAAAAAACTTTGATAAAGTAATATTAAGTAAATGTTGATAAGCGTATTACATTAAGGGGATATTACTATGAAAGATTGGGACTCATTGCCATATTTAAAGTACAAAAAGGAAAGAACACA
>UQLQ01000012.1 GCA_900541905.1 uncultured Oscillospiraceae bacterium
TAAAAGAAATTGCTTCGCAATTCCTTACTTCTAAATGTTAAAACGTTCTTGTCAACAATCAAAATCTTCAACATTGAAAGATGTTGCTTTCAATGTTTGTTTTGTTACTTGTTACAAGGTTGTTATAGCATTAAAAAAATTACTATGCAATTTTTACTGATATCTGCTAACCAGACCTTATCACAGTAAATTTCTGTTTAAATAATATAAAAGCAGGGATACGAATAACGTATTCCTGCCTTAATATCAAATAAACGGTTAATTTTCCTTATGTTTTAATTTTATTGTTATAATTATAAAAATGATAATACTACAAATTGCAACTACCATAATTGCCGTAATACTCCACAAAGTAGTAATATCCCCTGTTTTTGCATTGATAATACTTTCTTGATGTTTATCTTCATTTACTTGAGACATTTGTCCTGTACTTTGCCCTTTATATCCATCATCGGAACCAGATTGTGTTCCAGCAGGGGGTGTTTGTTCGTTCGGTAGCTCTTGCGCTTGTAACTGTTTTGCTTGTTCAATTGTACTTAATACAACTGATGCTTCTTTCTCTGTAAGGCTTATTTTTGACACCGCCTGCCATGCTGTCTGGATTGCTGCCTCAATCTGTAAGCGATTTTCATCTGAATATGTATTGTTGTTTAACATCATTTGCAATTCTGTAATTCCTGATTTAAGTTCAGATATTTGTGTATCTGTTGCTTTCTTTAGGCCTTCCAGTTCTTGTCTTGCAGATGACAGAGCATTTGCTGCAGAATGATACTCTGCATTTGTTGTGGCATTTACAAGCACATTTTGTGCATCAGCAAGCTGTACAATAAAGTTATCCTTTTCTTTTCCATCTAAGTATTGCACTAAATCCAGACTGTTTGCAACAGCAATTTCCTGTTGCAAAACAGCGGAATCCAAAAGTATCATAGAATCTTTTGCCGTTTTTAAATCCTGCAGTACGGCTTGTATGAGATCTAATGCTGCAATAGGATTCTGCAAGATTGATTCTGCTTCTTTCTTCTTTTCTCGAAATTCGGTAGTTGTACTTGCATCATATCGACTTAAATCTGTCAGAACTAAATCTTGAATCTCATTCAAAGCATCTTTATAGGTAAAGTTCAGCAATGCTTTTTCCAAAGCATCATATGCTGTATTTAAATCTTTGTCTGTAGCATTTCCTTCGCCTAATTTCAGCTGTACATCAGCTTCTGTTATAGTAGCATCTAAAGTCTGAATTAATGCCTGATGTGCATTTTGATACAAACCACCGTTGATTGCCTCTTGTACTTGTGCATATTTATTTTGTAAACGTACATACGCGTTAGCAGAAACAGTAACATCTATTGTTGCAGTAAAGGAACTGTTTCTTGTTAAGACTGCATTGACAAAAACTTGGGTATTTCCTTCTTTTATACCCGTGATGTTGCCATCTTGATCTACTGTTGCAATCGTATTGTCTGCACTGCTCCATGTGAAAGAAGCTTGATCTGTTGTATCTGTAGGTAATAGACCCGCAGTTACTTTTTTACTTTGTCCTTCTATCAAATTTACTTGATTTTCACTTACTTGGATAGAGGTTGACGGAATGAGCACTGTCACCGTACATGTACTTTTTAAACCATTGCTTGTTGTTGCTGTTATGGCTGCAGTACCTGCACTTTTTGCTGTTATCCGTCCATTGGTATCTACAGATACTATCGCATCATTGTCACTAGTCCATGTAATTGTTCTGCTATCTGTTGTATCTACCGGCATAATAGTTGCTGTTAATATAGAGGTACTTCCCTTCTCCAACTGTAATGTGTTGGGCGTTACTGATACACCTACAATAGGCTTCGTAGGAGTACCCGTATTTGTTACTTGAACTTGTGTAACCAATGGCATTTGATTCGTACCAACAGTAACATCAACATATAAAGTTGTATTTCCCTCACTAACACCATAGAGCTTCTGTGTTGCTTGATCAAAATTTGCAATTGCTGTACTGCCTAGTCTTACATTTGAATTTATAGTTTGCAAAATTGGTTTTGTAACAACGTCAATACTAGCCTGATTGGTTCCCCCAATGTCCAAAGTGATTGTTTCGGGTGACTGATACCCTGTAATACCTGCAATATCACCCTGATTATCCGCTGTATTATGACCTGTTGCTCTCATATCATATGCGCAACCAGTAAATGTTGGGGCAGTACTTCCAACAAACAAAGAGCCATAAAAACCACCTGAGTTACTGTTTGCAGCTTTTTGAACTTGTCCATTTGCAAAACTGTTTTCCACTTTGCCGCCTGTGGTCAAACCAATAAATCCACCAACGTTTTGTCCATTCGAGACTGCAAGGCTAGAAAAACTATTTTGAATAGAAGCACCTTCTGCCAAATAGCCTACAAATCCGCCAACACCGTTGGCTCCGTTTCCTCCTGTCACTGTTCCTGATGTCAGTACGACATTATCAATGTTTCCGCCTGAGATTGTTCCTGCAAAACCACCTGCGTGTCCTCTCTCAGAGCCGGTTACATTTACATTCGCTAAGGTCAAATTTTTAACGGAGCCGCCTGAAATACTTTCAAATATTCCGGAACCGTTTACAGTCATATTGGACAATGTTTTTCCATTGCCGTCAATGTGTCCTGAAAAATTATCAATCGGTGTGATAGCTGTATGATTAAAATCTATGTCCTTCGTGATTTTAATATATTTGTTATCACGTACCAACAAGTTCCAATCATCTACAGAAGAAACCAAAAATGGATCATCTTTTGTTCCGCTTCCCCGCACTTGAGGAACAGTAACATTTAATGTAATCGAGTCTGCATCCGATGCGGTTACTTCCAGTTTAATACCACTATTTTTTCCATTGCTGTAATACAGCGTATCTTTATCCCAGGTATCTCCGGTTTCATCTATTGTTTTGCCGTATGTATTGCCTACTGTTGGCAGTATTACTGCATTCTTTAAATTACCGGCTGCTGCCCCCAGAGAAGTTTCTTCCGGACGGAAAACATAGAGAAAATCTCCAAGACCATCGGTTGTTCCCCCCATATTGGTATATAGTGTACTGTTGACACGATAAACAATCAGTCCGTTATCACGTCCGGTATTGTTGGTTGCATCTTGTTTTTGATAATATTCTACTACAAAATATTCCTTATCATGGAATGGAGAATATATTTTATAGGATATTACTTCATTTGAATCTTGATATTTTGGTCTTTGAATGGTAATTTGTCGGTCAGCTGTTACTTCTGATAATTTACTTCCCCATCCCAACCAATCGTGAGATAAGACACTAAGCATTGCCTGAGGGTTTTGACTGTTATTGGAAGCCATAATATCATAAAATCCAACAGGTTCTCCTATACTGGTACCTCTGTATAAATCCGGCAAACCCAATGTATGTAAAAACTCATGGTGAATAACAGAATAGCCTGCACGATTTAATTTTAATGTATCCAGCGGCACTGCTTGCGTTTTATCTACATGATAAGAGAAAACGCCACCGGGACTTTGTGAATCTCCAACATTATTCAAATTATAGGCACCTACAGTTTTTCCAGATATTTTTGTAGAAAAAACTCTATCCGCTTTATGAGACCACAATAAATCGCCCCATCCAATTCCACTATCACTAAATTTGCCTTCTACCATAAAGCTGACTGCATCAATAAAGCCATCGTTATTGGTATCTAACTGTGCACCGTTCAATTCCTTCTCTATGGAAGGTTTTACCGCCTGCAATACTTCTTCCAACAGCTCTTCCTCTCTTGAAGCTTGCTGGTCGGGTGTATAGCCGTCAGGATTGCTTGCTGTTTTCTTCATATAGTAGGTACGAGGATTTTTTGATGTATAAGATATGGTTGTGCCCGCATCATTTTTAGGATAAAAAGATGTATGAGTACGAAATGCGCCATAACTGTATTGATTCAAGTAATTTTTCAAAGATATAACCGGTATTTCTACACCAAGTGGTTGTATATTCACACCACCACTGTTCATTACCATGTCAGCGGCTTTTAAGGTGTATGCATCGTCTAAATGAATATCCTGCATATCTGCATCCGGAAATTCAATTAGTATTGCCAAATACTGAACTTCTGTTGTCTTTGCATCGGCTGAGCGAGCCGACCGAGTACGTTTGTTTTGGATTTTTTGCGTCAAAGGCTTGATATCCTCAACTTGTTCCCAGCCATACATTTCTGTATAACTGTCTAAATATCCTTTATTTTGTGTTTCTTGCGTCGATTGCGGGTTTTCTTCTGCATGTATCATATGTTGTATCGGTACAAACATAAATGCAAAAGTAAAAATCAGCGTAATAACAATGGTATTTCTTGCTTTTGTTCCAAACTTTTTCATAAAATATCTCCTTGTTACAATTTAACTTTGGATAGTGTTATCATAACATACTTTATATTAAAATCCAACCAATTCCTATCATCTTTCTATATTTTTGTAGATGAGTTGTAATTTACATATTGTTTAATATTTTTGCTATATATTTCTTGACTTCTGACACTATGTCAAATATAATTTTAGGATACTGACACCATGTCAGACTTAGATATGCTTAGGAAAGGAAAAATCTCTCATGCCGTCAAAAACATTTTTTAACTTGTCCCTGGAAAAACAAGCTAATATTTTATCCGCGGCAAAAAAGGAATTCGCGCGTGTACCATTTGAGCAAACTTCTTTTATAAATATTGCAAAGGATGCAGGTATTTCACGCAGTAATTTATACAATTATTTTACCAATAAACAAGAGCTGCTTTCTTATTTACTGGAAAACTTTAAGTCAAGTATTCTCTCTGTGATAAAAAACAGTTTAAAACAATCTCAAGGCGACATTTTTCAGCTGTTTGATGATATCTTTTCCTATATGCTGGAGTATGGATTTTCTAAGGAAAATTTCGGCCTTTTCCGTTCTATACTAAGCAATCAACGTTTTACCGACCAAGATGAAATGTTTATGACGTTTCAGCAACACAATGAATGTATTGCGGAATTGTTCTGTTATGAATCCTTTCAATTGCAGCATTTAAGTGTAAATTCGGAAGAAGACTTCCAAAATATTTTAGAAATTCTAATAGGTATTACGATGAAAGCTGCGATTGATGTATATAATCATCCAAAAGAAAAAGAGTACTTCATAAAACGGTATCATGATAAAATCAACCTGGTAAAGTACGGTATTGTAAAAAAGGAGGTTACATAAATGGCTGTTTTGTCGTTAAACAACGTGAAAAAAAGCTATAAACTGGGAGATGGCACTGAATTTCCTGTATTAAAAGGAATCAATGTATCCTTTGAAAAGGGTGAGCTTGTCTCTATTATCGGTGAATCCGGTAGCGGTAAATCTACCTTAATGAATATCATTGGCGGCTTAGATTCCAAATTTGAGGGAGAAGTTTTGGTTGGCGGTAAAAATATTGGATCTTTTACAGAAAAAGAACTGGATATTTACCGAAAAAATAAAATAGGTTTTATCTTCCAAAGTTTTAATTTAGTTCCCCATTTAACCATATTGGACAATGTTGCTTTGGCATTGACTCTGTCCAATGTAAAACGCAGCGAACAAGTCGAGCGTGCCAAAGAGATGCTGGAAAAAGTAGGTTTAAAAGACCATATTCACAAAAAACCGAATCAACTGTCCGGCGGACAAATGCAGCGTGTTGCTATTGCAAGGGCATTAATCAATGACCCTGAAATGATTGTTGCCGATGAACCTACCGGTTCTCTGGATTCCCAAACAACACAACAAATTTTGGATATTATTACTCAAATAGCACAGGAAGGAAAACTGGTGCTGCTTGTTACCCACTCCGAACATGTTGCGGAATGTTCTTCCCGTGTGATTCGCATTGCGGACGGACAAATTGTTGAAGACAGACAAGGAATTACACTCACGCCAAAAGAAACGGCCGAGACAGCAAAGACAAAAGAAATCAGCAAAAACTTAAATTTTGCAGGCGCTATCAAACTGGCATTTAAAAATATGAGAGAAAAAAAGATGCGCAATATTTTGGTGGCGGTAGGTGCGTCTATCGGCATTATGAGTATTATGCTGATGCTTTCCATCGGCAACGGTATTAAAACGTATATTCGTGATACGATGGAGAGTCTTGCCAATCCGCTTGCCATTGAAGTGACTATGCCAGAAGAGGAAGATACTCCGGCCATGGGACCCGAGGCATTCTTGTCCAACACTTATTTTACGCAAGAAGATATTGATAGATTAGGTGCAGTAGAGCATGTATCTGCTACAGAAGAACATTTCAGTGCCTTTGCTATGGGAACTGCCATTGCTTCCATAGATGATAAACAGGCCCCTCTCATGATGGTTTCCACTTTGTCCCAATATAACGAATATGACCTGGCAGAAGGCACTATGGCAAATAAAAATGAGATTATTATTAATGAAGCGGTAAAAGAAGAATTGGGGATGGATGATATTGTAGGCAAAACAATCACAGTTTCTGTTCAGGTAGACAACAGGCAAATTGTAATAGATACTGTAGTCAGCGGTGTATTGTCAGATGAAACCAGCCCTATGTCAGGCGGTATGTCTCAAGTTTATTTATATTATGACGATTTAAAACAAGCCTGTGCAGAACAAGATTATGACCTTATGCCGACCAGTATCATGTTAATCGCAGATATGGAAGAAAATGTGGATGGTATAAAATCAACTGTCACTGATATGGGTTATGGCAGTTCCATGCAAGAAACAATGGTTGAAACATTCACAACCATGCTGGATTTATTTACAGGTGTATTAGCAGGTATCGCAGGAATTTCACTTCTTGTTTCAGCTATTATGATTCTGGTTGTTCTGTATATCAGTGTAGTGGAGCGTACCCGAGAAATAGGTGTTATGAAGGCAATTGGTGCACGCCGTAAGGATATCAGACGTATTTTTATTTCAGAATCATTTATACTTGGTTTGGCGGGCGGTATTATTGCTACCGTAATTACGTTTATTATCATGTTTATCGGCAATGCTGTTATCCAAAGTCATTTTGGTGTGAATATGATACTGATAAGTCCTTATTACGTACTGTTTGGCATTGGTATCAGTATATTAATCAGCGTGCTTTCCGGTACACTTCCTGCTGCAAAAGCTGCAAAACTGGATCCTGTTGAATCTTTAAGAAGAGATTAACCAGTTTTTTGTCAAAAAATTGTAAAAAATCAAGGAAAGGTTTACAATGGCTTCTCTCCCGTGATATGATGATACTAACGTATCTATATTCGATACATATACTTTAGTTTCAAAGAACAGGGGGTCATCTCATGAAAAAAGATAAAGAAGCGAAAAAAAAGAAAAAAGAAAAATCTGCTCAAGTTTCTGCTCCGGAAACTGTAAAAACTGTCAGCCCCGAAACTGAAGACGCGATTTTATTAAAGCATATAGGCGGTAAATGGAAAATTCGTATCATTTGGGCTTTACAGGATGCTCAAAGCAAACGTTACAGTACTTTAAAAAATGAAGTATCTTCTATTACAGATATGATGCTTAGCCAAAGCTTAAAAGAACTTATGGCCAGCGGTATTGTAGAGCGTCATCAATATCAGGAGATTCCTCCAAGAGTGGAATATCAAATTACACAAAAGGGACTCTCATTAATTCCCATATTCCAGGATTGCATTTCTTGGGTAGAATCATTTGAAACAAAATAAAAGTAAAGAATAGTTACAAAAAAGAATGAATTGGTTACAGCCTTTTCATTCTTTTTTATATTTTCTGCACTTTATACGAAATTTTTAAATTTTCACTGCTGATTTTTTTGCATAATTAAAATACAAAATATTGTGTTTTGATTGACTTTACACACAATATCCTGTAAAATAAGAACACAAATGAAAATAAGAATCTATATGATGATTATGATAAAAACCATGATTTAGTTGAAAAGAGGGTGCTTTTGGTGGTAGAAACTATTAAAAAAAGAAACGGTGTTGTCGTAGCATTTGACGCACAAAAAATATACAATGCTATTTTTAAAGCAAATATTCGTATTGCGGATGAAAAATTAACAGAACAGCAGCTAAATGCACTTACAAAAGAAATTGTAAGCACATTTCAAACAACACAAGATGTTCCTACCGTTGAACAAATTCAAGACGCTGTTGAGGAGCACCTGATTACACACGGTTATGCAAAAACAGCAAAAGCATATATCCTGTATCGTGCTGAACATGCAAAGATGCGTGAGATGGATGAGAACCTTATGAAAATTTATGAGGATCTTACCTTTAAACCAAGCGAAGAAGCAGATATCAAGCGTGAAAATGCAAATATTGACGCTGACACTGCAATGGGTACCATGCTGAAATATGGTTCTGAAGGTGCAAAATGTTTCTATGATGCATATGTCATCCCTTCCGAGATGGCAGAAGCACACAGACACGGAGATATTCATATTCATGATAAAGATTTCTATGCATTGACCGAAACTTGTTGCCAAATTGACTTAATTAAACTGTTTAAAGACGGTTTTTCCACAGGTCACGGTTTTTTGCGTGAACCAAACGATATCCGCAGCTACACCGCATTGGCATGCATTGCTATTCAGGCAAACCAAAATGAAATGCACGGCGGTCAAAGCGTACCTAACTTTGATTATGCTATGGCTTTAGGTGTTGCCAAAACATTCCGCAAATGCTATTTTAAATCTTTGGCACAAGCATTGCAGTTTCAAAAAGGATTAAATAAAGCAGAAGCTATCCAACTTGCAAAAACCATTCAAAATGAAATTGGTACAGACATTACTATGGGTACTACCGATGCATTTGAAGCTGCACTAAAAAAATACTTTTCCAATACACCAAGTCTTGCTGTTACGGAACAAGAAGCTGAAAAAATGCATTCCTACGCAGTGGAAACTGCTATGGACGATACCAATGATGCAACTTACCAAGCTATGGAAGCTTTAATTCATAATTTAAACACCATGAATTCTCGTGCAGGTGCACAGGTACCGTTCAGCTCTTTAAACTATGGTACTGATACTTCCCCAGAAGGCCGTATGGCTATGAAAAATATTCTTCTGGCAACGGAAAAAGGATTGGGAAGCGGAGAAACTGCTATTTTCCCTATCCAAATTTTTAAAGTCAAAGAAGGCGTTAGCTATAATAAAGAAGACCCGAACTATGACTTATTCCAGCTATCCATTCGTGTTTCCGCAAAACGTCTTTTCCCTAACTTTAGCTTTATTGATGCTCCGTTTAATCTACAATATTATAAAGAGGGGCACCCTGAGACCGAAATTGCATATATGGGCTGCCGTACCAGAGTCATCGGCAATGTATATGACCCTTCCCGAGAAATTGTAAACGGCAGAGGTAATCTTAGCTTTACATCCATTAATCTACCTCGTCTTGGTATCAAAGCAAAAGGTGACATTCACAAATTCTATCAAATGCTGGATGAAAAAATTGACCTGGTCATTGATCAATTGCTTCACAGATTTAAAATTCAATCTACCAAAAAAGTATATAACTATCCATTCTTAATGGGACAAGGTGTTTGGATTGATTCAGAAAAATTGGATGCACAAGACAGCATTGCAGAAATTTTGAAACACGGTACTTTAAGTGTTGGGTTTATTGGCCTTGCTGAAACATTAAAGGCATTAACAGGAAAACATCACGGTGAAAGTGCTGAAAGCCAAAAACTGGGCTTGGAGATTGTAACCCATATGAGAAAACGTATGGACGACAAATCTGCCGAAACAGGCCTTAACTTCTCTTTACTAGCTACTCCTGCTGAAGGTTTAAGCGGACGTTTTATTAAAATTGATAAAAAACGTTATGGTATTATTCCGGGTATTACAGATCGTGATTACTATACAAATAGTTTCCATATTCCTGTATATTATCCAATCAAAGCTCATGAAAAAATTGCATTGGAAGCTCCTTATCATGCTTTGACCAACGCCGGTCATATCAGCTATGTGGAACTTGACGGCGATACCTGCAAAAACTTAGAGGCTTTTGAATCAGTTATTCGCTGTATGAAAGAAGCAGGCATTGGTTATGGTTCTATCAACCACCCTGTGGACCGCGACCCATGCTGCGGTTATAATGGTATTATTGACAACGAATGTCCTAAATGCCACCGCACAGAAGAAGAGGGGCCCAAATTTGAACGTATCCGCAGAATTACAGGATATCTGGTTGGTACCACAGACCGTTGGAACAATGCAAAACGCGCAGAAGAAAAAGACCGTGTAAAACATGGACGATAAACAATAAGAAAGGTTCAGATATCTTTTGGGATATCCTGAACCTTTCTTACTCCTTCCAAAATGGAAAAGAAAAGAGGAATTGTTATGGAAGATACCCTCCGAATCAGCGGAATTATCGATGAATCTATTGTAGATGGTAAAGGCCTGAGGTATACCATTTTTACACAAGGCTGTCCCCATCACTGTGAAGGGTGCCACAATCCTGATACTCATGACTTTGGAGGAGGTACGGAAAAAGAGATTACTGCTATTTATGAAGAAATTTGTAAAAATCCTTTGCTAAGCGGCGTTACCTTCAGCGGAGGAGAACCTTTTTGTCAACCTGCCCCTTTAGCAGTACTGGCTGAAATGGTACATAAAAAGGGCCTAAATGTAACTACTTATACAGGGTACACTTTAGAGCAATTATTGGAAATGAAAAATCCTGATGTCCAACGTTTACTCACCCAAACAGATATTTTAATTGACGGCAAATTTGACATTGCTCAAAAAGACTTATCTCTATCTTTCCGCGGAAGCAGAAATCAAAGAATCATTGATGTAAAACAATCGTTAGAGCAGGGAACGATAGTTTTAGCAAAAGGATACTGATTGTCCTGACATCACTTATCAGTATAAATAAAAAAATGAAAAGGACAGCACAAATGTGCTGTCCTTTTTTATTTCCATGGAAATATCTCAAGCTATTTTATACTGGCATACTTCCTATCAAAGTTTCAAACGAAGATGTTCCTATGGTACCTCTTACGATATCTCCTGTAACAACCAGTACATTACCATCTGTTTCATAAAAAGATATGGTATCAATACGGTCAGTATCAAAATGTTTGACCGTTATTTTTAACACAGGTTCCCCTTCTGCTGTTAAATTCGTTGCTTGTTCCAACGCTGTATTTTGAATTGCTGATAAAAACGACTCATATTCCTGATCGTCCATTTGAGCACCATTTAAAACTGGATAATACTGATAATATGTTTTATTCTCTGTCGATTTATATTCATCTTCCTCACGCTCTAACGATATATTGGAAATTTGACCTTTATAGTCTATTTCAAAAGAAGAAAAATCTGTTTCATCTGTCGCATATATTGTAGGATTTGTCAGTGAAAATAAAGTTGCATCTGTAAAGACTGAAATTTTATCACTGTCTATCTTATAGACAATATCAGAATCCGCTTTTTTCACATAATACATATTATCATCTGTTTTATTTCCTATCAGCAATTGATAGGACTGTTGATTGACTACAAAAGAAATATAAGAGACAGGCTCCTTCAATCCATATTGCTCCAGCTGTTCCTGATTTGCAGAAGCTGCAATTACTTCATCTGCCTTTAAAGATTCCAAGCTGCTCTTAATATTGTCTAAAGTGGTATCATTTGGCTTGATTGTTTGATAATCAGGCAAACGATATGTTTTTCCGCTCACTTTTTTATATACAAAGGCTTGTGTCAAATTAGGATTCATAACCGTTATACTGCTAAAACCATTTTCGGCAGCATTATAATCGTTTTTATTCACATAATCATATTGAGAAATTGAAAAAATAGTTTTATTTAACAAATGATCCGTTGCACCCAACATACCAGATTCTATCATGATAACATAAACATTGCATGAATCTTTTGCACACATATAATATTTGTTGCTTTTTCCATTTACAGCATTACCTATATAGTAATCATATATTTCTCCGCCTTCATACGTAACGGAAACAGTTGCAGCCGGCTTATCCAAACCATATTCTGAAAGATTTTCAACATTACCAATATTACTTGTTGAAACAGGATTACAACCATACTTAACAATATTTTGTATGGCATAAACATCCAACTGATTAATATCCATACCTTCAATTGTATAGTAAGTATCTGCATCTCCATGCATATCACCAAACGGAACAATGGTGTATGTTCCATATTGATTGGTAATTGTCATGGATTGTACATGTTCAATGCTGGGAGAAACCAACGTTGCTTTTTCATCTGTATCAACAGAAGAAGAGGATTCTGCTTTTTGCTCATTGGACCTGGTTAAAAAGAAAGCAAGCAACACCGCACTGACTGCAATAACGATAGCAATCATAATAGTAACAGTTCTCGTTAATTTATCCACTGCAAACTCCCTTTCCTTTTATTGCCATAGTGTACAAAAAAATATGTATTTGCTTATTTATATTATATCATGCAGTATGATGTTAGTAAAGAAAAGCTCCTGAAGGAACCATGTCCAGATTGTAAATATTGTTTGAACAAAAAACTGCATTGTAAGATAATACAATGCAGCTTTCTTTCTTATTCTATTTTAATCGTCTACACCCAAACGATACTCTAACGAATCCTTTGCCATATCCAAACGATGATCCAACTGATCCAGTGTACGGTCTAATTGGTAATATTGGTCGTAAGTTAAAGTTCCTGTTCTCAAAGCCATTTCAATTTGATTTTCAAATTGTTCCAGTTCAAACTCCACTTGTTCTATTTGCATTTTTACTTGTCCGTACAAATTTATATTTTCGCTATAAGTAGATTTTGGCTGAGTAGAGTCTGCCAATTGTGCAACAGACTCTACTTTTTGAGACAATTCAGTAGTATCAAAATTGGTATTGGCTTGCTGTGAATTGTTATTTTGTACAGGTGCAGAAGAAGTTGCAGCATTTGTGGCATCATTTTGGGAAGATGTATTTGAAGAAGCAGTTGCGCTATTACTACTTGAAGCATTCTGTGAATTTAATTGTTGCTCCAATTGAGAAATTTTATCTTCGAGAACCTGTGTGTCTCCTGATGAACAGCCGGTAGAAATTGCTACGATGCCAATTGCAACGATTAATAAAAATAAAGTCCTTTTCATAAATCTACTATCCTTTCCTAAAAAATAAATACCTAACTATAGCAATTAGGTATAATTATTTTAATTATATCATTTCACAGACCAATGTAAATAGAAAGATTCAATAAAAATGTAATTTAAATTTTATAGATTCATTATAGAATTACCTATTTATTTGAAATTATGTATGTTCTTTATTTTTATTATATGAAAAAAAGATAGAATGTTTCCAAAAAGGCAAAAAGTATAACTATTGGTCCGGATAAAAAGTAATTGCAACATACTTCCAAAACTCTTTTGCCAAAGCCAACGAGGAATGATAAATTTCACTTCCACTATAATGCCAAATGTCAAATCCCTCTAACCTTTTTATTTCTCGGTCACGCATATTATTATTCTCTACTTTTTTAGGTGTATTATAATGAATATGAAAACCATCACATTCTATGCCAATTTGTACTTTTCCTGTTTTCCTATCACAAAGAGCAAAATCAATGTGATATTTATTATTACATACTGTTTTTTGCGGCATGATATAACTTAAATTCCAAATATGTTGCGGCATTGTACTACATAATGAAATATAAAATAAATGTTCTATGGGGCTATGCTGAAACATATGTGCCATAGGTATTGTTGGTAATCTGAAAGCGGAATATGCATCTACCATTTCAAATACCAACGCTTTTTTGCTTGTTCTGTCATCCATTTGCTCTTTTTGGTAAAAAAATTTGATGTATTCTAACATACAGACTATATGCTCGCTTGCATAATAAGTCTTTTCACTGCTGATTTGATGATACTGGCATATTCGCAAAAATTGCCTTTTGAAATCTTTTTGTAATTCTGTTATACTTGAAATTAATATATGGTGGTTCATTTAAAGAAGATTCTACCTTTCTTTCATAATTCGCATGAAATTGATAAGATTCGACATAATTCCTTTATTTTCCATTATATACAATTTATTGTAAAATAGCAAGTGAAAAATAACTCAAAGCAGTTATCGCATTTTTTATTCATTTTTAGATAGGAGAATTGATATGGCAAATGATAAAATAATTTGTAAATGTTATAAAGTGACAGAAAAAGATATCAAAAAAGCGATAAAAAAAGGAGCGGGATCAGCAAAAGATATTCGTAAAGAAACAAAAGCAGATACTGCTTGCCGACATTGTACCAAAAAATTTGAAAAAACAGTAAAAGATTTACTGAAATAATATACATAAAAAAGCGCAGGTAATGTATACCTGCGCTTTTACTTTTTTCAATTAACCTTTTTTGTGATTTATAAGCATAGCTGCTTTTAATACTGCAACCTGTGTTTTTCCGTCGGGGATTTCGTTGTTTAATACCATTTCAACCGCTTTTTCTATTGGAATTAAAATTGGTTCAATAAATTCGTCCTCGTCGGGATGGCTTGCTCCAATAGAGGCAACTCTGCAAAAATATAGGTGAAGTACTTCATTACAAAATCCTGCACTGGGATAGAATGTTCCCAAAGAAATATAATCTTTTCCAACAGCGCCTGTTTCCTCCTGCAATTCTCTCTTGGCAGCCTCGAGGGGCTGATTCTCACCGGGATCCAGTTTTCCCGCAGGCAATTCCAACAGAACAGTTTCATAAGGATAACGAAATTGACGCACAAACAGCAATTCATTGTCATCGGTTAATGCAGCAATGGTAACACCTCCCGGATGTTCCACTACTTCTCTTGTTGCAGTATTTCCATTTGGCAATTCAACTTCATCAACACGCATTTTTAAAATTTTACCTTGATATTGATACCCTTTTTCTAACGTTTTCTCTGTTAAATTCATAAAAATCCTTCTTTCTATGGAAAAACACTTGCAATATAGGGGCACTTGTTTCTATATTCGCATAATTTATAGTAAGGTTTCTTATTATTTTATAGTATTCTAGGCCATATAGCAAGGGGGAATTTTGTTGTATCAATGGAATCAACAACCCAGTGATTACAGTAACATATGTAAAATTGCAGATGAAATTACATCTACTTATCCTTATTTTCAAAAATGTATTTATGGAAAAAGTCTTTGCGGACGTGACTTAATTGCCTTGGAATCAACATGCAAAGGCGAACTTGGCAGACAGCCTGTTCTTTTTGCTGCTGCTTTCCACGGGATGGAATGGATTACAACATCTATTTTGCTTTGTTTTACCGAGCGGTTATGCAAAGCTGCCCAACAAGGGAAAACATTATGCGGCAAAGACGCAGCAGCCGCATTACATCGCAGTAGATTGATTGTCGTTCCATGTGTGAATCCTGACGGTGTAGAAATTCAAATACATGGTGCAGAATCAGCAGGTGAGTATACAAATTTAGTAAAAGAAGTGAGTAAAGGAGACACCACCCATTGGCAGTCAAATGCGCGCGGTGTGGATATTAACCATAATTTTAATGCCTATTGGCATAAACTGAGACAAATGGAGATAGAAGATGGTATTACAGGGCCTGCAATGACAAGATATGGAGGAACCTATCCCGAAAGTGAACCGGAAAGTAAATATCTGGCAGATTTGACTCGTAAATGTGAATTTGGCTATACATTAGCCTTCCACAGTCAAGGGGAAGAGATTTATTATGGATTTGATGATTATCTTCCTCCCAATGCAGAACATATGGCAAAAAGGCTTGCCGCATCAAGCGGATATTTGCTGTCCAAACCGGAGGGATTGGCATCTTACGGAGGATATAAAGATTGGTTTATTTGTCGATTTAGGAGGCCGGGATTTACCATTGAAGTAGGTAAAGGGGTAAATCCTTTGCCTATTTCCCAATTTGATGAAATTTATCAAACATTAGAACCTATGTTAATGGAAGCCTTATTTTTATAGAAAATGATGACATTGTTTTTTCATCTTATTTATAGTATGATGAAAGCAATCTGAAAAGAAAGGATGTTTCGATATGAATGCGTCTAAAAAATTGGCGGCTCTTTTAGGTACAATTTTGCTGTCAGGCATGATTTTTACCGGCTGTTCCGGCAATGGACAGAACAGCTCTCAAACTTCTTCAGCCTCTGTTTCTTCTGAAACAGAAACTTCATCTGTCCATTCTCAATCTGATTTCAATTCAGCAGCTGAGGCAGAATCGAATGTACAATCTGCTGCGGTACCGCCAAACAGCAGCACGTCATCCCAAAACAATACGGATTTTGACGAATATTTTTCTCAAAACCCGATTACGGCGGCTCATAATGAGGAATCCGGTTCTGTTTATACGACCAACGACATGCTTCAGGTAGAAGAAAAATTTGCCGGTATTTGGGCAAAAGAAGTTGACCATGCTTATGAACTTTGCCAGCAAAATTTGCCGAGCGATATATTTTCATCTGTAAAAGCAGACCATGAAACATGGCTTTCTACTCAACACGCAGACCTTGCTGATATCCGTGCAGACGGTCAGAAAGCCGGCGGTACTTTGGGCTCTGTTCAAATTGCGACCGATTCCGCAGCTTACTATGAAAAAGAAGCAAAGAAACTGTATCAAGTACTATACGAAAATAATATATCATATCAATATCAATTTGAAGAATAAAACAAAGGCTGTGTTATGATAACACAGCCTTTTGTTGTATAAACAATATCAATTATGACAATCCTATTAAAATAAGATTCTTATAAAAGGACGGGATTGATATGGACATTCGAGGAACAAAAACACAAGAAAATCTTCTCAGAGCATTTAATGTAGAATCAGAGGCAAAAAATAAATATGAAATCTATGCTGCAAAAGCAAAAAAAGACGGCTATGAGCAAATTGCCGCTCTTTTTTTGGAGACGGCCAGAAATGAATACGCTCATTCTAAACTTTGGTTTAAATTATTAAGAAACGGTTATCCTGACACAGCCGACAATTTAAAGGCTGCTGCCAACGGCGAACATTATGAATGGACAGAAATGTATGAATCCTTTGCAAAACAAGCAAGAGAAGAAGGTTTTGAACCAATTGCAAAAATGTTTGAAGGTGTTATGAAAATAGAAAAAGCTCATGAAGAACGATATCGAACATTATTAAAAAATATTGAAACAGAATCTGTATTTCAAAAAGAAACAGAAACGGTTTGGATTTGCCGTAACTGTGGATATATTCATACTGCACAGGAGGCACCGGAAGTTTGTCCCGTATGTGCCCATGCACAAGCATTTTTCGAAATTCGAGCTGAAAATTATTAATAAAAAGCCGCTGATCAGCGGCTTTTTATTATGGCATAAAGATATATGATAATACATAAAACAGATATATTGACTATATTTTAAATATAATATAACAAATGTTATTTTTGTTGAGATAAATATTCAATCAAAGGTGTCAGATATGTTTCATCTGTCCAATCACACTTTTTTCCCACCGCTTCCATGAGAGCAGCTTCCCATGGTTCACATACAGAAGGGTCTTTTTTAGACACAGCTTTTTGCAGCATTTTGCAAAGAGTTCTGTCTTTAAAAGACATTATACTTTCATCCCAAGCGCCTCTGCAATAAAAGCAAGGTATATTTTTCAGTTCCCCTTTCAAGTTATGCTGATATATTTGTTCCACTGCTTTTTTCTCATAAGGTGAAGTGCCGACACAGAATACAGCCAATCGTTTCCCCCGTAATGCTTCCATATGTTTTTTCAAAAAAGATAATCCTGAAATTCCGGAAGCATAAATTGCCCCACCCAGCACTATCACATCATATTGCTGTATTTGTTTCATATCCGCCTTATCTACGGCAATACAGTCAAATCCTGTTTTATCAGATAACCAATTTGCATATTTTTTGGTAGCACCATATTTCGATTGATATAATATGATTCCTTGTTTCAATATCAATACCCTCTTTCTTGAGAATAATATAAAGGTATCATATCACAGTTAAGTCAAAATAAAAATATAAACACTACTTTTTATGTTGTTTCCATCTTAATAAAAAAGCCGAATTTATAATGACTACTACCGACCCGGCATTGTGTACCAATGCTCCTACCACTGGATTTAATATTCCTGTAATCGCTAATAAGATTGCCAGAAAATTAAGTCCCAAAGAAAAAATTAAATTACACTTAATAGTCATCATCATTCTTTTTGACAGTGAAATTAAGTGAGGTAATTCCTTAATATCGTCATCTACAAGAACAATATCTGCGGCATCTACTGCAATATCACTGCCAATACCTCCCATTGCAATTCCAACGTTTGCTTTTCTGAGTGCAGGTGCGTCGTTTACACCATCTCCAATCATACAGACTGCTTCTTTATGATTTTGATATTCTTCAATCCAATCTAATTTATGTTCCGGCAAACAATCGGCATGTACTTCTTTGATATGAAGCTGTCCTGCAATGTGAGTTGCGGCATCTTGATGATCTCCCGTTAACAGTACAGGCTGTACCTTTAATTTTGTCAGTTCATCTATCATCTTTTTGCTTTCTGCTCGAATGGTATCTGAAAGTACTATATATCCTGCTAATATGTGATGAATCACAACATAAATGACAGTACAACCTTTCATTAGATATTGTTTTGTCTCTTTCTCTACAGAATCATTCCATTTGACTCCATATTCCTGTAACAATTTTATATTGCCGGCAAGTATTTGTTTTCCATCTACCAGGCAAGAAACTCCTTGTCCCGGAATCATATTGAATTCTTCTGCTTCCATGAGCGAGAGAGTTTCATTCTCTTTAAAACAACTTACGATTGCTTTTCCCAAAGGATGTTCAGATAATTGTTCAGCCGAGGCACACAAAGTATATATATCCTCTTTCGCATAATCGGGGTGTATACTTTTTGCCGCAATCACCTTTGGTGTACCATAGGTAAGCGTTCCTGTTTTATCAAATGCAATCTTGGACACCATTGATAATCGTTCCAGAGCATCTCCCTGACGAACCAAAAAACCATGTTTGGTACAATTACCAATCGCAGCCATAATTGCAGTGGGAGTAGCCAATACCAATGCACATGGGCAAAATACAACCAAAATAGTAACTGCTCGAATAATTTCTCCCGTAATTGCCCAAGTTAATCCTGCGGCTGACAATGCAATTACGACAATCCACGTAGCCCATTTATCTGCCATTCCAACTATTTTTGCTTTCCCTGCATCCGCCGACTGCACCAAACGTATCATTCTTTGAATAGAACTGTCTTCTCCTACTTTTGTTGCCTTCATTTCAAATGCACCAAATTGGTTTACGGTTCCGCTGGATATTTCATCTCCCACTTCTTTATCTACAGGAAGAGATTCTCCTGTCATAACAGCTTGATTAATTGAAGTCTTTCCCAATGTGATGATTCCATCAACAGGTATGGTTTCTCCCGGGAGTACCCTTAATGTCATTCCAACCTGAACTTTCTCAGCAGGAACAATCTGTTCTGTTCCATTGGAAATGATTCTTGCTGTTTGAGGTGTAAGATGAACCAATTTTTCAATACCTGCTCTTGCTTTTGCCACCGTTAAGTCTTCTAAAAGCGCACCAAGTTGCATAATAAATGCAATTTCACCTGCGGCAAAATCCTCTCTGATACAAACTGATGCTATTAATGCAATGGATACTAAAACATCTGCTTTGATATCAAATGCTGTAATAAGACCAATCATTGCTTCCAAGACAATAGGAACACCACATAAAACAATAGCAACCCATGCAATATCAAATGGCAGTGGTACTACATGAAAAATACTGAGAAGCAATGAGATTCCAGAAATGACCAACAGCACAATATCTTTTTTAACGCCGCCCAATTCTAAAAATTGTTCTATTTTTTCAATTATTTTTTTCATAACTGCCTCCAGTACCTATACCCTTATAGGTATATAATACATATAGGGGTATTGGTTGTCAAGCTATAAAAAAGAAATCAGTTCCAAAAGGAACTGATTTTTAGTTTAAAATTAATATATTAATGACTCCGAACAGAAAATCAAATCTACTCCAAAACCAACTGGATTATACCGTTTCTTCTGTTTTCCCAGACTCCCGAAAAATTTTAGAAGGTTCTTATTTTACTAAAGAAAATTTTTTCTCTTATCTTATTTAAAAAAGATTCTCTTGGGCCATACTTCGCCTTTTTCATCGTTTTCACTCTATCTACTGAGATGCCCTCTTTTTCCCTTTTAAAATAATTAGGAATATCCAGAACAGTTAGGACATATTTGAGAAACGTTCTACCGCCTTTGTAAAACTTTCTATTGTTTTTTCTGCATCTCCATGCTCAATTCCATCACGAACACAGTGATGAATATGACCCTCCAAAACAATTTTTCCAACTTTATGCAATGCTGATTTTGCAGCATTAATTTGAGACAAAATGTCTTCACAGGGCACATCTTCATCTATCATTCTGTCAACTGCCTGAACTTGTCCAATAATCTTTTTTAATCTGCGATGTAAATTATCTGCATCCATACATTGTTTCATATGTTACCTCCCAATACCACAAGGGGTATATGTTTATTATACGGAAGCACTTCTTCTTTTGTCAATGTCAAATCAAAAAAAGGTATCATCCTGTATAGATGATACCTTTTGATTAAGATTCTTCCGATGATTCTTGTTGATTTACAGTTTCTTCATTTTCCTCATTTTCGTCGGGTACTTCATCTTGACCATCATCTTCTATTTCTATATCTTTGCTGGTTTCTTCTTCATCGTGCGGCGCTCTTGCAATGGTAACAACCTTGCTTTCCACACCGTCTACACGCATCACGCGTACACCCTTGCTTGGACGAGAACACTCACGAATAGAGCTGGCTTCAATACGGATGATGACACCGTCAGAAGATATCATAATAATGTCTTCATCCAGATTTACTGCTTTTACGGAAGCAACATCTCCATATTTATCTACATGGTAGTTAATCAGACCTTTACCGCCTCTGGTCTGTGTACGATAATCGCTTGCAGGAGACAATCTGCCATAACCTGTTTCAGATACTGTCAATACCAAACCGCCTTCATGCAGAACACACATACCTGCAACCAAATCATCTTCTTTTAACGTCAACGCCTTCACGCCGCGGGCAGTTCTGCCCATTGCGCGTACATCTGTTTCTTTAAAGCGAATAGACATACCTTTTTTGGTAGCAACCAATAATTCTTGATTTCCGTCTGTTACATTTACCCAAGCAAGTTCGTCACCTTCATCAAGGTCAATGGCAATTACACCGCCTTTTCGTGCAGTATTATATGCCAACAAGCTGGTACGTTTGATAATACCATGACGGGTTACCATAACAAGATAGCTGTCCTCATCAAATTCAGGAACACGAATGATAGAAGTAACACGTTCGTCTGACGCAATTGGAAGTAAGTTTGCAATGTTCATGCCTTTACTTGTACGGGAACCTTCCGGAACCTCATAACATTTTAAACGGTATACTCTTCCCAAATTAGTGAAGAACATCACATAATCATGGCTGTTAATTACAAACATTTCAGTCGGCACGTCTTCATCACGGGTAGTCATACCTGTTACGCCTCTGCCGCCACGATTTTGTGTTTTATAGGTATCCATCTTCTGACGTTTTACATAACCAAAATTGGTCATTGTAAAGATACATTCTTCTTTTGGAATTAAATCTTCAATGTCTACTTCACCGCTGACAGCAGCAATTTCCGTACGACGTTCATCGTTGAATTTTGCTCTTACAGCCATTGCTTCTTCTTTTACCAGCTCCTGTAAGCGTGATTCATTTTCCAAAATCTCTCTGAAATCTGCAATTTTAATGCCCAAAGCAGCCAATTCATCCTCTATTTTTTGACGCTCTAAACCAGTTAACTGTCCCAAACGCATTTGAACAATCGCATTTGCTTGTACATCATCCAACCCAAATCGTTCCATCAAGGTTGCTTTACCTTCCGGAATAGATTTTGCACTGCGCAAAATCACAATTACTTCATCAATAAAATCAAGAGCAACACGCAAACCTTCCAAGATATGTGCACGTTCTTCTGCTTTTCTTAAATCAAAGCGGGTACGTCTTGTTACAACATCTTTTTGGAATTTAATATATTCACTGAGCATTTCTGCCAATGTCAGTGTTTTTGGTTCTCCATTTACAATGGCAAGCATAATTACGCCAAATGTTGTCTGCATTTGTGTGAAAGAATATAACTGATTCAAAACAATTTGCGGAGAAGCGTCACGTTTGATGTCAATTACCATATGCATACCATTTCTGTCAGAATGGTCTTCCACATTGGAAATTCCTTCAATTCTCTTCTCTTTTACCAACTCTGCTATATTTTCAATCAGTCTTGCTTTATTTACCTGATATGGTAACTCTGTTACGATAATTTTAAAGCGGCCATTTTTTTCTTCTACAATTTCCGCACGTGCACGAACAACGATTTTACCTCTACCTGTCGCATAAGCGGAACGAATACCACTGCGTCCCATAATGATACCGCCTGTTGGAAAGTCAGGACCTTTAATATGCTCCATTAGACCTTCCAAAGGAATTTCGGGATTGTCAATCATAGCGCACATTCCGTCTATGACTTCTCCCATATTATGAGGAGGAATATTGGTTGCCATACCAACAGCAATACCGGTAGAACCGTTTACCAGCAAGTTTGGAAAGCGAGATGGCAAAACGTCTGGTTCCTGCAAACGGTCGTCATAGTTGGAACGGAAATCTACTGTTTCTTTTTCAATATCCGCTACCATTTCCATGGAAGTTTTGCTCATTCTCGCTTCTGTATAACGATAAGCAGCAGGCGGATCTCCGTCAACAGAACCGAAGTTTCCGTGTCCATCCACAAGCATATAGCGCATAGAAAAGTCTTGTGCCAAACGTACCAACGCATCATAAACAGAAGCGTCACCATGCGGGTGATATCTACCCAATACAGAACCAACTGTATCAGCACATTTACGGTAAGCCCTGTCAGGATACAAATTATTTTCAAACATGGTATATAAAATTCTTCTGTGAACCGGTTTTAGTCCATCTCGAACATCCGGCAATGCGCGGGAAACAATAACTGACATGGAATAGTCCAAAAAGGACTTTTTCATTTCACGTTCAATGTCAACATTTATAATTTTTTCCTGCGCTTGTAGTTCTTGATTTTCTTCCATTTATCGGACACCTTCTCGCTTAAATTTTTCTTTTAGCTGTGTTTCTAAACAATGGTTTATAAAAATACAATCTTCTGGAGTAATTGCACGTTTTGGTAAATATTTTACTTGGTCAATCCCTATTTTTATAATATAAATTTTATTCGTTTCTATCACTTCATAAAGCATATGATACGGTATGGAAGCGCTATAGTTTTCTAAGTCAAACTGCATCTCTGTTTCATAAAAAAACAGTAGTTCTGACCAACACTTTTCCTTATTTACGTAGGATTTTATCTGCTTTCTCATCAAATAGGGATGCAGTGTATCGTAATATAAACCAACTGCCAAACCTGCAAAAACAATTAACAGATAAATGATTCTTTGAAAAACAGAAGTTGTAAGAAAGATAGCTCCTATCAGACCGAATATTACCATGGCAAGTCCAATCAAACGACAACACCATCGTTCTACTTTATTATCTTGATCTTTCATTGCAGCAATTGCAAACTGATACAAATCATCTTTTGTCACGAGATAATTCGCTGTAACCTGCTTTTGCTCCATATGAGTCTATCCTTTCTTTTTTCCACAACTTTTAAAAAAATTGTGGAAAAGTTATTTTGCTTTTTTATGTTTAAATATCAATACCTTTTCTAAAAAAGTAGATAGCTTATTCTGTTGTTCATCTGAAAGATTCTTTTTTTCGATTAAAACAAGAGGACGTTGCTGGCCTCCTAAAATAATAAACATGCTTTTTGTTTCCAAGCTACGGTCCACTTCTGTCCAATATTCTCTAATGATTTCTTTTTCGTTTTGTATTTCAAAAAAACTTTTGAAAAAAGCAACTGAAAAAGGAAGAGACATCATCTGGTTGGAATCAAAAATTTTTGCGCCGCGTCCTTTTATAATACCCGGCCAAACGACCATAAAAAAGAGAGCCAGAAGAAGAAAAAAACTAATGGCAATTACCGGCACAACAATGCCGGAAAAAAATGTATGATAAAGCGGCAGCACAGACGCTGATAAAACTGCCAAAGATACACAAATTCCTGCCTTTACAATAGGTAAATAAATTGGAGAAATGGTACTGTGAGCAATAAAATAAGCATCTGCAAACGAATTTCGCTCTATGGATAAATGATCAAACTTTAATTCGGGAATGTTGTCTTCTGCTCTCAAAATAAATTCCCCCTCTTATGCAGCTTGTATGGTACCGGATAAAATAATGGCTTCCACGTCTGGTAAAACAGAGGGTTCAATGCAGCGCATTGGTAAAATAGTAATATGAGTCGAGTCTGTCTGCAATACGAACAAATGATTGGTTTTACGGCATTTTACCGTACCATCCAATGGAATTACCCACTTTTGCTCTGCCTTTCCCATCTCAATTAAGGAAGGATAAATTTCCATTTGTACTTCTTCTCCACTGGTCAATCTTTTTGCATTTTTCTTGATATTATACCAAGCTGCCGGCCATATAACAGCCGCCAATATAAGACACAATATTGCAAAAATCAAGGTTAACCAATTCATCTGAATTGCAAACATAGCAAAAAAGACACCTGACAGAATGCATGAAATAATACTTTCGGCAATCAATCTTTTTTGAGCACTTCTATAGCTTTTTGAAGAACGCAGTGCATCATAAATTTCGTCCTCTTTTAAAACATAACTTAATTTGATGCCCGCAAAATTATCTTCAAATTCTTCTGCATCTTCATCAGGAACCAGTTCCGCTTCTGAACCGTCCCACTCTATTTCTATTTCTCCATCTTCCAATTCTTCTTCCACTTCTTTGATATCTGCTTCTTCCTGCAGATATTCTTCCTCATCCTGTATACTTCGAGGAGGAGTGTCGCCTTTATTCATTACGTATTACCATACCTTTCTATTAAAATTAGACATCTAAGTTTTGTACATACTTTGCATTACGTTCAATAAATTCTCTTCTTGGTTCTACTTTGTCACCCATTAAAATTGTAAAAATTTCATCTGCCATGGCGGCATCTTCCATTTCTACGCGCAGCATAATACGAGTTTCGGGATTCATAGTAGTTTCCCATAATTGCTCTGAGTCCATTTCACCAAGACCTTTATAACGCTGAATATCTAAATTACCGCCAAGTTCCTGCATAATTTTGTCTCTCTCTTGGTCGGAATAAGCATAGTAATGTGTTTTTCCTTTTGTTAAACGATATAAAGGAGGCTGAGCAATATAAATATTTCCATTCTCAATTAACGGACGCATAAAACGGAAGAAAAATGTAAGCAGCAAAGTACGAATATGAGAACCGTCAACGTCAGCATCGGCCATAATAATTACTTTTCCGTAACGAAGTTTTTCCAAATCAAATTCTTCACCAATACCGCAGCCCAAAGCAGTTACAACCGGCATTAATTTTTCGTTTCCGTATACTTTATCAAGCCTTGCTTTTTCAACGTTCAGCATTTTACCCCAAAGCGGTAAAATTGCTTGAATTTTTCGGTCTCTTCCGCCTTTTGCGGAACCTCCCGCAGAGTCACCCTCTACAATATAAAGTTCAGATTCTTCCGGATTTTTTGATTGGCAGTCTGCCAATTTTCCTGGAAGCGCTGCGGATTCCAAAGCAGATTTACGACGAACCATATCTTTTGCTTTTCTTGCAGCTTCTCTGGCACGGGAAGCTGCCAAAGCTTTATCAAAAATAGCACGGGCAGTTGCGGGATTTTCTTCCAAGTAAGTTGAAAGTTTGTCATTCATCATATTGCTGACAAGCCCGCTGATTTCCGTATTACCCAGTTTTGCTTTTGTTTGTCCTTCAAACTGCGCGTCTTTTACTTTAATACTGATAACGACAGTCAAACCTTCCCTAACGTCATCTCCGGTTAGATTTTTATCGCTGTCTTTCAGTAAATTATATTTTCTGGCGTAATCATTCATAACACGGGTCAAACTACGTTTAAAACCTTCTTCATGCGTACCGCCGTCTGTAGTATGAATATTATTTGCAAAGGATAAAATCAATTCATTATAACTGTCATTGTACTGCATTGCAACTTCAGCTGTTGCTTGGTCATCATCTGCAACTGTAGAAAAATGGATAATATCCGGATGTACCAATTCAACTGCTTTCTTTTTATTTAAATACTCTACAAAGCTACTGATTCCGCCTTCATAACAGAAATTTTCACATATAATATGATCCGGATCTCTTTCATCGCTGATTTGAATATGAATACCGGCATTTAAAAATGCTTGTTCGCGCAAACGAGTTTTTAATATTTCAAAATCAAATTCTGTTGTTTCTTTAAAAATCTCAGCGTCAGGTTTAAAACGTACCAGTGTACCTGTTTTCTCTGTTTTTCCTACGATTTCTAAATTTGTCTTAATATTGCCGCGCTCGAATCTTTGGGTATAAATATCGCCGTCTTTATAAATTTCAATTTCCAGCCATTCTGAAAGTGCATTTACTACAGAGGCACCTACACCATGCAAACCGCCGGAAACTTTATAGCCACCGCCACCAAATTTACCGCCAGCATGCAACACTGTATACACAACAGTTGCCGCCGGAATTCCCATTTTCGGATGTTTTCCTACAGGGATACCACGGCCGTTATCTATAACGCAAATGATGTTGTCAGGCAATATTTTTACTTCAATTTTATCGCAAAATCCTGCTAAGGCTTCATCAATACCATTATCTACAATCTCATAAACAAGATGATGCAGACCACGGGGACCTGTGGAACCTATGTACATACCCGGTCTTTTACGTACTGCTTCTAATCCTTCTAAAACTTGTATTTGATCCGCTTCATAATTTTCAGCAGGTTGATTCATTTCGGTAAACTCCAAGTTTAACCCTCCATTTTTATACAAAATGTATTTTTATTTTTTCTGTCTTGTTGTTCTGGTAGAATATTTTGCATTTTCCGGTTTTACGTAGCGAATTACAAGAGGAATCATAGCAACAATAGCAATGATACCAGCTAACAAAACTCCTGCCATATATAAAAAGCTAATATTAGGTATAAATGTATATAAACAAACATTAACCAACAATATAATAATTATTACAACAGCAATTAAAATACTAAATGACATTTCCAACATTACTTTAAAATTCTGTTTACATTTCGGACATTGGACATCTTCTTGTCCTTTACTTTTCATAACTTCCTTATAACTAAAATGCTGACCGCAATATGGACAAACAGGCAGTGCTAACGGAGCTTGTTTCATAGATAAATTTCTCCTTTCGGTAAAACAAAATCATAACATTAAATGACACGTGTATTCTGCATATCATCTTGAATAGGTTTCTTTTTACGTTTTGCACCGGGAGGAGCAATTCGTTTGAAACGAACCAAAAAGACAGATGCGCAAAAAAAGACTAAAAATGGAATAAAAATTAATATAATAGACCAAATATGCATATCAACTAAAAAAGTAAAAATCAAAACTAATATGAGACTAATTGCAACAGCGGTAATCGCCATCGGTACAATTACTTTATCTATTACTACTGCAGACCTGTTTCCACACTCCGGACAAAAATAATCTCCCTTATTTTTCAGCATCCAAGTACGGAATAATCCTACTTTTTTTCCGCAATAAGGGCAGGAAGATTGATAAAATTTTCCCTTTTTCTGTGGAACGTGCGTTCTATGATTGTTTTGAGTATAGCTATGATGTAAATTTTCATTGGAAACATGTTGTTTATTCAATTCCGGTTGAGACTGTGAAGCAGAAGGCTGATGTTTTTCTTGACTTTTTTGTTTTCGCTTCATTTTTGACTTTGCTTTTTCTGCCATTGGTTCTTTCTGCTCATTTTCTTTCACCAGAGAATTAAATAAATCTTGGTAATCTACTTTTTCGTTTTGATTTTCGCGATTTTGATTTTCAGTACTCATTCCATCCGTCCTTTCTCTGTCTTAATCATACAGTTTATACATTTGAAATATCATTCATGTACTTTGTCCTTTTTAACAAAGTGGAAGAAGATATTTGAGAAATATAAACGATGGTATTTTCTTTATGATCTTTACACAATATAAAAGTTTTTGGCATTTCCATTGAAACATTGATTACTTTGCCTGATTTCTCAGCTTTTGCCAAAAATTCTCTTGTAATTTTTGAAATGGTAGATGTTTCCAGGTCAAAAATTCCAACAACTTCGCTCATTTTTACAACGGTATCTTGTCCCAAATGTAAATACATAAAGCTGCCTCCTTTTGACCTTTCTAAGATTTTAATATCATTTGTTCTATCAATTCGCCCTGATAAATTTTAAATAAAGCGCCTTGTTTTAATTGATGAATGGTATTTGGATCACAACAGGTAATAAAAACCTGCTGGTCTTTTAAATGATTGAGAATATAATCCTGTCTGTTTTCATCCAGTTCACTCATAACATCATCTAAAAACATAACAGGTTTATCCCCTGTAATAGATTCCATTACTTTTGATTCGGCCAATTTTAATGCAAGCGCTACTGAGCGCTGCTGACCTTGCGAACCGAAAGACCTTGCGGAAATTTCATTTATATAAAAAGAAATATCATCTCTGTGAGGTCCCACTGTTGTATATCCAACCATAAAATCTGACTTTCTAGATGATTTTAGTTTCTCAAAAAAACAGGTTTCTATTTCTGTTTGACCCTCTTTTAAAAAAGAAGAATCATATTTTAAAGAAAAATGTTCTTTTTGAGAAGAAATTCCATGATAAATTTCTTCTACAATCGGCTGTAAACGTTCTAAATAGGAAAAACGTTCTTTTATAATCGAAACACCAAACTTTACAAGCTTTTCATCCCAAATTTCAAGGGTATCTTTTAATTCGGGATGTTTTGTAATTTCTTTTAATAACATATTTCTTTGAGATAAGGTTCTATTATAATGCATCAATAATTTTGCATAGGCCGGCTTACTTTGACATAAACTTCCGTCAATAAAATTTCTGCGATTGGATGGACCTTCTTTTACAAGTGATAAATGTTGAGGAGAAAATACAACAGCACAAAATTTTCCTACCAAAGAAGAAGCCGATTTTTTCGGTATCTCATTTATTGTAACACTTCTTCTCCCGTTCGTCATGTTGATTTTTGCGTCTTGTTCTCTTTCTTCGCTAAAAAATTTCATATTCATTTCAAACGTGGTCTTACCAAACGCAATTAATTCACTGTCTTTTGCTCCTCTAAAGGAATGCCCTCCAGTAAAAATCCACATTGCTTCCAGTAAATTTGTTTTTCCTTGTGCATTTTGCCCGTAAATAACATTAATTTGAGGAATGGGCTTTAATATAACATGAGAAAGATTTCGATAATTAGAAATTTCTATTTCTTTTATAATCAAGACGAACAAACCTCATAAAGTACATGTTCATATTCTGCAGCATCGCCCGGTCTCATTTTTTTACCTCGCATGGTACAAACTTCCCCGTTTACTTTTACAAGCCCGTCTTGAATCACTAGTTTTGCTTGTCCGCCGGTACTGAGAGCGCCTCCGAATTTTAAGAGAGCATCCAATCGTATAAATTCGGTATCAATTTTTATTTTTACGTTTTCCATTTCGTAAGTCGCCTTTCTTTTCAGCCAATTTCATTACTCTTTTTCATATCGTGATTATTCTGACTTTAAACGAACAGGTAATACAAGGAATAAGAAAGAATTTCCTTCTTTTGGACGTACAATCATAGGACTTGTTTGACCACTGAATAAAATTCTGATTTCATCACCTTCCGCATTTCTCAATGCATCCAGTAAAAAGCGGCTGTTAAAACCAATTTCCAACGGATCTCCTTCCATTTTTACTTCAAATTGGTCATTTGCACGTCCAATTGGTGTGGAACAAGAGAGTTTAATTTCATCTTCTTCAATCACGCAGCGAATCGGACTTTTCAATCTGTCCATAATCAAAAGAGAAACACGTTCGATACTGTCGATAATGGTACGTGTTTGAACGACTACCTCTGTATCATGATTTTTTGGAATTGCGGAATGATAATCCAAAAATTGACCTTCCAATAAACGGGAAGTAATAAAATAGCCGTTAATTTGGAACATAATATGACGTCTGCCAATATGAATATTGACTTTTGTATCGTCATCATTCAATAATTTTAAAACTTCGGAAAGTGTTTTTCCCGGAACAACAAAACTGATTTCCAAATCATTTTGAATGGATTCTTCTCGATAAGCCAAACGATAACCGTCAACAGAAACCAAATTAATTTGATTTTTCTTTAATTCAAATAAAGTACCTGTATGAATTGGTCTGGAATCGTTATCCGCTACCGCATAAATGGTTTGTTTAATCATGCTTTTCAGTAGACTATGTGTAATTTCGATAGAGTCGTCTTCCGGAATTGCAGGCAGTTCAGGATACTCTTCAGCAGGAATTCCTACCAAAGAAAATTCACTTGGTCCACTTTGGATTACTGTAATATTAGATTCATCTGTTGTTAAATGAACATCATCTGCTGGTAAACGACGAACAATTTCACCAAATAATTTCGCACTTAATACTGCTTTTCCGGGTTCTGCGATATTTGCTTTGATGGTTGTTTTCATTCCCAGTTCCAAATTGTAGCCACATAGTTCAATTCCTTGTTCTGTTGTTTTAATCAAAATGCCTTCAAGAGCAGGAATAGAAGATTTTGTGGAAACTGCTCGTTGAATAATGGAGACTGCTTCCACCAAAACTTGTTTGTTGCAAGAAAGTTTCATAGTACCACCTTTTTTTCCTAATATAGATAGAAATATATATTAATATTTAGAATCAGTAGTAGAGGGGGCTTATAAGTTGAAAGACGGGAAAAGCCCAGTATCTACCTTGTTTTGTATGCATATTTATGCAGTGAAAGGATTGTTTAATGTTTGTGAATAAAAATAAGCAAATTTTAGTTTTAAACAATATGTTGAAAACTTTGTGGGGAATGTTGAAAACAAGTTAAAAATTTTGTGGACAGAATTTTTTGCTTTCCATAAAATTTTGTGGAATGTTGAAAAAAGTTTCAACTTGCTAAAAAAGAATAATAAATAAGAAAGAGAAATGATAGATTTATCATCTATCACGGATGTTTTTAATAATATCATCAACAGTCGCTTTCATTTTTGGATCTTTTTGAATTTTTTTATCAATTTGCTGCATTGCATATACCACTGTTGAATGGTCTCTGCCGCCAAATTCTTTGCCGATGGAATCATAAGGAAGCTGTGTAATTTCTCTTACAATATAAATTGCAATTTGGCGAGCATTTGAAATGTTAGAGGAACGTTTGGATGAACGAATATCATCTGCGGTTGTACCAAAGGTACGCGCTACCTCTTCAATAATCTTTTCAATGGTCATTGGTGCAGGTTGGTCATTATTGATAATATCGCTGATAGCTGCCTGTGCGGTTTTAATACTTGGAGGAGCTCCGTCCAGTAAACAGTAAGCTTGTACTTTTTTAACAGCACCTTCCAGCTGACGTATATTATTTTTTAATTTGTTTGCAATATATTCTGCAACTTGGTCAGGTAAATGAAATTCCAGTAATTCTGCTTTTCTTTTAATAATTGCAATACGGGTTTCAAAATCAGGAGGCTGAATATCTGCAGTTAAACCCCATTCAAAACGTGTTAAAAGACGCTCTTCCAAAGTTGCAATATCTTTTGGAGGACGGTCGGATGTCAATACAATTTGTTTTTTTGCTTCATATAATGTATTAAATGTATGGAAAAATTCTTCCTGTGTAGATTCTTTACCTGCGATAAACTGAATATCGTCCACCAGCAAAACATCAGATTTTCTATATTTTTGACGAAATTCCGCTGTAGTACCCCGACGGATTGCTTCAATCAATTCATTGGTAAATTCATCGCCTTTGATATAAACAATATTAATATTTGGATTATTTTTCTCAATTTCATTACAAATTGCGTATAACAGGTGAGTTTTTCCCAGTCCGGAATTACCATAAATAAAAAGAGGATTATAAAGTACTGCAGGTTTTGTTGCAACTGCCATAGCAGCCGCATGAGCAAATTTATTTGACGGACCTACAATGAATGTTTCAAATGTAAATTCATAATCATCACTTTTTTTTGTTTCTTCTTTTGTCTCTTCCTGCAGTTCCATTTGATCTTCTGTTAAAATATCAATTTGGAATTCTGACCCCAATACATTATTAAATGCTTCTTTTAAATTGTTTTGATAAGATTTCATAATAATGTCTCTATGAAAAGGAGTTGGTACTTTCAGTACCACAGAGCCGCTGGAAAAATCTAAATTAACAGGTTCAATTTTACCAATCCAAAGATTATATGAAACCTCGGGAATTTGATTTTTTAAATAATCACAAATTAAATTCCATGCTTCAATAAAGGTTTCCATGATTACCTCCAAGCCAGTATATATGTAAAAACTTAAAAATTTGCTACAAAAATATACGTTTTTATTTTGGGTATATCTCAATTTATAATATCATAAAATACATTTTATTTCAAATTATTTTGTTTTTTTCTCTTTTCCTTTATATATAAAATCAATTATGATTTTTATGGAAATTTCATTTTATTTTTTATTTCATATAAATTAAAAAAATGTAACGCTTTTACTTTATTTTTTTTGCTTTTTATGGTATATTGAATAAGTTAAATCTTACATAAATAAAGTTAAAACAATTATTGTATCTTTTTTTTATTTTTTTCAATAAAATAGCGGCTTTCCGGTTGACAGACTACCAGAAGGTACGATATAATGCTAAATTGCAAGGTTTATACCCGAAAGGAGGGTTTTGGATGCTGAGAACATATCAGCCTAAAAAGCTCCACAGAAAAAAGGAGCACGGTTTTAGAAAAAGAATGTCTGATCGCAACGGCCGTAAGGTGTTGGCACGTCGTAGAGCCAAGGGCAGAAAGCGCTTGTCCTACTAAGAGGTAAGAAGGCCACTGCACTGTGGCCTTTCTTTTTATTTTTTACAATTGGAATGATTTGTTATGGACAAGTTTGTGCCGCTAAATGAGAATAAGGATTTTAGACGAATTTATGCAAAGGGAAAATCTTATGTATCTTCGTCTGTAATTACTTATGTTTCCAGAAATCGTTGTAAGCAGATTAGAGTTGGTATTACTACCAGCAAAAAAATAGGAAATGCTGTTCAGCGTAACAGAGCTCGCAGATTAATAAGGGAGTCTGTTCGTCATTTGACAGAAGATATCAAAGACGGTTATGATCTTGTTTTTGTTGCAAGAGCAAAAACCCCCTTTGTAAAATGTCCTGAAGTACAACGGTCTATGAGGAAGCAACTAAAGGAGGCGGGGGTTTTGAAATGAAACGTCTGCTGATTAAGCTTGTGAAATTCTATCAACTAAGTATTTCACCGTTAAAGGCACCTTGTTGTAAATATTATCCTACTTGTTCTAATTATGCAATTGAAGCAATAGAAAGATTTGGAGCTTTCAAAGGTTTTTTTATGGCTATTTACCGTATTTTACGGTGTAACCCTTTTAGCAAGGGTGGTTATGATCCTGTTCCTGAAAAAAAGGAAAAGCATAAACACATAGAGGAGTAATGCAATGGACGCTATATTTAATTTCTTTGGCAGCATTCTCGGTTATATTCTATGGTTCTTTTACTATATTGTAGGAAATTACGGTGTAGCAATTATCTTATTTACAATTTTATTTAAGGTGATTCTATTTCCGCTTTCTGTCAAACAGCAAAAGTCCATGGCAGTTACCTCAAGAATTGCTGAAAAACAAAAGGAATTGTCAAAAAAGTATGCAAATGATAAAAGAAAATATCAGGAAGAAGTACAAAAGCTGTATGCCAAAGAAGGCGCAAAGCCAGGCGGCGGTTGTTTGACTACTCTTTTGCCATTTCCACTTATGATTGGTCTTTATTATACGATTTTAAATCCTTTACAGAATGCGCTGCATTTATCAACAGAAGTAATTTCAAATGCAACAAATTTGCTCAATCAAATACCAGGCGCAAGTATGAATATAGGTGGACGATTCAGTGAAATGAGTATTATCAGGCATTTTGATGAGTTGTCTCCATATTTAAAAGATATTCTTGGCGCAGATTATGATAAAGTACAACATTTCAGCCATAGCTTTAATTTCTTAGGTTTGGATTTGTTGGGAACACCTTCTTCATCTCCTTGGTCTTCTATGTTGTTCCTAATTCCTCTGATTTGTTTATTGGCATCTATCGGTTCTCAAGTTTATATGATGCTGACAAACGAAGCAATGAAAGGTCAGCAAGGTTGTATGAAATTTGTTATGCTGGCATTACCATTGTTTACTGCTTGGCTTGCATGGACCATGCCGGGTGCAATCGGTTTCTATTGGATTTGCAACACCGTAACTATGTTTGCACAAACTTTAGTGATTAATTATTTCTTCAGTTCAGGTCATATGGCAGCTAAGGCAGAAGCACGGCATATTGCAAAAATGGAACTGGTGGAAGCCAGTATTGTAGAAATTCCGGTTGAGCAACGGAAAAAATTATTTGATAAACGTGAATCAGAGCAAAAACAGAAATCAAATAAAAAGAAAAAATAATACATAATTGCGCGTTTTTGGAGGTGATACTGTGTTCAGAGAAGCAATTGCAACAGGTGAAACAGTTGAACAAGCAATTCAAAATGCATGTTCAGAATTAGGAATTGAATCCTGTGGTGATAATTTTGAAATTATTGAAATGCCTACGAAAAAAACATTGGGTATTTTTGGGGGTAATCCTGCTAAAGTCAGGGTTTTTGTAAAAGAGAGTCCTGCTCAGGCTGCAGCTGACTATTTACTGAATATATTGGAACAAATGGGAAATGAAAATGTAACTATTACTATTCAGGAAGAAGAAGGCGGCGCCATGTTGTGTGTTTCCGGCGGTGATATGGGTTATATGATTGGCCATAGAGGTGAAACATTGGATGCACTTCAATATTTATCAGGGTTAATTGCGAATCAATTGGAAGACAGTTATTACAGAATTACCATTGATATTGGTAATTATAGAGAAAAAAGACGCGAAACACTTACTGTTTTGGGTACCAAAATGGCAAATAAAGCTGTAAAAACAGGAAGAAATTATGCACTGGAACCTATGAATCCTTATGAAAGAAGAATTATTCATGCGGCAGTACAGGGAGTAGAAGGTGCAAAATCTTGGTCTGAAGGGGAAGATTTGAATCGTCACATTATCATCGGACCCGAAGGCGGAGAGCGTGTCTTCCCTAAAAAACGTTATCATAATAAAGGAAAAAATCCATACACAAAAAAACAAAAATATGATAACACTACACCTAGACATAATTAGATAAAGTACAATCATTTTATATTATGACGGCCTAAAAGGTACGTTCTAAAAAGTTGGGTACCGTAATGGTTTTCCCAACTTTTTTATTTATGAAAAAAAGGATGCTTATTATGGAACAAATGCCATTAAAACAAAAGAAAATTGGAACTACCATTGCGGCAATCTCTACGGCACAGGGAGCAGGAGGTGTAGGTATGATTCGTATCTCCGGTGAACATGCCAGAGAAATTGCAGATCGAGTATTCATATCTCCTCATGGAAAAAAAATTGTACATGCAAAGGGATATACAGCTTTATACGGTAATGTACATAAACCGTGTGAAGAAGGGGAGAAACCTGAAATTTTAGATGAAGCAATTGCTTTGATTTTTTCCGGTCCTGCCAGTTTTACAGGTGAGGATGTGGTAGAATTATCTTGTCATGGTGGTCTTACCATTATGAAGAGTGTATTGCGCGCTGTTTTTGAAGCAGGTGCTGTACCTGCACAGCCGGGAGAATTTACAAAACGTGCTTTTTTAAATGGAAAACTTGGATTAACAGAAGCAGAATCTGTGATGCAATTAATTTCTGCACAAGGAGAACAGGCAGTAAAAGTGGCATTGGCAGGTCATCAGGGTGTTTTGGAAAAGAAAATTATTCATATTCGTGAAATGTTAATTACTGCTGCCGCTCATTTGTCTGCTTGGGCTGATTATCCGGAAGATGATATTCCACAACTTCGGCCTGAAGTGTTGAAAGATAATTTATATCAGGCAAATGAGCAAATTGAGCAGCTTCTTTCTCAGTTTGATGCAGGAAAAGCAATTAGAGAAGGAGTGAATACTGTCATTGCCGGAAGACCCAATGTAGGAAAATCTACATTAATGAATTTACTGTCCGGCTGTGAGCGTTCTATTGTTACTCAGTTTGCAGGTACAACCAGAGATATTGTAGAAGAAACAGTTTTGCTTGGAGATGTGCCGTTATGTTTGGCAGATACAGCAGGAATTCATCAGACGAATGACCCTGTAGAGAGCATTGGTGTAGATAAGGCAAAAGATAGGGTGAAAACAGCGGAACTGGTATTTGCCGTTTTTGATTCTTCTCGTGAATTAAGTCAGGAAGACAAGATGTTAATGGAAGAATTACAAGAAGTACCCACAGTTGCAATTGTAAATAAAAGTGATTTACAAACGGTGGCAGATTTGGATTATATCAAAGAAAAATTTAGTCATGTCGTTTTTATCTCAGCGATTTCAGGTGACGGATTAAAACAATTGGAAGAATCTGTTTCTGATGTGCTTCAAACTGCAAAATTAAATCCGTCTGACGGTATTTTATCCACAGAGCGTCAACGCGATGCTGCGCAGCAGGCAAAAGAATCTTTAGCAGAGGCTATTTATGCGTTAGAAAGCGGTATGACTTTGGATGCAGTTACAGTTTCTATTGAAGGAGCAATCTCTGCACTATTGGAATTAACAGGGGAGCGTGCGACGGAAGCTGTAGTAGATTCTGTATTTGCTCAGTTCTGTGTGGGTAAATAATGATTTGTTTTTTATAACAGTAATTTGTGGAGAGAAAATAAGATGAGAGATTGTATTAGATGTGGATCTGAAATGATGGAAGATTTAGATATTAAGGTAGATATGCAAGGTTATGGTATTCGAATTACGAAATTAGGTATTTTTTCAGGTACCATTGAAAAACCGAAAGCAGCTGTTTGTCCTAAATGTGGTGAAATTTCTCTATATATAGAAAATGTTGAAACGCTTATTAAGTAGAATTTCATTGTAAAAATAAAAAGATGCAGTTATACTGCATCTTTTTATTTTTACAAGATTTTTTTATTTTAATATGTCTAAATTTTATTGTTATTTTTTTGACAAAATAATATTATTTGTATATTTTTTATCAAAGTTAGTTAACTTTTTAATTATTATTGACATAAATGTCTTTAATTATTATTATAAAAATAGACATTATGAAATAGATGGGAGACATTGTTTATGAATAGATTAAAAGATAAAGTAGCAATTATAACAGGCGGAGCCTCCGGCATTGGAGAAGCAACAGCAATATTAATGGCACAAGAAGGTGCCAGCGTAATGATTGGCGATTATAATTTAGAACAAGCAAATGCTGTAGCTGAAAAAATTAATAAAAACGGCGGAACAGCAAGCGCAATGTTCTTAAATGCTTTGGAGAAAGAATCTATTAAAAATTTAATTGATCAAACCGTTCAAACATATGGAAAATTAGATATCATTCATAACAATGTAGGGGGAACAAATCCTCAAGCAGATTTAGATATTGTAAACATGGATGAAAAAGAATGGCACAGAGGATTTCAATTAAATATAGACAGCGTAATGTATGGTTGCAGATACGCAATTCCGTATATGCAAAAAAATGGAGGCGGTTCCATTATCAATACTACTTCTATGGCAGCATTTAACGGAGATTTTATGAGAACCACTTATGGTTCCAGTAAGGCAGGAGTTGTTTCTTTAACCAGATATGTAGCTGCTCAGTATGGTAAACAAAATATTCGTTGCAATGCAGTTGCTCCCGGTTTAATTATGACTCCTGCAGCAATTCATCATGTACCTGACTTTATGAAAGAGCTATTTCTAAAATTTAATGCGTTACCATATCATGGAGAGCCAAATGATATTGCCTATACCGTATTATTTTTAGCAAGTGATGAATCTAAATTTATTACAGGTCAAACCATAGAGGTAGAGGGCGGTCATTATATTAATAATCCAACAGCTCCTGATATGGTTGCTTTTGCTCAAGCACAACAATAAATTTAAAACGTATATAGAAAAAGGTGGCGAATATGGAACAAACAAAACAAAGAAAATGGCATTATGCATTTTTTATCTTAATTATGACAGGCTTGCTGTTGGGATTTTCCAGAGGCGGACTTATGAACAGCGGCGGTTTATTTTTGACTCCCGTTGCAAATGATTTAAATGTAAATATGGGAGTGCTGACAATATATTTTAGTATTTCTTCTCTGGTGTTAATGTTAGCATTGCCTATATTGGGAAGATTTATTGGTAAACTCAATATTAAGACGTTGATTATTGCTTCTGTTATTCTGCAAGGCGGAATATTTGCATGCTTTGGTTTACTTTCCAATGTATGGGGATTTTATATATTATCCATTCCAATGGCAATTGGAACTGCAATTCCGTGTCATATTCTGGGACCTGTTATTGTAAACAGCTGGTTTAAGAAAAATACTGGATTGGCTATGGGTGTTATGATGGCTATTTCAGGTGGTGTTTCTGCTATCTTGCAGCCTCAGATTACATCTTTAATTGTGAATGTAGGTTGGAGAAATGCTTATTGGATTACAGGTATTATCGGCGTAGCAGTTGTAGCAATCATCGCGCTTTTATTTATCCGTTTGCCCGGCAAAAAAGGCGCTCTTCCTTATGGAGTGCAAGCAGTTGTTGAACAGGGAAATCAAAATGCTTCTGAACAACAAAATCCCCATGTAGAAGAAGGTATTAGCGTAAAATCTGCAAAGAAATCAATTTCCCTTTATGCATTGGTTATCTTTATGTTGCTTTTGACAGCAATTGCAAGTTTTTCTCAGTTGATTTCTTCATTTGTGGTTTCTAACGGATTTGACCTTTCATTTGGTGGTACCTCTATGAGTCTACAAATGATTGGCGCATTGATTGGTGCATTGTTCTTCGGAGCATTAAGTGATAAAATAGGCGCTAAAATATCAGTTCTGATTGCCTTGTCTTTTGGTGTGGCAGCATTTACTTTATTATTGATTGCCCCTACAAGTTCGGTAATGGTTATGATTTCCATGGTTCTGTTTGGATTTATGACAGCATCTATGGGAACGATGGGACCATTATTGGTAAGTGATGTGTTTGGCAGAAAAAATTATGCGGCAATTTATTCAATTGTTGCTATGGGATTGGCAATCGGCAGTATGATTGGTACACCGTTATTCGGATTTTTGTACTCTGCATTTAACAGCTATATTCCTGTTATTGTTTTATTGTTAGCTATGATTGGACTGTGTGCAGGAATGATTTTCATTGCATATGCCTTTAAGAAACATATGTGGAAAAAAGAAGCACAATTAGAAGAAAAAGAACAAGTGTTAAGTGAACCTATGATTTTAAATCCGGAAATGGCTGAATAATACAAACCCCTTAAAGTAAATCACTTTAAGGGGTTTTCTATTTTAAGACATGGTTTGTTTCATAGAAATCTGGATATATTTCCATGGAAATATATAGTTTAATTTTGCAGTGTTATACCAAAATTTGAAAGAATACAAAATATTGTTTGATGGATTATGAACATGAATCAATAATAAAGAAGGATATAGAATGATTTATGCTTGTATACAACAACCTCAAAAAAATTGGAGAGAAACTCCTTCAAATTCCAAAATTTTGGTTATTGACAAGAACGTTTTAACATTTAGAAGTAAGGAATTGCGAAGCAATTTCTTTTATGTTATAAAGACCCCATAACAGAGACAAAACAAATATGGAAAGGAACATCTTTCCATATTCAAAATTTTGACTGTTATGAGAACGTTTTAGCAAAAAGAGGTAAAAAATTGTAAGGCAATTTTTTCTATGCTATAACAACCTAGCAACAAGTACAAAATCAAAGATTTTGATTGTTGACTAGAACGTTTTAACGTTTATAGGATAGAAATTGCACAGCAATTTCTTTTATGTTATAATATTTCAATATAAATTTACAAGTTTAGAGGAGGCTCTCCATTTGAATTATCATGCCGGAACTTACGATGTTATCGTAATAGGTGCAGGTCATGCAGGTATTGAAGCAGCGCTTGCTTCTGCACGACTTGGCTGTAAAACAGTTATTTTTACAATCAATATGGACGCTGTAGGCAACTGCCCATGCAATCCGTCCATCGGCGGTACTGCAAAAGGTCATTTGGTACGTGAAATAGATGCCCTTGGAGGCGAAATGGGTCGCACTGCAGATGCCTCTTTTATTCAAAGCCGTATGCTAAATTTAGGAAAAGGCCCTGCTGTTCATTCCTTACGTGCGCAAATCGACCGCAGAGAATACAGCAAGATTATGAAGCATAAATTAGAACTGCAAGAGAATCTTCATTTGAAACAAGCGGAAATTATATCTATTGATAAAAACGAAGATGGTACTTGGCAGGCTGTTACCCAAATGAATGCGGTATATCAGTCAAAAGCAATCATCATTGCAACAGGCACCTTTTTGGGCGGCAGAATTTATGTAGGTGAAGTAAGCTATGCCGGTGGACCTGATGGATTATTTCCTGCAAATCAATTGGGAGATTCTTTAAAGCATTTAGGATTGCGTTTACGCAGGTTTAAAACAGGAACTCCGGCCAGAGTGTTGCGTTCCAGTATTGATTTTACAAATTTGGAAGAACAACATGGAGATGAGCCGGTGGTACCGTTTTCTTATGATACATTGGAGCCGGGAGAAAATAAAGTAACTTGCCATGTAGCTTGGACAAATGAAGATACCAAAAAAGTAATTTTAGAGAATATTCATCGTTCTCCACTTTACAGTGGTCAGATTGAAGGGGTAGGACCAAGATATTGTCCAAGTTTAGAGGATAAAATTGTACGTTTTGCAGATAAGGAACGTCACCAAGTATTTATAGAACCTTGTGGTTTGGATACAGAAGAAATGTATCTGCAGGGAATGTCTTCTTCGTTGCCGGAAGAAGTACAATTGGCTTTTTATCGCACTGTAAAAGGGTTGGAACATGTTGAGATTATGCGATGTGCATATGCGATAGAATATGACTGTGTAGACCCGTTACAAATGGAAGCAACTTTGGAGTTTCAAGATATTCCTGGATTATATGGTGCAGGACAGTTTAACGGAAGCTCCGGATATGAAGAGGCTGCCGCACAAGGTTTGATAGCAGGAATCAATGCTGCTCATAAGATTCAAGGGAGAGAACCGTTTGTTTTGGATAGAGCTTCTTCCTATATTGGCACATTAATTGATGATTTAATTACAAAGGGAGTAACAGATCCTTATCGTATGATGACTTCCCGTTCAGAATATCGTTTGGTATTGCGCCAGGATAATGCTGATGAAAGATTGACGCCAAAAGGAAGAGAGATTGGTTTGATTGGAGATGACCGATGGAATCGTTTCATAGAAAAACAACACCAAAAAGAACAGGAATATGCCCGTGCGAAAAAAACAGTTATTTCTCCGACTGAAAAAGTAAATGATATTTTGATTGCATGCGGCACCACACCAATCCAAACAGGGACAAAATTAATTGATTTGATTCGCCGCCCCCAATTAAATTATGAAGTGTTAACAGAAGTCGATCCAGAACGTCCGGACTATCCAAAAGCTGTGTTTGAGGGCGCAGAAATTGAAATGAAATATGATGGTTACATCAAACGACAAAAAGCAGATATTGAAGAAATGCGCCGATTGGAGCAAAAGGTTCTGCCCAAAGATGTCAATTATCACGAATTGATTGGTTTGAGAAAAGAAGCTCAAGAAAAATTACAACAGGTGAAACCTGCAAATATTGGCCAGGCATCTCGTATTTCGGGTGTCAGTCCCGCAGATATATCTGTTTTACTGATTTGGTTAAGCAAATTATAATATTGTATAGAAGGCAAGCAACGAGCGTATACTAGATTCTTGGAGACATTTCGTACATAATAAAGTGCCATTTCCGAGAGGAGGGAAACCCTTGGAAAAACAATCAACAGAAAAGCAATCAAACTTTAAAAAATTCTTCAAGTTTTGTAAAATGTTTATCACCAGAGTATTCGAACATGGTATTATGGGCAGAGGCGCTGAACTTGCGTATTATTTTCTATTTTCGTTTTTGCCGCTGATTATATTTGTGGCAGCATTAATTTCTGCTATGAAAATAGATATTTCATCTTTTGCGGGCTTGGAAAAATTGATTCCACAAGATGTATTAAATATCATATCTGAGTATTATCATTATATTTTTGGCGCTCAGAATACGGGATTAATGATTTCAGGATTGGTTCTTAGCGTATACTTTTCATCAGCTGCGGTGCGCTCTCTCATGAGAGGATTGGATGTAGCTTATCATGTAAAAGAGAACAGGTCTTTTATACGTAAGTTAATTATGTCTATTTTCTTTGCCATTATCTTATTACTGATGATTTCTTTGAGCATGATAGTATTGGTTGCCGGTGGTAAAATTATTGAGTTGATTATTTATGTATTCCCTGAGTACGAAGGTTTCGAATTCATGACCAATATACTGCGTTTTTCTTTACCCGTCATTCCTATGTTATTCGTGCTTACATTATTGTTTATGTTTGTACCGAATCAAAAGGTGAAATTTCGTGAGGCAATTCCGGGCGCTTTATTCAGTTTGATTGCATGGATGGTAGTTTCCGCTATTTTTTCCCTTTATGTTTCTACTATGGGTAATTATTCCGTATTATATGGTTCTTTGGGAGCCATTATAGTGTTAATGCTTTGGTTTTATTTAATAGGAATTATATTTGTAATGGGCGGAGAATTAAATGCATTATTATTTGAATGGAAAAATAAAACGCCGGAACCCCGCACTATGAATATGAAATTTTTGGTGAAATCAAAAGGAAAACTAGTAAGGTCATTGCAGCATTTTCGCACTGCAGAGAAGGATAAGTTAAATAAAAAAGATGAAAAATAACAGAGGAGAACCTATGGAAGATATTAGAGCATTTTTGGCAGAAAATGCTGAAAAAATGGGTATTTGCTTAACAGATGAGCAAACAGAAAAATTTCAGACTTATGCAGAATTGTTGGTAGAATGGAATGAAAAAATGAATTTAACGGCAATTAAAGATCCAAAAGAAATTGCTGTGAAACATTTTGTAGATAGTCTTACTGTTTTTTCCTGTATTCAGCCAAAAAAGGAGGCAAAAGTCATTGATGTAGGAAGTGGCGCGGGTTTTCCGGGTATTCCCATGAAATTATATAGAAAAGATTTGAAGTTGACTTTATTAGACAGTTTAAACAAACGCCTGACTTTTCTGGGAGAGGTAAGTGACCGTTTGCATTTGGATACAAAACGTATTCATGCAAGAGCAGAAGAAGCGGGCAGAGATTTAAATTTGCGTATGAAATTTGATATTGCCACAGCCAGAGCAGTAGCACCTTTGAACGTGTTATGCGAGTATTGTCTGCCTTTTGTGCGCTTAGGAGGCGTATTTGCGGCTATGAAAGGCCCCAATGCCGAAGAAGAATTGGAAGGCGCCAAAAACGCAATACAAGTACTTGGTTGTGAACTGGAAGAAGTAAAAACATTTACATTACCGGATGACAGCAAAAGAGCTGTTTTAATCATAAGACGTAAAAAGTCGTTTTCGGGAGAATTTCCGAGGCACGGTTCAAAAATCGCAAAAAAGCCTTTATAAGCGACACAATTGCAAAAAAACATACAGAAATATTTTTTTACACAACTAATATTTCTACATAAAACGCATTACTTCCGTGATAATCTGAATACACACATTAATTGTAATAATTTGGAAATTAATTTTGTATTCACGTTGGAGGTGGTGCGTTTTGTTGATTTTATCACAAGAAAAGAGAAAAGTAGTTGAAATTCCGATAGAGAGGATTGTACCGAATCCATCTCAACCAAGAAGAATTTTTGTACAGACTGAATTGGACAACCTTTCAAACAGCATCAAAGAAAGTGGATTATTACAGCCGCTGACCGTACGCCGTATAGGGGCAAACCAATATGAGTTAATTGCAGGAGAACGCAGATTAAGAGCATGCCGCATTGCAGGCTTTAAAACAGTTTCATGTATTGTGAATGATTGTGATGAAAAACAGTCTGCAATCTATGCAATGTTAGAAAATTTACAACGGCAAGATTTGCAGTTATTTGAAGAAGCAGAAGGAATTGCCCGTTTAATATCGGAATGGGGAGTCACTCAGGAAGAAGCAGCAATTCGTTTGGGGAAAAGTCAGTCTGCCATTGCCAATAAATTAAGATTATTAAAATTATCATTGGAAGACCGCAAAAAAATTGCAGAGGCAGGACTTACGGAACGTCATGCAAGGGCTTTGCTGAGAATTCCAAATCAAGCAATGCGCAGTAAAGTGTTGGACACCATTATAACAAATGGTTATAATGTACAGCGCACAGATGCTTATATAGAACAATTGCTTACCTTAAAAGAAGCTGAAGTAAAGCCGAAAAGTAAAGGAAAACGTACTTTTATTGTAAAAGATATTCGTATTTTTATGAATACGATTAATCATGCAATTGAAACAATGAAACTTTCCGGAATTCATGCTGTTACTCATAAATGTGAAACGGAAGATTATATTGAGTGTATTGTTAGAATACCAAAAGCCAAATCTTCTACTGCTGCTTCTTAACCTTAATTTAGACAGTAGTTTTCATCACTTTTAGAAACACGCAGCTTGTGCGTTGTATTTCTAAAATTTAAATTTGCTTACGAGAACCCTTTCTTTCTTTCCATAACTTTTGGGAAAAGCCGTGTGCAGGAAACTGTATGCGGCTTTTTCCTGTTTATTTTTATATATGATGAATTTCCAAATGTTTCACGTGAAACATTTATGTTTTTCCTCAAAATGGTCTTTTCCTTCTATATAAAAAATGGTATAATAAATAAACAATTATAGTTATAAAATTTTGACGGTTGTATCAGTTACATAGGAGGAAACAGCATGGGCAAAATCATTGCCATTGCCAACCAAAAAGGCGGGGTAGGAAAAACTACCACATCTGTCAATTTGGCTGCAGCAATGGGCAGTAATCAAAAGAAAACTTTGCTGGTAGATATGGACCCGCAAGGAAATTCTTCCAGTGGGTTGGGAATTGATCGAAGAACATTGGAAAATTCTGTTTACGAAGTGTTGGTTGGACAAAAACAACCAAAAGAAGTCATCCAATCTACAGAATTTGAATGTTTGGATATTCTTCCCTCCAGCATTGATTTGGCAGCAGCAGAAATAGAATTGGTATCATTGGATAAACGTGAAGCTATTTTAAAAAATGCGTTGCTGCCGCTGAGAAGCGAATACGATTATATTTTTATAGATTGTCCTCCTTCCTTGGGAATCATCACAACCAATGCACTTTGTGTGGCGGATACTTTATTGGTACCGATTCAATGCGAGTACTACGCGTTAGAGGGACTTTCACAATTGATGAATACGGTACGCAGAGTAAAACGCCAGTATAATGAACAGTTGGATTTAGAAGGTGTACTTCTAACCATGTATGACGGAAGACTTAATTTAACACAGCAAGTAGTGGAAGAAGTTAAGAAATATTTTCCGAAAAAAGTATTTAGAACAGTCATACCACGTTCTGTTCGTCTTTCCGAGGCACCTAGCTTTGGTATGCCAATACAATATTATGATAAAAGTTCAAAAGGTGCAAAAGCCTATAATGAACTGGCAGAAGAAATGATTCGTGGGAATAAGTAATAAGAAGGTGAAAATCTATTATGGCAGTGAAAAAGAAAAGTGGGTTAGGAAAAGGCTTGGATGCTATTTTTGCGGAAAATGATACGGAAGCAAATTCTTCATCTACAGTCATGCTTCGTTTGGATGAAATTGAACCCAACCGAGAACAACCCAGAAAAGAATTTAATGAGGAATCTTTAACTGAGCTGGCAGATTCCATTGCTCAGCATGGAGTTATACAACCGTTATTGGTACGACCTCTTATGGGTGGAGGATACCAAATTGTAGCGGGTGAACGCCGTTGGAGAGCATCCAGACGTGCAGGTTTATCCGAAGTGCCTGCAGTAATAAAAGAATTAACGGACAATGAAGTCATGGAAATTGCCCTGATAGAAAACTTACAAAGGGAAGACCTTACCCCTTGGGAAGAAGCTTTGGGATACCAGACTTTGATTGATACGTATGGTTTCACACAAGAAGAAGTAGCAAAATCTATGGGAAAATCGCGTCCGGCAATCACAAATAGTTTACGATTGCTGCAGTTACCAGGTTCAGTTGTAGATTTTTTGAAAAATGGTGATATTTCTGCCGGACATGCAAGAGCATTGTTGGCTTTAAAAGATGAGAAGATAATGCTTCAGCTGGCAAAGAAAGTTGCGAAAGAAGAACTTTCTGTTCGCGAACTGGAACTTTTGGTAAAATCTCAAAATGAACAAAATCAGGAAAAAGAGAAAAAGCCTTCTAAACCAAAAGTAAAATATTTTCAGGAAGTAGAATTGGCACTCCATGATCATTTGGGCAGAAAAGTTAGTGTAGAAGGAACAAAAAAACGTGGTATACTCCAAATTGAATTTTATGGTGAAGAAGATTTATCCGAATTGATTAAAAACTTACATCTTGATACATAATGATAAACAAAATGTTTCACGTGAAACATTTCAACATACATATTGATTAGAGGAGAATTGAGCATGTTAGATATTAAAGTAATTCGTAATAATCCGGATGCGGTAAAACAAGCAATGAGAACACGTAATATGGACGCCGATGCAATTATAGATGAAATTTTGGATATAGATGTACAAAGAAGAAAAATTACAGGGGAAGTAGAAGCAAAAAAAGCAGAGCAAAATGCAGATACAAAGCAAATTCCATTGCTGAAAAAAGAGGGAAAAGATACTACTGCCCTTATGGAACAATTGAAAAAACTATCTGATGAAATTAAAGTACTGGATAGTCAGCTTTCTGATTTAGAAAAAAAACAGACAGATATTATATTGTCTATTCCTAATATACCAAGTGAAACAACTCCTATTGGTAAGGATGACAGTGAAAATGTTGAAATTCGCAGATGGGGTGAGCCCAAGAAGTTTGATTTTGAAATCAAAGCCCACTGGGATATTGGAAAAGATTTAAATATTTTAGATCCGGAAACTGCAGCTAAAGTGACAGGAGCAAGATTCCACTTTTACCGCAATCTTGGTGCAAAATTGGAACGTGCAATTATTAACTTCTACTTAAATACACATAGCCAACATGGGTATGAAGAAATTATGCCTCCGTTTATTGTAAACCGTTCCTCTATGATTGGTACAGGACAACTTCCAAAATTTGAGGAAGATGCATTTCGCCTTGCAACAAAGGTTTCAGAAGAAGATTATTATTTGATTCCAACTGCGGAAGTACCCGTTACCAATATGTATCGCAATGAGATTTTGGAGGGCAGCAAACTTCCAATCAAACATTGCGCATATTCCGCCTGCTTCCGTGCAGAGGCAGGCTCTGCAGGAAGAGATACCCGTGGCTTAATTCGTCAGCATCAGTTTAATAAAGTAGAACTTGTTAAATTTGTTGACCCTGAAACGTCTTATCAAGAGCTGGAGGAGCTCACCAACGATGCTGAACGTGTATTACAGGCGCTTGGTCTGCCATATCGCGTGATTAATCTTGTCACGGGAGATATTGGCTTCTCATCCGCAAAAACTTATGATATTGAAGTTTGGATGCCTTCTTACGGACGTTATGTAGAGATTTCTTCTTGCTCTAACTTTGAAGATTTCCAAGCTCGCCGAGCAGGAATCCGTTTTAAACATAATCCAAGGGATAAAGCTCAGTATGTGCATACATTAAATGGCTCCGGTGTAGCAGTTGGCAGAACGGTAGCAGCAATTTTAGAAAACTATCAAAATGAAGACGGTAGTGTTACTGTTCCGGAAGTATTGCGTCCGTATATGGGTGTAGATATGATTAAATAATGTGAAGAGAAAAAGGGAAACAAGGATGATTTGTTTCTCTTTTCTTTCTATCATGGAGAAGGATAGTGTTTCATTATGAGAATTATGACAGATTATATGGCAACAAGAAAAATTGCCAGTTATGAAGTAAATTTGTTTGGTGAATTACGATTATCGACCGTACTTAGAATTTGCCAAGAGGTAGCGGAAGAACATCTTACCATGTATCAGATGGATCATGTAACATTAATGAAAACACAAAATTTAGCTTTTCTTATCTTAAGAGTAGGTATGAACATAAATCGTTTACCCAAAGATGGAGAAACTATCACAGTATTAACGCGTCCCGAAGGAAACAGCGGAGCACAATTTTATCGTTCGTATAGAATTTGTGTTGGTCAGGAAGAATTAATGGATATTATGTATTCTAATATTCTAGTGGATAGCACTACGCATAAAATTGCGCATCCAAGTAGATTAGATTATTTGAAAATTGATATTAAACAAACGTTGTCTCCCAAACAAAAGCTGAATAAGTTAAAAATCCCTGAAGATATGGAATCATGGGGAGTTCGCCAAATTCGTTTTTCCGATTTGGATTTTAACGGACATATGAGCAATAGTATTTACGGTAATATTATTGAAGACTATTTGCCATATAACTATGTAAATAATAGTAATATGCGCAGAAAAGAGTTATATAAATTACAGATTAACTATGTAAAAGAGAGTAAGCTTAAAGATGACATGTTGATTTATGGAAAAGAATTGGAACAAGGATTTATTATGGTAGGCAGCGTAGAAGGATGTCGTACGTTTGAATGCCAAGGACAATTCCGTTTTTAGCAGGCTGTATTGATACTGTAAGAAACAAATCTTTTTATAAACGACAAAGTATGTCAAAAAATTAGGCAAAGTTACTTATTTCTGCCATATTCACAAGGGAAATGTCTGGTAACATTTTTATATTGAAAGTATGTATGTGCAGTGTTATAATAATAAGAATAAAAATATGGTAGAATGTAAGAATAAAAAAGGAGGAAGAGAATGTTAAATTCTAATTATGCTGAAAAATTTGTAAAAGAAGGACTTACTTTTGATGATGTACTTCTTATCCCTGCGGAATCTAATATTTTGCCAAAGGAAGTTGATTTTTCCACTTATTTGACAAAAAAGATTAAGCTGAACACACCGCTAATGACTGCTGCTATGGATACTGTTACAGAGGATGATATGGCAATTGCCATTGCTCGTGAAGGTGGTATTGGTATCATTCATAAAAATATGTCCATCGAGGCACAAGCAGATCTTGTTGACCGTGTTAAACGTTCAGAGAACGGTGTTATTGTAAATCCGTTTTTCCTTTCTCCACAGCATTCTGTATATGATGCAAATGCAATTATGGCTCGCTATAAAATTTCAGGTGTTCCTATTTGTGAAAACGATAAGCTGGTTGGTATTATTACAAACCGTGACTTGCGTTTTATGACAGGTACTGATTTTGAACAGCCTATTTCCGCCGTTATGACCCATGAAAAACTAATTACCGCACCGGTTGGTACTACTTTGGAGCAGGCACAAGAGATTTTGCGCCAACATAGAATTGAAAAACTTCCTTTGGTAGATAATCAAGGTAGATTAAAAGGTTTAATTACCATTAAGGATATTGAAAAAGCAGTGCAGTATCCACGTTCTTCCAGAGACGCCAACGGACGTTTGTTGTGTGGTGCTGCGGTTGGTGCTACTCAAAACGTATTAGAGCGTGTAGAAGCCTTGGTACAAGCTCAGGTAGACGTAATTGCGCTTGACTCTGCACATGGTCATAACAGTGGCATTATCAATGCTGTACGCAAAATTAAAGAAGCATTCCCCGAAGTTCAGCTGATTGCAGGCAATGTTGCAACTGCAGAAGCAACAGAGGCGTTGATTCAAGCCGGTGCTGATTGTGTTAAAGTTGGTATTGGTCCCGGTTCTATTTGTACAACTCGTGTTGTTGCAGGTATTGGTGTTCCTCAAATTACAGCTGTTTATGATGCTGCATGCGTTGGTGCTAAATATGGTGTTCCAATTATTGCTGACGGCGGTATTCAATACTCCGGTGATATTGTAAAAGCTTTGGCAGCCGGTGCCAGCGTAGTTATGGTTGGCTCCTTGGTTGCAGGCTGTAAAGAATCTCCGGGAGAGACAGAATTGTTCCAAGGCCGTCAATTTAAGGTATATCGCGGCATGGGTAGTATGGGTGCTATGGGTAAAGGCAGTACAGACCGTTACTTCCAAGAGGATGCCAAAAAATTGGTACCGGAAGGTGTTGAAGGTCGTTTGCCTTACCGTGGTCCACTATCAGATACGGTATATCAATTAATGGGAGGCTTACGTGCAGGCATGGGTTACACAGGCTGTGCAACTATTGAGGAACTTCACGAAAAAGCACAATTTATCCGTATTACAGGTGCCGGCTTAAAAGAAAGTCATCCTCATGATATTCAGATTACAAAAGAGGCTCCAAACTACTCTTTTCATTCCGGATATTAATTCATTTTATGTAAAATAAAAAAATTTAAATTTTCTTTAAATTTGTTATTGACAAAATGATATTTATATAATATAATAGAACTCGCTTCGTTCGACCGAATGTCTACGAAGTGAGGCATATGGCGGCATAGCTCAGCTGGCTAGAGCATTCGGTTCATACCCGGAGTGTCCGCGGTTCAAATCCGTGCGCCGCCACCAATAAAAAATAAAACCTCAGTGATGGGGTTTTTTTTATTATAGTCATAAAACCAAGCAGGAGTTTACAGGCAGACAGCGAATATGGTAAAATGGCGTCAAAGCCTATTTTATAAAAAACAAAAGAGATTCGGAGGAAAAATGAATGGCAAAGCAAAAATATGAAAGAACAAAACCGCATGCTAATATCGGCACCATCGGTCACGTAGACCATGGTAAAACAACCCTGACCGCAGCAATCACCAAAGTATTGGCTTCTAAAGGCGGCGCAGAATTCATGGATTACTCCATGATCGATAAAGCACCTGAAGAAAGAGAACGCGGAATCACCATCAACACTTCCCACGTAGAATATGAAACAGCAACCCGCCACTACGCACACGTAGACTGCCCGGGCCATGCCGACTATGTAAAAAACATGATCACCGGCGCAGCACAAATGGACGGAGCGATCCTCGTAGTATCCGCAGCAGACGGCCCGATGCCGCAAACTCGTGAGCACATCCTTCTTGCTCGTCAAGTAGGCGTACCTGCAATGGTAGTGTTCCTGAATAAAGCAGATATGGTAGACGATCCGGAACTGATCGAATTAGTAGAAATGGAAGTACGTGAACTGCTCTCCAGCTACGACTTCCCCGGCGACGACATTCCTGTAGTAGTAGGGTCTGCACTGAAAGCACTTGAAGGCGACGCAGCATACGAAGCAAAAATCATGGAACTGATGGACGCAGTAGATGCATACATTCCTATTCCGGAACGCGCAACTGACAAACCGTTCCTGATGCCTGTAGAAGACGTATTCACAATTACCGGCCGTGGCACAGTAGCAACAGGCCGTGTAGAACGTGGTATCATCAAAGTAGGCGACAATATTGAGATCGTAGGAATGACAGAAGAGAAAAAAGCAACAGTAGTAACGGGCGTAGAAATGTTCCGTAAATTACTGGACGAAGCAGTAGCAGGAGACAACATCGGCTGCCTGCTGCGTGGTGTAGACCGTAAAGATATCGAACGCGGTCAAGTACTTGCAAAACCCGGCAGCATCCATCCGCACACAAAATTCAAAGCAGAAGTATATGTACTGACGAAAGAAGAAGGCGGCCGTCATACACCGTTCTTCAACGGCTATCGTCCGCAGTTCTATTTCAGAACAACAGACGTAACCGGCGTAACTGAATTACCGGAAGGTATTGAGATGGTAATGCCTGGCGATAACGTAACCATGGACGTAGAGCTGATCACTCCGATCGCAATCGAGCCTGGTCTGCGTTTTGCAATTCGCGAAGGCGGCCGTACTGTTGGCGCCGGCGTTGTTGCTGCTATCAACGAATAATCTTTAATTAGATCCCGAATGAGGGGCTAATAAAAGCCCCTCATTTACTTATGTTTATTTGCATGGCCCTGCGATGATGTGAGAGGTTGCTTGCCTGCTAGACAGGGAGATTTTCACGGAGTATGTCCGTTCTTAGAAACTGGGCGATTAGGAGGAAAAAAATTAATGTCAAAATCACAGAAAATCAGAATACGCTTAAAAGCGTATGATCACAAAGCGCTTGATCAAAGTGCTGCAAAAATTGTAGAAACTGCGAAACGTACCGGAGCTCAGGTTTCCGGCCCTATTCCGCTTCCTACTGAAAAAAATATCTATACGATTCTGCGTTCCCCTCATGTAAACAAGGATTCTCGTGAACAATTCGAGATGCGTACCCACAAAAGACTTGTAGACATTCTGGAACCGACTGCGAAGACCGTTGATGCTTTAATGCGTCTTGACCTTCCTGCCGGCGTAGATATCGAGATTAAACTGTAAGGAGGAGGTGCAATAATGGCTAAAGGAATCTTAGGCAAGAAAATTGGTATGACCCAAATTTTTGAAGCTGACGGCAGATTGATCCCTGTTACTGTTGTAGAAGCAGGACCTTGTGTTGTTGTTCAAAATAAAACCGAAGAAACAGACGGTTATAATGCTGTTCAACTTGGCTTTGGTGAAGTTAAAGAAAAACATATGACCAGACCAATGAAAGGCCATTTTGACAAAGCCGGCGTAACTCCGGTTAAATTTGTCAAAGAATTGCGGTTGTCTGCTCCTTCTGAATATACAGTCGGCCAACAAATCACTGCTGACATTTTTGCTGCTGGAGAACTGATTGATGCAACCGGTATTTCCCGCGGTAAAGGCTTTGCAGGCACTATTAAGCGCCACAATTTCGCTCGTGGTCCTATGAAGCACGGTTCCAAATCCCATCGTGAACCTGGTTCCATGGGTCCT
>UQLQ01000013.1 GCA_900541905.1 uncultured Oscillospiraceae bacterium
CATATCAAATTCAATCATCCCTGACAGGAAAAAATCTGGGAGTAGAAAATAACAGCACATCAGACGGAGCAAACATAGAGCTTCAAACATCAAGTGAAGTAAACAGTCAAAAATGGGTTATAAAGAACCAAGCAGACGGACAAACGGTTATAGAGTCGGCCCAAACGCCAAAACTGTTAGACTTAGATATATCAAGTCAGCAATGTCACCAATGGATAGACGGATGGAACCTGAACCAAAGATGGTATTTGGGAACATTAGGGGACGGATATTATATTAAGAATGCCGCAACAGGAACGGTTCTGGACGTAAGCGGAGACACTCTGAAGGTATCTGCATTGACAAATGTGAACAGTCAAAAATGGAAGTTCACCGAGACAGAAGTACACGAAGAAGTCAACATACTGGAAGATGGTTATTATACAATAGGAAATGGGAACCAGTTCATAGATATCTATGATACAGGGTATACCGATGGAGTGCAGGCAATTACATATCAGGCGAGCAGCCAAAATAATCAGCTGTTTTCGTTTGAGAAACAAGCAGATGGAAATTACAAAATAACAGCAGTACACTCCAAGAAAGCATTGACCATGCAAGCAGACGGAAAGGTAGTACAAAGCCGCTGGGAAGATGCAAACAACCAAAAATGGAAAGTAATCAGAGATGTGAGAGGCAACTATTACATACAGAATGTAGAGAGCAGCAAGAGCATCAGTTTTGCAAACGGAAGCATACAAGGAACAGTATACAACCAGAACGCGTCTCAACAACTGCAATTGGAAAAAAGAGACGAAGTATTTGCCAATGTCAGCGTAGCAGTGGTGGAAGACGGAACATATCAAATTCAATCATCCCTGACAGGAAAAAATCTGGGAGTAGAAAATAACAGTTGGTTTAATGGTGCTTCTATTTTACAAATGACATCTGCTGATGTAAACAATCAAAAATGGCATTTAGAAAATAGTAAAGATGGTAAAGTACGTTTGGTTTCTGTTTCATCCAGAAAAGTGCTGGATTTAGATGTAGTAAGTGGTAAGTATGTACAGTGGAAAGATGCTGTTAATACAAATCAAAGATGGTATATTGAGCAAATAGGGGACAATTACTATATACGTAACCATTCCAATAATTCCGCTATGGGTATCCGTGATAATTCTATGGAAGATGGCGATTACGTTGTAAGCATGGATTTCAATGCAAATGCAGACAATCAAAAATGGGAGTTTATAGAAACGGAAATTTCTGATACACCAATTGCTCCTGATTTTGAAATTTTGTCTAGTTTAGGCGATTCATTTGAAATGTGCCAAACAACAATATTAACTGCTGATAATACGTACACAGGTAATCTTACATATGAATTCAGTATGGATTACAATGGCAGACATATTATTTTGCAAAATGATAGTACTGTCGATACCTATCGCTGGACTCCTATTGAACCTGGAACATATACAATCAATGTTACTGTAAAAATGGATTCACAAGTATATGATACTATCTCTAAAACCATTCAGGTTGTCTCAAATGGAAAAAATGTATTAACGGGTATTGATGTATCCGAACATCAGGAAAATATTAATTGGAGTACAGTGAAAGCCAGTGGTATTCAGTATGCAATGATACGTTCAGGCTATGGACGTGAGATTTCGCAAATTGATGATTATTTTGAGCAAAATTATGCAGGTGCTGTAGCAAATGATATTCCGGTTGGTATTTATTATTATAGCTATGCAGATTCCCCTGAGGATGCAGTAAGAGAGGCACGGGTTTGTTTACAGATATTGAATGGAAGACCTGTAACCTTGCCGGTTGCTTATGATATTGAAGATGAGTCTCAAAACGGGATGACCAGAGAAATGCTGACAGACGTTGCAATCGCATTTTGTGATGAGATAAAAGCAGCGGGTTATCAGCCTATGATTTATTGCAACCCCAATTTTATTGAGAATCGTTTGGACATGGTTCGTTTAAGAGAAAAGGGATATGATGTTTGGATTGCGAGTTATGGGGTTTCAGATTATCAATTTCCTTATCCTGTGAAAATGTGGCAATACACGTCAGAAGGAAGTGTACCGGGTATTAATGGCAACGTGGATATGAACAATTGGTATGTAGGAGAAGAATATTACGGTGGTGCATCTCTTCCGGATGGACCAAAAGGTCGTTGCACTGGTGACAATGTAAATATTCGTTCCGCTCCTACTTTTGGCGATAATGTATTGTATCCTGCATTTACCGGATATACCTTTACTGTATTAGAAAAACAAGGTGTATGGTACCACGTAGCATTTGGCGGTAATCGATATGGTTGGATACATCAAGATTATGTAGAGCTGATTTAAAAATATCATAATTTCGCGAAAAGATATGGCTAGACTGCCATATCTTTTTTCTTTTTACTTGTAAAGTTATTACATCTGGAAATATATAGTAGTTTTATTTGATACAAATTTTTGTATTTTTAATACAACTTATGGAAATTTTTTTGGTTATATGTTATTCTAATATTTAATATATAAAGTAAATTGCTTAAAACATAACCGAGACTAGTTTGGTTATGTTTTGGCGCGCTTTTATGTATTTGGATAATTAGATGATATTATTATAACTTGCTTATGGGCTTCTAGCCCATAAATCAATATCAGTTGAGAGCTGTTGAAAATATCTGATTATCTATTTAAGCCAAAAGGGAGTCTATTTAAGAAGGGAGAATTACATGAAAAAATTGAATGTACGTTCAAAACAAGTTGTGGCGATGGTGTTATTTTTTGTTATGACCATTACTGCCATACAACTGCCAAGCTTTGCTGCAATTGACAGCCTAGATGGAAATACAATTCCTGCACCGCAGGCGAATGTTGCGGCTGGAGAGGTAGAAACAGGTACACAGGTTACATTAACTTGCAGCAATCCTGATGCCGTTATTTATTATACGGAAGATGGAAGCGAACCCAGTACTGCCAGTACCCAATATTCAGCACCAATTACCATTTATCAAGATACAACAATAAAAGCTGTATCCATTGTAAATGGTGAAAAAAGCCAAACATTTGAAGCAGCTTATTCTGTGAAAATACCGGAGGCGGTGTATACGCCTCGTGCTAATAAAGAAGCGGCTGCCACAGTAGATTTAACGGATAAAACCGATCACTTTGAAATGGTACTTACACCGTCGATACAAGATAGCGTTTCTGCAGGCCAAATTGTAGATTATGTGGCAAGTTTTCAAATGAAAAACGGAGTAAAGCCTCACGATTTAGGTTTATCTGAAGAAGGAAGTGAAGTTTGGCCTGATTTTGCAATTCAAAACGTGAAGTATGTGTTCACATTACCGGAAGGCATGGAGGTTACAACATTACCTCATGATGCAGATGCATACTCATATAATCAGGCCACCAGAGAATTAACCTTAAATTTTGATGATTTTACAAATGATAATCTTGATAAAGCGTTAAGTCTCAGTTTTAGTGCCAGAATGCCGGATAAGCAAACAATTCCGGGGGAATATCAAATTACCGGTAAGTTGTATCAAGGTGTAAAAGAGTTAATTCCATTGGATACCTTAACATTTGAAGTAACAGCAAGTACCAATTGGGAATATATTGCTGTTGCGGATAATATTCAGTGTGAAGTAACAAATCCGGACCAATCCGTATTTCATGGGCAAGAGTCACAAGCATTAAAATATCAATTCAAATCGGCAGATAAGGCAAATGGAAATTTGAACACAAAAGTGTTTTATACTAAATTTTCAATACAAACCGGAACAGGTTTGGAATTTGTTTCCGGAATGCCCGGATCAGAATTAGTAGATTTAACGTTTGCTTCTAACTTATCTCCGGATGACCAAGATATTACTTATACGGTTTCTAAAAAAGGTTCAGGAAAACTGGAAGTAGAATTATCCGTAAAATCAAAAAGCGGACAAAATGTGACACAAGTGGATGCAACTGTTATCCCTAAAAATATTAATGTAAGCGGATTAAGCGATAATAATTCTTCTCCAATCACGGTAGCCTTTGATTCTGTAAAAGTAACTCCCTCTGTACCGGATGATGCATCTGAAATAGACATTACAGAACAATTTGCAGGCTCAAATTTAAAAATGGCAATTGTCAGAAAAAACAATCCGGATCAAGGTCCGTATGTTGAATCTGCTGTACAAGACGATGATTTGTATTTTTCCGTTACGCAGCTTACCAGTTATCAGCAAGTAACACCAGGTCAACAAGTTAACTATAAGTTGTTTTATAAAAGTAATATGAGTGAACGTAAAGTGTTAAAGAACGTGAAAGTTCGCATTTATGTTCCTGCCGACCAGAATATTACAGTTAAGGTTGGAGATTATCAATATTTAACAACAAAGGTAGAAAGCACACCAATTCCGGTGGAAGGTGGCAAAGATAACGCCGGAAATAAAAGTTTTCAGTATATTGATGTAACAATTCCGGAAATATACAGCGATGGTTTGGACTCTGTTGGTCGCGAGATGACATTTGGATTGTTGTGGCCTGAAGGTGCGACCAGTTCACGCGGAGAAACACCAATTCGTGTGGAAGTCCTTCAAAAAGATTTATCGCCTGATTCAGAGGAATACCATGATGTAACAGATATTTCAAAAGTTACTTCAACCAATATTCCTAAAATTGAAACAAAATTTGATTGGAAACCGGCTACTCTCTATACAAGTAATACGGGTACAAATAATACGATTGTTGTTCCAAACGGTAACTTTAATACATATGATGCAGGGGAAAAAGGCGGATTCGGCCTTCGTCTGGACAATAATTTATATAGTGACGCTAACAGTATTCATCCGGACAAAATTGAATTAAATGTTACATTAAAAATTCCGGAAGGACTTTTAAATATTACGGATGATCAGTATCTGGAAAATGTCAATAATTATAAAGGTTATTTTAATGTAAATGGCCGTACCGATTATTACAGCCTTAACGACAGCAATTCTTACTTCCGAACAGAAACGATAATAGAGCAAATTTCGCAGGTGGATGGAAGAACGGATTCTGTACGATTAAAAATTACAATTACCCCAACCAGCAATTATGGAAAAATCAGTTATTTACAGATTAATTATCTATACCCTAATTTGTTTGATGTTGGTACTATGGCTGCAGGTTCTGAAATCAAAAATGTAGAGTGGAAGCTGGAAAGTGCAAAACTTTATGGACGCGACAGTGATCAAACCGTTTTTGAGATAGATCCAAATGACGTGCATAGAGATATTACATTTAAAAAGGAAAACTTGGATGCCAGCAGCGCTTTAAAAGTTTCCAAATCGGTAGACAAGACTTTGGTTACCAATGATGATACCCTAACATTTAAAATTTCCAATTGGGGATGTGAAATTGGTAATAACAAAATTTACGAATATAACGTATATGACGATTGGGAGACAGAAGCAGGCAGCAAAAACCCAAACCAAAGAATGGAATTACAGGGGATACAATATCCTGCTATGAGCAGCGGCGATATTTATGTAACTCCTTATTACCGCTTAAAAGGTGAAACGGATTATACACATGCACTTCCAAAAATCAACGTGTATTCTTCATATAGAAAGACTATTTCTTATAATGAGATTAAATCTACTTTACCTGCCGGTTATACGATGGATGATATTGTAGGTATCCGTTTTCATATGTATAGTTACAGTAGCGGAACTACATCTTATAATGGCAAAACATATTATTCGCTGTCCAGTACTGTTAGACCGTCAACCGGAGATGGCATTAACCTTACATTTAAGGTATTAAAAGAAGAAAGTGATTCCGCAGGAGGCGAAGATGCGGATTATCTGGGAGATAATCGTTTGGCAAATCGTTCTTGGGTATCATTTCATACAATTGAAACACGTCTTGATGCAGATAAAGAAGGCGGCGGAGATAAATTAACATCCGCTACCTCTGAAGCTGTTTCTACCTTTTATGATAACCTGCCCGAGCCGGTTATGGATACATATAAGACCTTTGAGAATGGTAATGCAGACTTGCAAGACAGACAAGGATTTGTCAAAAAGATTTATCCGGGAGATTGGGTAGACTTTACCATACGTGTTCCAATGGACAGTACACTGTATCAATCCGGTGGATTTGAACCGTATCATTTGCAATTACAGGAATTGTTTGGTGAAAACATGGGCAACGGCGGCGAACAGTTATTTCCGGCTTTGGAAAGAATCTTTAACGGTTCAGATACAGCATTGGCTGCCAATGGTACAGATTCCGCATGGGAATTTACCGCTTATGATGCTTCAGGTAAAAAGCTGGATAAATTCCAAACGGTTGTAAGCGGTACCAAAATCAACGGAAAAAATGCTTTGAATTTTGAGATATGTTCTGATATGCATTCAACGTCTCATCAGGGTGAACCGGGAACAGATTCCGGTGTACCGATTGGCGGATATGTTGAGTTGAAATTAAAATTAAAAACATATGATGTAGAAACATTACAACAGTTATATCCTAATAGCGATTATCATGTGTATACACCTCTTGGTTTTGAAAATGAGTTTACATTAATGAAGTATCCTCATGGCAATTCTCCAAGTCAAAGTGTACATTTGGCAGGCGGTAAAACAACCGGAGGTACAGTGGTTCAACAGCCGCAATTAAGCTTATTGCAAACAACAGTGGTTGGTGGAAGCAGTGATACAACAGGTTCTATTCGTCCGGCCGGAACTGATAACGAAACTGCGACCTTAAAGATAAAATTAACAGCAGATTATGCAAATAACATGAAAATAAAATTAGCTTCTTTGTTACCAACAGGTTTTACGTTTAAAGATGTGGTAAGTATTACAAAAACATCTGCAAAAGGTGAACAGACAACTTATACGCCTGTACAAGGTACGACACAGGGCAATGGTATTTACATGTTTGGCACGGAAGAAGAACTGATTGTCAATACAGGTGATATTGTCGAAATTACATATACCGCAACAGCTCCGACAGTAGAACAGGTAGCAGGAAACTTAAATAGTTCCGGTTATGCAAGTTACAGCGGAGCATGTTATGTGTTTGCGGATGGTGTAACCAATTTAACAGCAGGGGCAAGCGGAAACTTGAACGTGGATGATAAAGACTACGACTTGGATAACGACGTACAAGAAAGAATCATTCAGAATGCAAGTACCATTTATGTACGTTCCAGCTCATTGGCTGCAAGTATCCGTAAAGAAATTCTATCTTATGGTTACAATAATTATTTTCACACAGGTGATGTGGTAAAATATCGTGCATTCGTAAATTCAAGCAGTTCGAGCAATTATAATGGTGGTGCTGACCTGCCGCTTGATACATTGGTCGATGTATTGCCGGAAGGATTTATTTACACTGATGTCAATGGCAACGCACAGTCTGACCCAATTACTGCTAAGGTAGGGAATACAACTGTAAATGCAAGTGTGACTCAGGAAGGAAATAAAATGTACATTTCCTTAACCGATAATCAAGGGCAGCCGTATGTACTTCCGGCAGGTTCTACCATCGAATTGCAGTATAATGTAAAAATCACAGATTCTGCTATGGAAAGCGCTACAGGAAAATCACTGCAAGTAACAAACTATATGTATGCATTTATCAATCGCAGTGAATATGACAGAATTTATACAAATGTAAACTGGAGTTCCAACCCAAGCTACGGTAATCGCGGCGCTGCAAACGATACGGATGACCTAGACCGTAACCCGGATACCGATTATTATATTTACAGCAGCATTTACACCTATTTATATCAAGATGGCATTAAACCAGGTGTAACCAAAGTCGCAACTTACAATCAGCCGGTATTAACCCCGGGTGTACAAATTTACTATGATATTACTGTTTCCAATGCAAGTACGGCAGGAACCAATATAGACGGTAAAAATCAAGCTTCCAACATGGTAGATCCAACTGTTGTAGATATATTACCGTACGGCTGGAAGTTTATCTCTGCGGAAAGCAGCAGTTCTTCCTATGATATTAGTGGATTATCCACAGATACCGTAGATGATGTTACAAAAGTAACCATTCCTGTAAAAGGCACGTTTGCTCCGGGGCAGTCTGTGCGCATTCGATTGTTGGTGGAGGCTGACCCTGTAAACTATGGTCCGGTGACAAACGAATCTTATTTGTTGCCGACAGAGAATTTTACAGAGAAAGATGTGCAGAATGGATTTAAAGTAAAATATGATGGTAAAGATGCTATTAACTCCAATGCAGAAGTAGATATTGGAGGAGGTTTAGGTTTTACTGCGGAAAAATCTGTTACATCTGTTGTCAACGGTTCTACCTCGTATGTACAAAGCGGACGTAATTATGCATTTACAGAGCATAATGCGGACGTGACGTATACGTTGACACTAAAAAATACATTGACCAATGCTTACACATATGAAGATGTATGTGTAATTGACCGTTTACCGGGTGTAGATGATACCGGTGCTTACAGTCAGCGTCCGAGAGGAAGCCAATGGTCTTTGGCAACAATTACAAATGTTACTACCAATGTAAGCGGAGCAAAAATCCAGTACAGCAGCAAAGCGTCTTTAGATACTCCTGACTGGATGGGAGATGATACAGGCTGGCATGATACGTATCAGGAAGGTGATATGTATATCAGAGTGGTAGCACCGGACGGATATCAAATGACAGGCAGTCAAAATTCTACTATGACCATTACCATTAAAGCAAAAGTCCCGGCCAGTGCAGCACAAGCAGCAGCGGGAACCACGGCTTATAACAGTTACGGATACCGTTTTTATGCTTACAGAGGTGAAGAGGCCAGTGTAAACGTAAAAGGTGAAAGTAATAAAGTTGGTTTGCGCTTAAGTGCAAATACAGTAAGCGGAAAAGTATGGAACGACGCGAATAAGAATGGTGTGCAAGATGCAGGAGAGCTGCCTCTGGAGAATGTTCCTGTATATTTAAGCACTAGCAGCACAAGTATTTCGGGCAGTTATTTAAAAGGTTCTACTGTAACAAAGGCGGATGGCAGTTATTCCTTTGAGGGTGTTGCTGCTTCTACAAGCGGTATTACCTATTATGTAATTGTAGACCCAAATGCGTTAATTACTGATGAGAGTCAAGGAGTATACCAATTCTCTCCGAGATTACAGGGAACAGATGCAACCAAGGACAGCAACTTCTTTGCAAAAGATAACAGCTCTATTAACGGTAAGTCACATACATTCGGATATTCTAATCCAATTACCATGTATGAGGAATCCAATTACAGTAACATTGATGCAGGCGTATCTTTACTGAGAGGTACCATTGGTGATAAGGTTTGGTTGGATACCAATAAAGATGGTTATCAGCAAAGAACAGAGCCTGGTTTGGCAGGTGTCAAGGTAGAACTGCTCAAAGAAAACGGCGGAAATTACGAAGTGGTTTCAGGTGCCGCAGCAGTTGATGCACAAGGCAGTCCGCTTACAAATAATCTAACAGGTACTGACGGAACGTATTTCTTCCATGATTTGGATTTAAAAACAAATTATAAAGTCCGTTTTACATTACCAAGCGGATATTCCTTTACAGAATCCAAGTCGGACAATACAACACTAAACAGTACAATTGATACAATCAGTTGTTCAGGAACTGTTTTTACAGGCACCAGTGGAGCAGTAAATTTAGGTACAAATGAAACAACAGCCAAACGTACAGATGTAGATGCAGGTGCAATTATTGCAAATGGCTTCCACATTGAAGGACGCGTTTGGATTGACGATAATGACGATGGCATCAAAAATGCTGCAGAGAATTATAACGGAGATAATGGATTAACTGTTTCTGTGATTTCAGAAGATACACAAGCTGAAGTTGGCAGAACACAAGTGCAGGCCGACGGAACTTATATGGTAGACGGTTTACCTGAAGGAAACTATAAGGTTAAATTCATGCTACCGGACGGTACCCCTTGGAAATATACGATACCCAAAACATATGATATTTATGATATAGCAGCATCAAACCGATACAGTACAGTTACTCCGGATGCTGCCAACGGTAAACTGGGAGAGTATAATCAAACAGTCACATTAAATTCCGATAGACCAACTGCTTGGCTGTATGTAGGTTTGGCGTTGCCTAAAGTCAATGTGAAAGGTACTGTTTGGAATGATGTGGATATTGATGGTACCATGCAGTCCAATGACCAGAAAATCAGTGGTGTAAAAGCATCTTTATATAAGGAAGATGGTACCTTTATCAATAATACAACAACAGGCAGTGACGGTACCTATGCATTTTACAATGTACCCGGCAATACCAATTATAAAATTATCTTTACTTTGCCGGATGGACGTATTGTGACCACTCATATGGAGGATGTAAAACTAAGTACTGACCCGGCATCCACTGCGGATAAAAACCATGCAAATACAACAGGCGTTGTGCCTCCGTTTGCAACCGGTACTTCAGGAGATTATATTGCAAACTTAGGCATCTATACTCCGGCAGTAGTAAGTGGTTATGTTTGGTTTGATACAGATACCAACGGTACATTAAATGACGGTGAACCAAGATTAAGCGGATATACTGCATATTTGTTAAAACCAAGTGACAAAACTGCTTTTAATGCAAGCCAAGATAAAGTGGCTTTCTTAGAAAGCTTGCCTGCGGACCAACGTTACAGAACAAATAATGATGGTTCTTATAGATTTGAAGGCTTGTCCCCACAAGACGGTTATGCGGTAGTGGTATGCGATTCTGATACCAGAGCATATTTCTCTACACCGACCAACATTGTGACACAAGATGATACCAAAATAGCCATTCGGGAGCATTTGGATTTGAGTTTAGGCGGCGAAAAATCTGACCAAAACTTTGGTTTATATAAACCGGTTCAAATTATAGGCCGTGCATTTTATGATGCGGATTACAATGGTATTTATGATGAAAATACAGACCGGCTTCTGGAGGGCATTACAGTAACCTTAAAAGGATTATTTGATAATGCTGAGGTTGCAACTGCTACAACAGATGAGAATGGTTATTATCAATTTGACAATGTAGTGGCAGGTCAATATTATGTTGAGTTTGGCAAAACGACTCAGGACGGAACCACGTATGATATTGAAACCAAAGTTCCGGTTCATACAGAACCCAATGCAATTGCAAACAATGTTACGATAGACGGTAAATCCGATGGTTTTGCCGTTACAGGTGACAAGGATGCTACAGATTTTAGTATTAACATTGGTTTTATTAACTACGCCCATATAAAAACATTGGCTTGGTTTGACGACAATCAGAACCAACTCTGGGATAGTTCCATTGACAGTCTTATTGGAACCTATATCAATGTTACTGCAGTACTGGAGAAAAAAGTAAATGATACATGGGAAAAAGTAAACAATGCACCTGTTGATTTAGGTCAGGTAACTTCAATAGATTCCCCTTATGTATTCGACCGTTACAAATTAATGCCGGGCACATACCGTATTACGTTCTATGGAACAACAACGGATGAACATTTGTCATTTGAAACCAATACTCAAATGGATTCCGGCAGCTTTGGACATCTTCAGACAGCGGAAGCGTTTAACCCTGACAGTGGTAAAATACAGGCAACTTCTTTTGAAGTCACTGTAAACAGCGGAGAAACAATACAGCTAAATGCTCCTGTTGTACGCAATCAACAGACTGTCATTTCAAAAGAATATAAGACAGAAGGTCAAACCAATTGGACAGTAGATGATAAAGCAGAACATTATCCTGGTGAAATGATTACATACCGTATTGGTATGCAGAATTTCAATACCTCTGAAAAACAAAATATTAAGGTGACAGACCAAGTAAACAGATTGTTGGAATTCCAAGAAGGTACGTTGCAGCTGCATGTAATAAATAATGATGGTACAGATACTGTAACACCGATTACTTCATATACGTTAAACAACGGCACTCTTGAGATAACGAATCTAACAATTCCGGGAAGAGCGGAGAATCGTCCGGATGTACCGGTACAGGCATATGTTGAATTTAATGTAAAAGTGTTAGGTCAAACGGGATTGACCATTGATAGCAATGCATGGACGATTCCAAACCAAGCAACCATTTCAATGGATGGAATGGAAACGGTTACTCCAAATACCAATGTATATGTGACAAGTCCAATTGCGTCTATCACCAACACCGTAGAAAATCAACAAGAATTCTATCAACAAGGGCAAGAGGCTGTCTTTAAGCTAACTGCCATTGTAGAGCAAGGGCAAAGTACATCAAATTCTCTTGAAAATGTAGTAATAACGGATGTATTGCCAAAAGGACTAAGCTTTAGCGGATTGACATATGCAGATGGAACACCTGTAGACACATCACTTTATACTGTTACAAAAGATGAGACAGGAAGAGACATCCTTACATTAAATATTGATTTGCTGACAGATAAAGAAGTATTTTTGGTAAAAACCACTGTGGACTATTACAGCCAAAATTTTGATGACCCTGCAGTAAATACATGGGAAATGGAACATAAAGCATCCATTGGTTGGCCTGTATTGGTTCAAGGCGGTACCGAATATGAATCTGCAGAAAGTGAAGTTCGAACTATTACTGCAAAACGTCCAAATGTTACTTTGAAAAAAGACGTTTCAAAGCAGACGGTAAAAACAGAAGAAATATTTTCTTATACATTTTCTATCTATAACAGTAACGGAATTGATATAGCGGATACTACCTTTACAGATACTCTTGATAAAGGTTTAAGTGTTGTCAATATGCCTCAGGGGATGACTGCTACACCGCAAGAGGACGGTACAACTGTACTATCAATGGATATCAGTAATCTTCCTGCGCAGACAGATGATACGATTCCGTCTTATACGTTCCAAGTTGATGTAAAAGCTGTGGATAATCAGCCTGAAAATATCACTCAATGGACAATTCCAAATGCATTTATGCTTGAAGGAGAACTGGACGGAGATCCAAATACAGGTGTTGACATAGTTACCAGAGCAAATAGAAAAGTAGATCAAATTACCAGTAATACAGTTGATGTAGAAGTATTCAGGGCATATCAAGTAAGCATTTCCAAAACAGCTGACAGAGCTGACAAGCATTACAATGTTGGAGATCAAGTAAACTTTACGGTTGAAGTTTCTAATCTAGGTGCTGAACCGTTAACAGATTTAGCAGTAGCAGATGTAATGCCAAATGTAACACTTGATGCAACTTCTTTGAATAACAATATCAAACAGATTTCCTCCGAATCAGGGGCTGCAGCTGTAATTCAAACATTACAGCCCGGAGAGACAGTCACTCTCAATTTCCTTTATACTGTACTGGAAAGCGATTCGGATAAAGCTGTAACGAATACGGTAACTGCAAGTAATACTCACGTAAATAAAGAAGCAACAGAAACAATTACGACAGGAAAATATGTACCACCGGCAATTCCGGAGACACCAAATGATAGTCACCCAATGGAACAAAATCAAAACATGAACAATGTACCAACAGGGGATACAACTACTCAAGTATTGGTACCAATTGTAATTTGTTTGGTATGCGCCTCTTTCATTTTAGTTGGAGTTATGATTGTGGTTTTGAAAAAGAAATCATCTTAATATAAATTCATCTTACATAAAAAACATCCTCTGATAAAATATCAGAGGATGTTTTTTTAGTGTAAGTTTGAAATGGTAAATACAAACGTAAAATTGAACATAAAAGTTAACAGATTATAAAAACTATTTGCTCTATTTTTTTGATATTGGTACGTTTAGAAAAAGTACGTAGCTGTAAAAATATTATTAAGCTTTTAGTTTCTATGTGTATGTTTATTCATAAATAAAATAGCAATTATAGCCACTGATAAAATTGCAAGAGGAAGAAGAAAGAACAAAACGATGGAGGAATCGCCTGTTTTAGGGGAATCCATTTGTCCCTCTTCAGGTGAATCAGGAGTATCTGTTGGTATTGTATCATTTACTTTTGTATTGGTAAATTCAGCAATAGCAGTGCCATCAGCAGGTACTGTTCCGGTGTCACCAACAGCATTCAAAGTATATCCTTGGGTCTTCTGTTCTGTAACTTGATATTGAATGCCTGCAGATAATCCATAGGCAGTTTTGCTTTCTCCGTGTTTCAATGTAAATGTTGCTGTTCCGTTTATAAACTCTATATCCCCGTATATCCCATTGACAGAGGTATCGGAAAGCGTTACAGTAAATGCAAAATTCTGCTCTAAATCAGCATGTTCTCCAAAAACAGTTTTGGAGACAGTTAAGTTACCTGTTTTTAGTGTATTGGTTACTGTGAGATACAGTGTTTTTGTATCATCATCACGTACAATTTCGCTGTAAGAAACATTATATTCAGAGTCTTCTTCTATCACAGTGATTTCTTTTCCCTGGAGGGTATCCGGATTGGGCAAGTGGGTAAAACTGCCGGTCCAGTTGTTTTCTTGATTCAGTGTAATCGCATCCAGTTCGTAATCTCCTATTTTTAAACGAACAGAAATTTCTTTGTCTTGATAGTTGGATTCAGGCACTTGGTTCCATTCTTTTGTAACATGTAATTTCCAATTGTCTTCTGTTCCTATGACTACGCTGCCGTTGGTGCCAATACCACCTCCACGTTCGGACTGATTTCCTGTAATGAACAAGGAAGCTTTTTCGTTTGCCAATTGTTTTGCATCATCATTTGTGATTACTTTTAATGCATAAGAATCTGTGCTGTTTGTGATGTCAGTAATAGGGGACCCCGGATTTGTCGAGTCAAAGCGAGGAACAGATGGATCAGGTTGTCCTAAGACACCGGAGTTCTCTAAAACTTGCCCGTCTGTGTAATAATCAGCTTTACCGCCACCCAACATTCTTTCAGACAGAGCTGTAATGTAGTTTTCGCTTCTTGGAACAGATACAAAATCGTCACCGGCTGCATTTTGAAAAGCGGTATTATCAAATACAGCTCCGCCGTTGTTTACATGAATGGTAACGTCTCCTGTGGGGCATGACCAGATTCCTCCGCCTAATACAGAGGCTGTGTTTTCGGTAATTACTGCGTTATACATGTGCAGTACATAGGGGACGCATGCCACATATACACCGCCACCTTGAAGTTCTGCGTGATTGTCAGTAATTTCTCCATTATTTAAGGTTACTTTGTTTGAGGCAATATAAATTCCACCTCCAACACCACCTTGAACACCTGACTCTAAAGCTGTATTTTGGGTTATGGTGCCGCCATTCATAGTAAAGGCACCTGGAACGTGATAAATAGTACCCCATTCGTCAATGTCAAAGCCTGCGTCCATGGCACCTGATGGAACAAATCCATCTACAACTCCGACACCGCCGCCGTTTACTCCTGTATTTCCTAAAATTAGTCCATCATTCATGACGGCTTCTGCATTCATAAAAACAAAGACACCGCCGGCACCATAGCTTGCAGTATTATGGGAGATGGTACCACCATTCATTTCAAATGTAGCTACATGCTGATAATCAGGTTGTACACTTCCTATATAAATGCTGCCATCACATATTTTATTATTTGTAATTGTGCCATTGTTCATCACAAAAGAAGAATTACCATAGTATGGTCTAACATAAACAATACCGGAATTCATGGTATCAGAAAAATCATTATTTTGAATATAGCCGCCGTTCATGACGAAGGTTGCCCCTTGTGTTACATGGACTACTCCTGTATATTGTGTCTGAGTGGCCTCTTTGAAAGTATTTCCTTCAATAGAGCCACCATTCATCTCAAAATAAGCATTTTGTCCGTCTACGGTAATAATTCCGCTGTTCATACCGGCAATGATATCAAAGCCGGTAATGATTCCGCTGTTTAGTAGTAATGTGCCGTGATTTTCAATAGCGCCTACGTTATACCCTGATTCAGAAATTTTTAAATTTTTTGCATCTATTGTAATCCCATCAATTGTCATAGTCGCATCTTCCTCGACGACAAAAGCAATCAAAGACTTGCGTTGGGTTTCTTCGGTAAATTCCAGTGTACCTTTTCCTGTTAAAGTAATATTAGCATTTTTGGGAACTTTTACAGACTCAGTAATTATAATGGTCTGATTTATATTCAGTTCTACAGGCACTCCGTCCGCAGCTGCTGTTATTTGATTTTTCAGGTCATCAAACGTTGTAATAGTTACCGAGTTAGATGCTGTTGAAATTTTAGAACTGTTTTGTAAAATAATATTATGCTCGACAGTTTCTTCCTGATTGTTTGAATTTTCAGATATAGAATCATTTGACGTAATATTGTTCCTTAGCTGTGTAAAATTAGTAATGTCTGGTTCTTCTATTTCAAATGCCAAAACAGAAGTAGATAGAGATAAAACAATAGATAAACTCATCATAATTACCAACAGTTTTTTTGTCACTTTTTTCATGTTTCCTTCCTCCCTTTTTATACTTCAAATAAGTTTGTCTCAAAATTCAGACTTTTTATCATACCATATGATAAAATAAAAAATAGCATAAATTCAACAAATAATTTCCATTAATTAGGAGTTTAGGAGGTGATAAGAAAAGTCTACCTTTTTTATCATTTTATCAATAATAAGAAAATGGAATATAAAAAAGCTCAGTCATTATACTGAGCTTTTTTGTATTATGGTTTTTGCAAAATACCATTTTCTAGATCTTCAGGTGCTTGCGCTTTTACTACATAATGTAGTTTTTTACCTGTTGCATTATATGGAATTTTATCTACAAAGCAGTAGAATCTAGGACACTTGTATGCAGAAAGGTCAGGATGATTTGCACAGTATTTGTTCAAATCTTTTATTGTAAGAGAATCATCTTTTGGAATCACATAAGCGACGACCGCTTCACCACGTGCTTTATCAGGTACGGCTGTTACAATACAGTCTGCAACGCTTGGATGACAGTTGATTGCTTCTTCCACTTGTGCTGGATAGATATTTTCACCGCTGCTGATAATCATGTCGTCTTTTCTACCGGAAACAGTAATAAATTGATTCTTATCCCATGTACCTAGGTCATGAGTATAAATCCAACCTTTGTAGAATTTATCTTTTGTAAGTTCCTCATTACCGGGATAGGTCAGTGTAGATTTATAACATGGGAAAATAATAATTTCACCCGGTGTTTTTCCGTCCATTGGAACCAAATCATCCGGTTCAGCACGTTTATCATCGTATACACGAACAATTCTAACTTCATCATCAGTGCAAGAACGTCCTGCAGAGCCGGCCATTTCAGGCAAGTCATATGGTCTTAGGAAACAGTTCCAAAATGTCTCTGTAGTACCGTAGCCGTTAAAAATATTCGGTGTTAATTCTTTTTGGTAACGAATACAAGCTTCTTTTTCCAAAGGACTTCCCATAGTAACAATTCCTTTTAGATGGGACAAATCCGCAGGATGTTTTTCTTGACGGGTTACCAAACTATTCAAAGCAGAAGGGGAACCGATTAAGAAAGTAACACCGTACTTTTCTGTGTATTCCATGCATAATTTGGTACTAAACACTCTTAAAATAACACACGTACCGCCCACATAGAAAGTTGGTGTCAAACCGCCGGAATGTAATCCTCCGCGATGGAACCATGGTGACATATTCATGGTAATGTCCAGTGGGCATAATGGAAAATGCATGATAACATCGTGAGCGGATAAAACTTCATTTACATTGTTGAGAGGTACACTTTTGGGCAATCCGGTTGTACCTGAAGTATATAAACGGGTTACTTCATCGTATAGATTTGGCTCTTCTTTCATAATCGGGTCAGCTGTACTGGAATCTTTGATATAGTCATCAAAGAAAATATGGCCTTCAGGCAATGCAGGACGCTCACCACGATAATCTACAGCCAAAATAATAGGAGGTTTATATTCACATAATTCCAATGCTTTGTGTACAGTTTCTTTAATTTCGCAGTCGTAGATATAAGCCTTTGGACGGTTATGGTCAATCAAACGTGCTGTTTCGCCCGGGGCAAGATTAAAGTTAGCAGGAGAGTCAATGGCTCCCAATTTTTGTGGCGCAATGTAACAAAATGCAAATTGAGGAGAGTTTAACAATTGAAACAAAACAACATCATTTTTTCCGATGCCATCATTTTGTAATGCATTTGCCAAACGATTGCAGGTTTCGTTTAATTGAGTATAAGTCCAGCTTTGTTCGGCCAATGGATCAATCATTGCGGTTTTATCCGGAAAACGACGGACATTTCGCATAAATCCGTTTAGCCAAGTAAAATTTTTCTCAAAGATTTCTTTAAAGTTTTCTGCATCATATGTGTATCCCATAATTCACCTCTGATATTTTCCAACAATTATGCTGGAATTTTGACCGCCAAATCCAAGAGCATTAGACATAGCGGTTGTTATATTTTTTTGTATTGGTTTCTCAGCAATAATTTGAACGTTACATTCAGGGTCAATTTCATCGCAGTTTATGGTAGGCGGCAGAATTCCTGTTTCCAAAGCTTTAATGCAAGCAATACATTCCGTAATACCGCCGGCACCCATTAAATGACCTGTCGCACCTTTTGTGGAACTAACAGGTACATCGTAAGAGTCGAATACAGTGCGGATTGCAAAACATTCGGCAATATCGCCTTTGACTGTAGCGGTTCCGTGTGCATTAATGTAACCGATATCTTCAGGTTTTAAATTGGCTTGCTGTAATGCAAGACGCATACATTCTGCTGCACCGATACCGTCAGGGTCAGGCGCTACAGGGTTAAATGCATCAGTATTGTTAGCACAGCCCAGCAGTTCGGCATAAATGGTTGCACCACGTTTTACGGCATGTTCTTCTGTTTCCAAAATGAGTGCTCCGCCGCCTTCACCTATAATAAAACCATCGCGTTTTTGGTCAAACGGTCTGCTCATGCCTGTACGAGAAAGCGCTCCGCTCATTGCAAGACTTTGAATTAAAACAGGATTAATGGCGGATTCTCCTGCTATAACCACAATTGTATCAGCCATACCTGCTTTTAATAACATAGAAGCAACAGTGATAGCATCGCCACCTGAAGAACATGCAGTTGTAACAGTTAAACTGGGACCTTTTATTCCATATTGGATAGATAGTTGTGACGCTGCAATATTACCCATATATTTAGTCAAAAATTTGGGACTGACATGCTTTCCTTTTGTAGATAGTTCTTCTTGTGTAGAAACTGCAAGTGTAAGTCCTTCCAAAGCAGTTCCCATAACAATGCCTGTTCTGTAAGGATGAAAAGATTCAATACCGCTTTGTTTGATTGCCTCTTGTGCCGCAACATATGCATATTGCATGAAGGTATCTAAATCGTGCGCCAGTTTTCCTGGAAGATAATCCTTTGGATTAAAGTTATGTACTTCTGCAGCCTGTTTGATAGGTAATGCGGAAGTGTCAATACATGAGATATCTTCAATACCGCAAACCCCTGAAATTAAGCTGTTCCAATAGTTGTCCACACCAATTCCGATAGGGGTCACTGCACCCATGCCGGTTATTACAATTTTATTACTCATTGATTGTCACCGCCGATCTTACGGAATGCGATACAAGCATTATGTCCTCCAAAGCCTAAAGATGTTGACAAAGCAGCCTGAATGTTTGCTTTGCGTGCCTCTAGTGGAACATAATCTAAATCACATTCCGGATCGGGCTGTGTTAAACCTATGGTTGGTGGAACGATTTGATGCTGCAGTGCGAGAACAGAGGCAATTGCCTCTGCAGCGCCTGCGGCTCCAAACATGTGACCTGTCATAGATTTTGTAGAACTAATCAGAACTTTACGTGCGCGTTCTTCTCCCAACGCTTTTTTAATGGCAACCGTTTCTGCTTTATCATTCAGAGGTGTACCTGTACCGTGAGCATTAATATAAACATGGTCTGTATCCAAATTCAATTCATTCCAAGCGTCTGCAATGGCACGTGCACCACCTTCCGCTTCCGGTTGAGGTGCTGTAATATGGTAGGCGTCACAAGTAGAACCGTATCCGCACAACTCAGCATAGATATGTGCGCCACGGTTTACGGCATGTTCCAGTTCTTCTAAAACAAGCGCGCCCGCACCTTCGCCCATGATGAATCCACTACGGCGTTCATCAAATGGCAAACATGCGGTTTTTGGATCATCTACTACAGACAAAGCGCGCATATTGGTAAAGCCTGCTGCTGTAATTTCATTTATGGTAGCTTCTGCACCGCCTGCAATCATGGCATCGGCATATCCGTGGCGAATCATTCTCAATGCTTCTCCAATGGCGTTGGTGCCAGATGCACATGCAGTCACGGCAGGCATAGCAGAATTTTTACAGTTAAAACGAATTGCAATCATTCCGGATGCGATATTGGCAATCATCATAGGAATAAAATACGGTGAAACCTTACGCGGTCCCTTTTCCAAAAGAGCTGTGTGTTCTGACATGAAGGTGCTCATACCGCCAATACCCGAGCCCATATATACGCCAATGCGTTCAGGTGCTATGGTATTTTGAATACCGCTGTCTTCCATAGCCTGGCAGGCTGCCGCCATAGCATATTGTGCATAAAGGTCTGTGTGACGCAATTCCATTTTATCCATGTATTGCAATGGGTCAAACTGATGCACTTCAGCTGCAAGTTTTACTTTATAATTTGTTGTATCAAATTTTGTGATCTCTTTGATGCCGCAAGTACCTTTTACAAGATTGTCCCAAAATTCGGATACGTTATTTCCCAGAGGGGTAATCGCTCCAAGACCTGTTACAACAACACGTTTCATACGATCACACTCCTTTACTTTCAAATAGTTTGGTATTTAGAACAAAAAATGCCATGCTTATTCATCTTCCTGACATTTTTTCTCAATATATTGGACGAGCTCGCCAACAGTTTCTACTTTTTGTTCCAATTCTATTTCTTTTCCTATTTGCTCTTCCAATTCTACCAATATATCAATTACATCCAGCGAATCCAGCCCCAGTTCACGAAGACCGCTTTCCATTGTAATTTCTGAGCGCTCAAAGCCATACTTTTCGGCAAGTACATCTGCCAAAGAATCAAATATCATCGAAATTTTCCTCCTGAACCTTCCATCTAAATTATTGCTATCTAATAACAAATATTAGCATTGCTAATTATAGTTGTCAATAAACACATTATTCAAAACTACATGTGACAATCTAGATGAACTTTCTTTACATATTATTATAACATTAAAAAAATTGCAAAGCAATTCTAATTCATAAATGTTGTAACGTTTTATCGGCCTGTATTGCCTTTTGTTTTATGTATGTTACGGGGTAACATAACAACATGTCTGTCACAACATTAAGAATAGGTGCCCGTTTGTATTAGATTGTCACTTTCAAAATAAAAAAGTATTCATGAGGTATGTTGAATGTGCGTTCAACATACCTCATGAATACTTTTTGTGGGAATTTATTGCATTTTGGAATACATAGTTTCAAATTCACACTTTCATAATTGAGAGATGCTGATTTTTTATATTATGTATTCACACTTAACAAATTATAAGCCAAGACAAGTATTCCAAAATATTGCTGAATGTGAATAGTTGTATAACCTATAATGCGTTTCTTAATGGATGAAAAGAATAACTATTGTGTTATGTCAAACACAAATTTAACCCAGCATATTTTTATCCTAACATGAATCATTGACAGCAATTCAATAACTCATGTTAGGATAACCAAAGTACTGTTTGTTACCCTGTCATTGTGGTGGACGTTAACGGACTTGAACCGCTGACCCTTTGCACGTCAAGCAAATGCTCTACCAGCTGAGCTAAACATCCATAATAGTACTGAATCATTATACCTAAAATAAACCGTAAAATCAAGTACATTCTTACATTAATTTTTGTTTCTGCCACTTCTTGTCAAGTCTTGTAAAAAAATAAGGATTCCATTATAATGAAGATACTTATTTTTATGTAAGGAGGCAGGAACTATGTCGGTTGGACTTGTGCTGGAGGGCGGCGGAATGCGCGGCTCTTATACTGCCGGTGTACTTTCGGCATTTGAGGATAATGACGTTCATTTTCCAAGTATCTACGGTATCTCTGCAGGAGCCTGCAACGCACTGAGTTATATTTCCGGTCAATCTTACCGCAATCACGATATTTTTTATCAGTATGTACAAGGCGATAAATATGTCAGCGTCAAAAATTTTATTAAGCACGGCTGTATGTTTGACTTTGACTATATTTTTGGAGATTTATTTCATACCATTTTACCGTTTGATTATGAAGCATTTAAAAAATCTCCCATCAAATTTTATGCCGGTGCAACCGATATACAAACAGGGTTGCCTGTGTTTTTTACAAAAGATGATATGGACGAACGAATGGATGTCATTAGAGCCTCCAGTTCTTTACCGTTTTTATCTAACATTATAAAAGTAGGTAATTATAAATTACTTGACGGTGGAATTTCTATGCCAATTCCTGTGGAACGCTCTATTTGTGACGGCAATGAATTTAACGTGGTTGTATTGACTCGCGATGCCAAATATAAAAAAAGCGCAAAACCGGAATTTCCTCAGGCATTAATGAAAGCCAAATATCATAAATATCCTGCTTTGCTAAAAGCGCTAAATAAACGTGCGGATATTTATAACGAACAAAGATTGTTTTGTCAAAAGCTTGAGAAAAAGAAAAAAGCGATTGTGCTTTTGCCAAGCGAACCGATTGAAATCAGTCGTTATGAAAAGGATTCAGATACCTTAATGGCAATTTACGATATGGGTTATACAGACGCTATGAAACGTATGAACGAAATAAAAGCCATGATTGCTGAACATTCTGCACAAGCTGTTTCAGTGGAGGGGTAAAACCTTCTTTTTTTATGTGATATATTAAAATATAGTTATAAATGACGAATTTATTTTTGCAATCACATTTTCATGATAACTACTGAAAATGATACTATCACTTTTATATTTATGACAACGTATCAACGACCAAACGCTATCGTTTTCATTACTGTTAGCATATTTTAATATTTGTCAGCTAAAAATTGTGAAAGAATTTTTTTATGTTATAATAACCTTGCAACAGTAGCAAAACTAAAGTTTTGGCTGTTGACAAGAACGTTTTAGCATTTTATAGTTAAAAATTGCTTTGCAATTTTTTCTATGCTATAACAACCTTGAGACAAAAAGCAAAACAAATATTGTAAGAAATATCTTTCAATGTTCGAGATTTTGATTGTTGGCAAGAACATTTTAACCTTTATCAGCTAGAAATTGCAAGGCAATTTCTTTCATGTTATAATGCTATCACATGAGGAAAATATGATAAAGCAAAATCAACGGATTGTATTCGTTGATACGTAAAATAACGGAAAGAATATGGACCTAAAAAGAACATGACTTGCTGATCATCAAACGCAAGACAGAATGGGAGGAACTATGTCAGTTACCAGAATATTTGTTGAAAAAAAACCGGGATTCGATGTGGAGGCAAAACATATTCAAACAGATTTAACAGAAAATCTGGGTGTTAAAGGAATAGAGGAGTTACGCCTATTACATCGTTATGATGTAGAAGGCTTGTCTCAAGAAGAGCAAGAAGATGCGAACCGCATGATTTTTTCTGAACCGAATGTAGACCATTTATATGGTGAGGATTTGCAATTTTCTGATGACTACCATGTGTTTGCAATGGAATATTTACCCGGTCAGTATGACCAGCGTGCAGATTCTGCAGCGCAATGCGTACAATTACTGACCCACGGAGAGCGTCCAAAGGTGGCTACCGCACGTGTCATTGCAATCAAAGGGTCTGTATCGGAAGCAGATATGGATAAAATCAAAAATTATTTGATTAATCCGGTAGAATCTCGTCTGGCTTCTTTGGAGAAACCTGTTTCTTTGGATATGGAAGTGGAAGTACCTGAGGATGTTGAGCAGGTAAAAGGGATGATTTCTTGGGATGACGCTACGCTGGAGAAGTATTACCACGGTATGGGATTTGCCATGACAATGGCGGACTTAAAATTCTGTCGTGATTATTTCAGAGATGAAGAAAAAAGAGATCCGTATGTAACAGAATTAAGGGTAATTGATACTTATTGGTCCGACCACTGTCGCCATACTACCTTTTTTACTTCTTTAGAATCCATTGAAATTCAAAAAGGTCAAATCAGTCATGCCATTGAGCAAGCTTTAAAAGCATATTATGATACCCGTAATATTGTATACGGCGAAACAGACCGTCCTGTTTCCTTGATGGATATGGCGGTTATAGGCGCAAAATTGATGCGCAAACAAGGTAAATTGGACGACCTTGATGTCAGTGAGGAAATCAATGCATGTTCCATTGAAGTACCTGTTGAAATTGACGGAAAAACAGAACAATGGCTGGTCCAATTTAAAAATGAAACCCACAATCATCCAACAGAAATTGAACCGTTTGGTGGTGCGGCAACCTGTCTTGGCGGCGCAATTCGTGATCCTCTTTCAGGCAGAGCTTATGTTTATCAGGCAATGCGTGTGACAGGTTCCGGTGATCCAAGAACGCCGTTTGAAGATACTTTAATCGGAAAGCTGCCAAGTCGTATGATTACAACAACGGCAGCGGCAGGTTACAGCTCTTACGGTAACCAAATTGGTTTGGCAACCGGACAAGTTACCGAATTGTATGATGAGGGCTATATGGCAAAACGTATGGAAATCGGCGCAGTCATCGGCGCTTCTCCAAAAGAAAATGTAATGCGTGGCACTCCGGAAGACGGAGATGTGATTGTATTATTGGGTGGAGCAACCGGTCGTGACGGCTGTGGCGGTGCAACCGGTTCTTCCAAAGCTCATACAACCGATTCCATTGAAGTTTGTGGCGCCGAAGTGCAGAAGGGTAATCCTCCAACAGAGCGTAAAATTCAGCGTTTGTTCCGTAACGGTGCTGTTTCAAAGTTAATCAAACGATGCAATGACTTTGGAGCAGGCGGTGTTTGCGTTGCAATTGGTGAATTGGCAGATGGTTTGTGCATCAATTTGGATAGTGTTCCGAAGAAATATGAAGGTTTGGACGGCACGGAATTGGCTATCTCCGAATCACAGGAACGTATGGCAGTCGTACTTGATCCAAAAGATGTGGACGCATTTATGCAAGCTGCAAAAGAAGAAAATCTAAATGCTCAGGTAGTTGCAACCGTTACAGCGGAACCAAGACTCAAGATGTTCTGGCGCGGCAATACCATTGTAGATTTAAGTCGTAAATTTCTCAATACCAATGGCGTAACGCAAACAGCACAGGCTGTAATTACCGCACCGAATCCAAAAGAATATTACAGAGCCTTGATTCCTGAATGTTTGGAAGGAAAGTCTGTTGCTGATGCGTTCAAAGAAAACTTGGCACGTTTGGAAGTTGCTTCTCAAAAAGGCTTGGTAGAACGTTTTGATGCAAGTATCGGTGCCGGCACTGTTCATATGCCGTTTGCAGGTAAATATCAGTTAACACCTGAAGAAGCTATGGTTGCTAAAATTCCGTTGGAGTCAGGTGAAACAGATGATGCAACAGCAATGAGCTACGGTTATATTCCGGGAATTGCAAAGTTCAGTCCATTCCATGGTGCGGCTTATGCTGTGGTAGAAAGCTTATCTAAACTGGCAGCAGTGGGCGCTAATCCTTTGAAAGCCCGTTTAACCTTCCAAGAGTATTTTGAACGTCTCCAAAAGGAACCGAAACGTTGGGGTAAGCCGACTGCAGCATTATTAGGTGCATTAACAGCCCAATTGGGATTGGAGATACCTGCGATCGGAGGCAAAGACAGTATGTCTGGTTCCTTTGAAAGCATGGATGTGCCTCCGACTTTAGTTAGTTTTGCAGTTACGATGACAAAAGCAAGCAAAACCATTTCCGCTGCGTTCCAAAAAGCAGGCTCTACCGTAGTATTGCTTCCATTACCCGAAGAAGCAGATACTTTGCTTCCAAACTGGCCTAAATTGAAAGCATATTATGAAGCTGTATTCCAAATGATGGAAAACGGACGAGTACGCGCAGCAAGCGTTGTAAAAGAAGGCGGCGTGGCAGCAGCAATTGCAAAAATGTGTTTTGGTAACGAAATCGGTTTTGTATTTGCCGATCACATCAGAGATGAGAAGTTGTTGTTTGCACCTGCAAGCGGCGCGCTGATTTTAGAATTAAACGATGTTACCTCCATAGACGGTAATTTAGAAGCCATTATTTTGGGAGAGACAACAGACCGTTCTGAAATTGAAATTGCTCACACAGCAATGCCTTTGGAAGGGCTACTGTCTGCATGGACAGGAACACTGGAGAAAATTTTTCCAACTCAGGCTGAGAAAAAAGAATTGACCCATGAAATTGGTTTGTATACACAGCGCAATCAAAAAGCACCTGCAATCAAAAGTGCAAAACCAAGAGTGTTTATTCCTGCATTCCCCGGCACTAACTGTGAAGTAGATACTGCCCGTGCTTTTGAGCGTGCAGGAGCAATTACAGATATTTTGGTTGTAAAGAATTTGACACCGAATGATATTGAAGAGACCATTGAAGAAATGGTGCGCAGTATCAACGAGGCACAAATTGTTATGCTGCCAGGCGGTTTTTCAGGCGGCGACGAACCGGACGGCTCTGGCAAGTTTATTGCTACTACTTTCCGCAATCCAAAAATTAAGGACGCTGTCAGCAACCTTTTGGAACATCGCGACGGTTTGATGTTGGGTATCTGTAATGGATTCCAAGCGTTGATTAAGTTAGGTCTGGTTCCATACGGTAAAATTACAGAGCCGAGTCCACAGGCCCCAACTTTAACGTTTAATACCATTGGACGTCATATTTCTCGTATGGTATATACAAGGGTAACCTCTGTAAAATCTCCGTGGTTGTCCGGTGTAAACGCAGGAGATGTCTTTACAGTTCCTGTTTCTCATGGTGAAGGACGTTTTGTTGCAAGCGATGCTGTTATGCAGCAGCTGATTGAAAACGGACAAGTGGCATTCCAATATACTACTCCATGCGGAAAACCAAGCGGTGATGTCAAATGGAATCCAAACGGCTCTGTTTGCGCCGTGGAAGGCATTACAAGTCCTGATGGTCGTGTACTTGGAAAAATGGCACATTCCGAACGTTTGGGCAATCATTTATATAAAAATGTTCCGGGTGAAAAAGATCAAAAATTATTTGAGTCCGGTGTTAATTATTTTAAATAATTTTGCTCATGAAAAAAGCTGCCTATTTTATAGGCAGCTTTTTGATTGTGCAATACTTTTCTACGTAAAATGAAAATACCCACAGTTGTGGGTGAATCATGTTGCATACCAAATGTACTAAAGTTATCGTTCACTTTTATGCCATTCTTCACCGTTAAAAATCAAATCGTCCAGGTCATCGCCTGTAACCAAACTGCTAAACAGTCTTGTGAATAGATTCATATCTACGTCTTTGGGACAACGAATATGCATGTTGCCTTCCATTTCAAAATCACCTTTCTTTCCATTCTGGTTGTTTTCCGCATGAAAACGTCATTTATCCAGTATATGCGTTTGTATTTGAAAAGTTACATGAATTTTGACGAAAGATTTTTGTGCGGTTGACTATTTTCCTTTGCAGACATATAATAGAAGAATCGGACAATTAGAGACGAATCACGATTTTTTACGTAATACCGGAGTGGCAACATGGATAACTTTTTTAAACGAACTTGGGCGGAAATCAATTTAGATGCAATTCGCCATAACTATACGGAAATCAAACAATCCTTAAACCCTGACACAAAAATTTGCTGTGTGGTAAAGGCTGACGGATATGGACACGGCGCTTCTTTTGTGGCAAAAGAACTGGAGAGTATAGGCGCGGAATGGTTTGCGGTTTCCAATTTAGAGGAAGCAATACAGCTTCGCAGAAGCGGCATTGAAGGAAATATGTTGATATTGGGTTATACACCGCCTCAGGAAGCTGCCAGACTTCATGAAATGAATATTTCACAAACCGTATTTTCTTATGAATATGGAAAAGAGTTGGCAGAGCATGCAGTTGCAGCTGGTGTACAGGTGAAAATACATATTAAGGTAGATACGGGTATGAGCCGTATTGGTTTTTTATATCAGGTTCCTGAACGAGATGCGGCTGTGATTAATGAGATAGAAGATGTATGCCATATGAAAGGGTTGTATCCGGAAGGTATTTTTACTCATTTTTCTGTTTCAGATGAAGGGGAACCGGGAGACTTTTTTACAGAAAATCAATTTGAAGATTTTATGGGTGCAATTGGTATGTTAAAACGCCGAGGTATTGATTTTAAGCTGCGCCATTGTTCCAACAGCGGCGCGATTTTAGACTATCCTGATATGCAGCTGGATATGGTTCGCCCCGGTATTATCCTGTATGGTTTATTGCCTTCCAATTGTATGAGACGACCATTGAATTTGATACCTGCAATGGAATTGAAAACAGTCATTTCTATGATTAAAACGGTAGAAGAAAATACAAGTGTAAGCTATGGACGCTGCTTTGTTACACAGCGTAAAACCCGATTGGCAACTGTGCCGATTGGATATGCAGATGGCTACCCCAGACTGCTGCACGACCATGCTGATATGTTGGTGTGCGGAAAACGTGCCAGAGTGGTAGGCCGCGTATGTATGGACCAATTGATGTTAGATGTGACAGATATTCCGGAAGCTGAAGTAGGAATGACAGTTACTATTTTTGGAAAAGACGGAGAGAATACCATTACAGTAGATGAATTGGCTTCTTTCAATAGTACCATTCATTATGAAATGGTTTGTTTGGTTGGAAAGCGTGTCCCCAGAATTTATCTGCGTCATGGGGAACAAGTGGGACAGCTCAATTATATTTGTCCCGAACCTTTTTAAAGTGTAGTATGTAGTTTGTTCATATGCATGAAATCTATATATGGGTTTCATGCATATTTTTTACTGAATTTTGTGATATGTCATGGTTTGATAGAAATAGACGGGAAGAGTTTATTTATAAGATCACTTGTATCTTATTACTTGTGTTGATAGACTTAAAATAGCATTCATCTTGGAAAGAGTCTGTATTGGGAAGATGAAGAATGCTATAGTTCGTATCTCATTCATATTCCATAATATAAAAAGCGCAAATACCAGAAAGGTATTTGCGCTTTTTTATTTCACTTCTTTTGTTTTTTGGAATCTGCCGAAAAATAAGAAGGCCATCGCTACAAAAAAGGTGACACACTCTGTGATAGGGACTGCATACCAGATGGCATCTGCTCCGAATATCATTGGAAGAACAGAGACCAATACGGAACTTAGCAGCAAACTACGGAGTATTTGGATGGTGATTGCAGCCACAGGCCGCAATGTGGATTGAAAGTATCCGCTGAAAAAGATGTTAAAGTTCATAAATAGATAGGCAAAGAAGTAAATGCGCAGGGCATACCGTGCCAGCTCTAGTATTTCAGGAGTAGGGCCTTTTACATAGCTGTAAATCAGTAGGTCAGGGAAGAAGAATCCGACACAAAAAATAATAACAGCAATCACACTGGAAGTAATAGTGCCAATGTGCCGAACCTGTAGCACCCGTTTATGGTTGTCCGCACCATGATTTGTTGCAATAATTGGTTGAGCTGCTAATGTAACACCGTTGAACAGAGACATGCAAACAACCGCAACATTGGACATGATGCTATAAACTGTTACGCCAACACTGCCTATATATTTTAGTAAGGTATGGTTAAATACAAATACCAATACTGCGTTGGCACACTCGATTAAGAAACTGGAAAAGCCGCATTTGGCAATTTCCCACAATGCCTTGATAGAGAAAAAGCGAAAGGAAAAACGCATGGTATTTTTCTTAGTGAAAAAATGTATGATTAAAATACATACCGTAATGCTGGTGCCGATAGAGGTAGCAAAAGAGGCTCCGAACATTCCCATTTTGAATACAAAAATAAACAAATAGTCTAAGAGAATGTTAAGACCTGAGCCTGTCAAAACTGCAATCATAGCGTGTCTTGGAGATTTATCGTTACGAATAAACGATTGCAGACTGGATGAAAAGATAAACAATGGCGCCGAAACGGTATAGCAAAGTCCATAGCCGCGTACCAGTTCAATATTGGTTGTATCTGCGCCCAAAGCATACATCATTGGGTCAAAGAAAATCGCTCCGAATACTGCAAAGCAAACGCTGACAACTGCCGCTGATATCATAGCTGTTGAAAAATATTTATGAGCCAGTGATTCATTACCGCTTCCTTTTGCAACGGACATCAAAACGCCGCCGCCTACGCCCAGTAATAAGCCAAGGGCAAAAAAGGAAGCTACAATCGGCATAAAGATGGTAAGTGCGGCAAGACCTGCGTCGCCAACGCCTTGGCCGACCATAATGGTATCTGCCAGAATGTAAATGGATGTGACCATAGATGAACCGATTGTTGGGCCTAAATAATGAAAAAACAATCGGCGTGGAGAATCTGTAAGTAAATTAACCTGTTTCATGTATCCCTCTCAATCAAAAATAAAGCAGATAAGCATAATATGGTTTGCTTACCTGCCTGTTACCTGTTCATTTAAAATGCTTTTGGAATAAATCCAATTTTTTTCATCACCTTACGTAACGTACGATTGGAGACTGCCAATGCTTTTTGGGCACTTTCTGTATAACATTTTTCCAAATAGGATTTGTCTCCTATATATTGTGCAAACTTTTCTTGTATTGGTTTTAAATGTTCAATGACGGCTTCCGCAACCGCAGTTTTAAAGTCGCCGTAACCTTTTCCCGCAAATTCAGCTTCAATTTGCTCATTTGTTTTTCCGGTCACACAAGAATAAATTCCCATTAAATTATTGATGCCGTCTTTCCCTTCCGCGTATTTTACACAGCCGTCACTGTCGGTAATGGCACGTTTGAATTTACGCAGAATGTCTTCCGGTTTATCCAGCACAGCCACGCAGCTGTTTGCATTCTCGTCGGATTTAGACATTTTTTTGGTTGGGTCTTGCAGTGACATAATACGTGCGCCCGTTTTTGGAATATAAGGTTCAGGTATTACAAAGGTAGGACTGTAAATGCCGTTGAACCTTTCTGCTATATCACGGGATAATTCCAAATGCTGCTTTTGGTCGGCTCCTACCGGTACCATATCTGCTTGATATAACAGAATATCGGCAGCCATTAAACTTGGATAAGCAAATAAACCCACGTTGATATTATCTGCATGTTTTGCTGATTTATCTTTAAACTGCGTCATTCTGGAGAGCTCACCAAATTGTGTATAGCAGTTTAAAATCCATGCAAGTTCTGCATGTGTATGAACATGGCTTTGGATAAAGAATAAGCTTTTTTCCACATCAATTCCGCAAGCCAGCAACAGGGCATATGCCTCCAATGCATTATGGCGGAATTTTGCAGGGTCTTGACGGACGGTAATGGTATGTAAATCTGCCAATGCAAAAATACAATCATATTCGTCCTGTAAGCCAATCCAGTTGCGCAGTGCTCCTAAATAATTTCCCAATGTAATGGTTCCGCTTGGCTGTATTGCACTGAATATTACCTTTTTTTTCTCTGCTTCGTTCGTGACAGACATGTATGTATTCTCCTTATATCTATTAGCTGTAATTTAGTTTGACATTTGTTTTACTGTTTCACCCAGTATCGCAATTCCTTTTTGTATTTGTTCTTCGGTTGGTGTGGAAAAATTAATACGGAATGACTGGCAAGGTGCACTTTCATCCACTAAGAATGCATTTCCAGGAACGACACATACTTTTTTCTCAGCACTCTTTTTGCAGAAATCAAGCATATTGATATTTTCCGGAAGCGTACACCAGATGAACAAACCACCTTCCGCTTTATGATATGTAATACCGTGAGGAACTAAGTGCTCTTCGATGAGATGAATCATGAGTTCTGTGCGTTTGCGATAAATGGTACGTAATTTTTCCAGGTGACCGTCATAGTCGTAATCCGTCATCAGCGTATTGCAAATCATTTGTGCAAGAATATTGGTGTGTACATCATCCGCTTGTTTACATACTACCATTTTTTGTGCAATCGGCTTTGGAGCAATGGTAAAACCTACACGCATACCTGGAGAAATGACCTTTGAGAAAGAGCCTGCATAAATGACGATGCCATCTTCATCAAAGGATTTTATGGCAGGAACATGAGTACCGCTGACGCGCAAATCTCCATACGGATTATCCTCTAAAATGATGACGCCGTATTGTTTGGCCAATTGATACATTTTTTTTCGTTTTTCAAAGCTCATTGTAATTCCTGACGGATTTTGAAAGTTTGGAATGGTATAAATCATACGTGCGTTTGGTTCTTCTTTTAAAGCTTGCTCCAACTCCAACATGTTCATGCCGTCTTCTTCCATCGAAATACCGCGCAAACGTGTTTTGATGGAACGGAATGTATTTAAAGAGCCGATAAAGCTTGGTGCTTCACAAATAATGACGTCTTCTTCATTACACAGCACTTTGCTGGCCAGATTCATAACTTGCTGTGCACCGGATGTAACGATGATGTCATCGAATTCTCTGCCAATTTGATGATGAGATTTCATATATGAGGAAATGGTTTCACGTAACGGTGTATAGCCTTCTGTAATGCTGTATTGCAGTGCCGCAATCGGAGTTTCGCTCAAAATCGTTTGAGAGATTTCAGCAATTTCTTTTGCGGGAAATGCTTCCGGTGCAGGATTGCCTGCAGAAAACGGAATGACGCTTGGGTCAGATGAATTTTTTAATATCTCTCGGATAATAGAGGGTTTTAAAGCTAACACACGGTCGGAAAATTGATAATCCATCATCATAATACGCACCTTTCAGAATAAAATATCCAAATCTTAAAGTATGAATCAAACTTCAATCATATTTTATAATTTTATCACAAATTTATCTAACAATCAATGAAAGAGCAGTTGAAAAGACAGGAGAATCGGCCGTTTTTTTCTCTAAATACCAAAAGAGTTCCATTTCTCGTCAAGAAAGAACAGCGCATTGTGACATAGAATGCACCTTACTCCTTGTATAATCAAAAGCATAAAAGGACAAGCAGCCATTTGCTTGCCGGAAGTGTAAACATGTTTGACGTGAAATGACGGAGGTTGTGTCAATGAGAGGAAAAACCATGGAGCATGCGCAGAAGCGGAAGATTAATTTTAAAGGAATTCTTACTTCTTCCAGAACAAAGCGTATTGCACTTTATGCATTGTATTTTTTGGCAGGACTATTAGGTTCAAGAGGTATGGTATTTGTACGGTATGCACCGTTTGGTGCAGCGGCAGTGGCAGCAGTGCCAATACGCAGTATGTGGGCTGTGATTGCCGGCAGTTTGGTTGGTTATATATGGCCGTCCAATGCAATGCATCCAATTCGATACATAGCGGCGATTATTGCAATTGCCATTATTCGCTGTATTCTAAATGAACTGGTTAAAATCCGTTCCCATCCACTGTTTGCGCCGGTAGTGTGTTTTGTTCCAATGTTGGTGACGGGAATTGCTATGGCATTTATCAATGGGGTTACTGTTAACAGCATTACCATGTACAGTGCAGAGGCCATGCTTTCAGCAGCAGGTGCATATTTTTTCCAACGAACATCTTCTTTGATTACAAGCAAACGCGGAGTTGGTACCCTGAACACAGGCGAATTGGCTTGTGTTGTGTTATCGTTAGGAGTTGCAATACTGGCACTGGATAATATTGCGATTTATGATATTTCATTAGGCAGCATTGCAGCAGTTATTTTAATTTTATTTGCTGCCCAATATGGAGGCGTTGCAGGCGGCGCCATTGCAGGTACCGCAACAGGCGTCATGTTAGGGCTTACAACATCGGGTCTCAGCTATATATCAGGGGCATATGCATTTGCAGGGTTGATGGCGGGGCTGTTTGCTCCACTGGGAAAAGTAGCACTGATTTTGGTTTTTATTTTGGCCAATGCAATCGGTTCGCTGCAAATAGGAAATCAGATGTATATGATTAACGGATTATACGAGGTACTGGCTGCAACATTGATTTATGTGATTTGGCCCACAAAAATAGGTGGAAAGTTCATTGCTTTGTTCCGTCAGCCGGTGGATTTACTTCATACGGATGGGTTAAGACGAGCTGTTACCATGCGATTGGGATTTGCCGCAAAAGCATTGGATGATGTAACGCAGTCTGTTGATGAGGTCTCAAAACGATTGGCCGTGGTCAATGCACAAGATTCTGACCAAGTATATACCAATGCGGTAGAAGAATGCTGCGAAAACTGTGGATTGCGTATGTATTGCTGGGAAAAAAATCAGCCGGAAACCGTGCAAGCACTGCAAAGCGCTGCAAGTAAGCTAGGGGAAAAGAGCAGTATTGGAATAGAAGATTTTCCGGGATTTTTTGTCAGCCGTTGCGGCAGAGTAAATGAATTGGCACAAAATATCAACCATAAACATAAAGAGATGCAGATTCGAGAATCGGCAGAAAAGCGTGTATCTCAAATACGAGCCATGGTGATGAATCAATTTGAAACGACCAGCGAAATGATGCGCGATTTTGCACAGGAATTAGAATTATATGAACGGTTTGATTATGATGCAACACAGCGTATCAATCAAGTATTGCATGAATCGGCCATTATTCCCATTGATGTCAGCTGCCGTATTGACCGCTATAACCGAATGTCTGTAGAAATTGAAACTCCTACCTTGGATCAAAAGAAAATAGGAAGAACCAAATTGGCAAAAGAAATATCCAAAGTTTGCGGCAGGAGATTTGAACCGCCAATGATTTCTATTATAAAAGACCGCTGCCGTATTCAAATGTCAGAAAAACCTGTTTACCGCATTCAGTTTGGTGTAGCGCAACATGCCTGCGATAATGCACAGCTTTGCGGAGATAGCTATGACTGTTTTACGGATGGAAAAGGCAGATTTGTTGCCATTATCAGTGACGGTATGGGTACAGGCGGACGTGCGGCTGTAGATGGCGCTATGGCGTCAAATATTATGGGCAATTTGGTCAAGGCAGGGCTTGGATTTGATTGTGCATTAAAAATTGTGAACTCAGCCATGCAGGTCAAATCCGGTGAAGAGTCTTTGGCAACATTGGACGTTGCAGTTTTGGATTTGTTTAACGGTTCACTTTCTGTGATGAAAGCAGGGGCCCCTATGAGTTTTATTAAAAAAGGCAGAAACGTGGAACGTTTGGATGCAGTATCTGTTCCGATTGGCATATTAGATGAAGCCAAGTTTGCGTATGCAAAAAGCAAATTGGAGGAAAATAACTGGTTGGTGATGGTATCTGACGGCGTACTGGCGGCAGGAGATGCATGGATTATGGAATGCATTGAAGGCTGGAACGAAAATTCTCCACAAACATTGGCAGAAACCATTGTAGAAAAGGCACAGGTGCATCGAACAGACGGCCACGACGATGATATCACAGTGGTAGCGATTCAACTGCGTTTACCAAGCATTGATTTATAAGTGAAAGTATGAAAACGTTATTATGACAGTAAAGGAGGTGGTGCCAATCCCAATGTTATATTGTAAACCTTGCAATATAAGAAAAAAGGGAGGTGAACAGAGCATTCCATACATAGAAACCGGTGTAATTCAGTAAGTTTTCATTTCCTCAAACATGGTAAACAAAAAGCGTAAGGATTTTCCTTACGCTTTTTTGTTTACCATATATAGCAGTTTTATAATAAATTTAATCTATCGTTCTCAATTATTTGTAGTGGCTCGGGAATGAAAGAAGGATTTGCTGTGTTTATTGGATATGAAACACTTGCTATGTTAGTTTTCATCGGTCCAATTTTCGCTGTATACACGCACATGATACTCAGCACCTACTGACGCACACAGTTGACGGCAAGCCTCCAATTCTTCGGGAGGCATGGTATCTACAACGGTCATTACCACTTTTGGCACATATTGTTTTACATGCTTTGTAAATTCCAAAATAGCGGGTAGCGCTTTCAGGCCAAATTCGGAATGGCATATGTCGTCATACTTTTCCGGGGTAGAAGCATTTAGGCTAATAGAGATGATATCAACAACTCCTTCAAAATCAGGAGCAGTGTCTCTTCCAAATATTAAATCGGATAATCCGTTGGTATTAATACGAATGGGAATAGGACTCATTTCACGCACTTTTACAGAAATCCATTTGATATCTTCCAATCGATAAGTAGGTTCTCCAAAGCCACAGTATACCAACTGCTCATAATGAGATAAATCCCGTTTTTCCAGTTCTGTTAAAATTTCTTCTTTTGTCGGTTCACGTTCCAGCCATAAACTGCCGGAATCTCCCACATGGTCGCCTGTGGTACGTAAACAAAAATCACATGCGTTGGGACAGCGGTTGGTTAAGTTGACATACAAATTTTTTCCGTATACATAAGTAATAGTCATATTAATCCTCCAGAGGCACGCCGAATAGGTTGGATGCATTTTGACGGGTAATTCGCAGTAGCTGCTCAGCGGTGATTACATTTCCCTGCTCGCTGCGCGCATTTGCAATTTTTTCAGCGGTGTAAATAATCATAGAAGAATCACAGCGTTTTCCACGAAACGGAACCGGAGTCATATAAGGGGCGTCTGTTTCCAAAACCATGGATTCTAACGGGATAGAAGCCGCAACGGCAACGGGTGTTTTGGCATTTTTAAAGGTAACTGCTCCACCCAGACCAATATACATTCCCAGTTTTATTACTTCTTTTGCCATTTCAACGCTTCCGGAAAAACAGTGCACCACGCCTTTGGGCCTGTATTTCTTTAATAAATCCATGGTGTCTGCATGCGCTTCACGGTCATGGATAATCACCGGAAGTTGATATTGATTTGCAAGCTGAAGCTGGGTTTCAAAAAAAGCAATTTGTACATCGCGAGGTGCATTGTCCTCATAATGATAATCCAGTCCGATTTCCCCTACAGCAACCACTTTTGGCTGTTTGATTAGTTGCTCCAGTTGTTCCTGATAGTCGTCGGCAGGAGCATCTTTTACATCTCCCGGATGGATTCCTGCTGCTGCATAAATAAAAGGATACTGCGCAGCAAGTGCAATGGAATCTTTGGAACGTTCAAGATTTGCACCAACATTGATGACGTTGCAAACTCCTTTTTGCTGCAAAGATTGTATCACTTGATGGCGGTCCTCTTCAAAGGCCTCATCATCATAATGTGCATGAGAATCAAAAATAATATTTTGCATTGTACCACCTCCAAATAAAATACAGACTTACAGAATCGAGATTCCGCAGTCTGTATCAAATATAACTTAATGAATGCCGCTGCCTGCGGGCATATCGTCTACAAAAATAACTTTTACAGTGTTTTCATCGCAATCGGCTGCCAGAATCATACCTTGGCTTTCCACACCGCACAATTTTGCAGGTTTTAGATTTGCCACCAATATAATGTGGTGTCCGATTAAATCATCCGGTTGATACCATTGAGAAATGCCGGAAACAACCGTACGCTCTTTTTCTCCGTCATTTACCGTTAACTTTAATAATTTTTTAGATTTTTTCACCGGTTCGCAGTCTAAAATTTTACCGACACGCAATTCGATTTTTGAAAAATCTTCAAATGTGATTTCATCAAATGTTGCGATTCCTTTCGGTTTTTCCTCTTTTTTTGCTTCTTCCTTTTGTTTCAATGTAGCAGGATTTGGAATTAATTTGTTTAACTCTTCAATCTCAGCGTCTACATCAATACGTGGGAACAAGGTTTCTCCTTTTGTAATAACAGCGTCAGCAGGTAAGATACCCCATTTATCTGCTGTATCATAAGAAAGTTCCTGATTTTTTGCACCAATTTGTTCCTGAATTTTTGGGGTAGTGGATGGCATAAATGGCGTCAATAAAATAGAAATGATGCGCAATACTTCGCAAAGGTTATAAATCACTGTTGCAAGTCTGGCGCGTTTGGTCTCATCTTTACCAAGTACCCATGGCATAGTTTCATCAATGTATTTGTTGGTACGTGCAATTAACTTCCAAATTTCAGCCAGCGCATTTGAAAATTGATAGCCGGATACATGTGCATCGCATTTTGCACGTAACTCTGTTGCCATTTGAATTAATTCTTGATCCAGTTCATCTTCTTCACGTTCAGCAGGAATGGTGCCTCCAAAATACTTTTGGGCCATAGCTGTTGTACGCGAAAGAAGATTTCCAAGGTCGTTTGCCAGGTCAGAGTTAATTCGATTGATTAAAGCTTCGTTTGTAAAAGTACCGTCTGCGCCAAACGGAATTTCTCTTAATAGGAAATAACGGATTGCATCGACTCCGTAACGGTCACACAGAACGACCGGATCTACCACATTACCCTTTGATTTTGACATTTTGGTGCCATCGCCGAACAGCAGCCAACCGTGGCCGTATACTTGTTTTGGCAGAGGCAAATTAAGAGCCATAAGCATAGCAGGCCAAATAATGGTGTGGAAACGAACGATTTCTTTTCCCACAAAATGTACGTCTGCCGGCCAATATTTTTGATAATCGGAATCGTCATCAGAGTCATAACCCATGGCTGTAATATAGTTGGTTAAAGCATCAAGCCATACATATACAACATGTTTGGGGTCGAAATCCACAGGAATGCCCCATGAAAAGCTGGTGCGGGAAACACAAAGGTCATCCAAACCGTTTTTGATAAAATTAATCATCTCATTCTTACGGCTTTCGGGTTGAATAAACTCAGGATGTTCCTCATATAGTTTTAACAGTTTATCTCCATAATTGGACAGACGGAAGAAATAAGCTTCTTCTTCATCCCATTTTACTTCTCGACCACAGTCAGGACATTTGCCGTCTTTTAGCTGAGTTTCTGTCCAGAAAGATTCACATGGAGTGCAGTACCAGCCTTTATAGGCTCCTTTATAAATTTCACCTTTGTCGTAAAGTTCTCTAAAGATTTTTTGTACGCCTTTTACATGAATTTCATCTGTGGTACGAATAAATTTATCATTGGAAATATTTAATAATTTCCAAAGCTCCTGAAATCCATGTACAATGTTATCTACATATTCTTTTGGAGTAATGCCTTCCTTTGCAGCGTTTAATTCAATTTTTTGTCCATGTTCATCTGTGCCGGTTAAAAACATGACGTCATAACCCTGCATTCTTTTATAACGTGCAATTGCATCACTGCCTACCGTGCAGTAACTGTGTCCGATATGGGCTTTTCCTGATGGATAATAAATTGGAGTTGTAATATAAAATGTTTTTTTCTTTTCCATAATATTCTCATCTGTCTTCCATTATAAATTTTTAGTTTTTATTTTTTGCTGAACTGCTTGGACTTTCAGAGCTGTATAAGAACTCTCTTAAACTTGCGCATGTACCGGGTAGATCAGGAACCAAGTTATAATCTATTTCTGTGTAAAGACCTTCTTCGGGAACGTGTGATGTTTGCACTTCATATCCAAGAATGGTTCCGGCTTGTGTTGCAAGAGAAAGAATGTCACCGCTGGATAAGTCTGTTGTGATATACTGTGCATAATTATAGAATACAGAAGTCATTTGCGCAGGATTGAGTGTTTTAAACTTATCAAATATGGCAATCATTACTTGACGTTGGCGTCCTGTTCTGCCAAAGTCGCTGTCCAGCTTACGGATACGTGCAAATGTTAAGGCACCTTTTCCGTCTAAATGGTTCATTCCAACTTGCAGGCTGATAGGTTGACCATATTCTCCGTAATACCAGCTGCTCATATAATCTACTTCGTCCTGTGTCATTTCAATATCAATGCCACCCATGGCATCAATTAGGTTGATAAAGTTTTCAAAATCAATTTCTACATAATGGTCAATATTAATGCGGAAGTTATTTTCAATGGTTTGCATGGTTAAACCGGCTCCGCCTACATCACTTTGACTGCCTATGGTATAAGCTGCGTTAATTTTACTTTTTCCAATCGTCGGAACTTCAACATATAAATCGCGCAGGAAAGAAACCATATTCAAATTTTTCGTTTTACTGTTGATGGAAATCAGCATCATAGTATCTGAACGTTGGGCCGTACCATCTTCGCTTCGGTCAACACCCAATAATAAGATATTGGTAATGGCATTATCGGAAATTACGTCCCAAGTCGGTGCATCGGACGGTTGTTCCACATAACTGGTAGTATCAACAGGCTTATAATTGATTCGTGAAAGCATAATTGCAACAAAGGCAACAACTCCAATGATAATTGCAACTACAACACATATGATTGCAATGATAATTTTTTTTGCTTTCTTTTTTTTCTTTCTGGGGGGTAAATCATCACCGCCGCCATTTTTTTTTGATTTTTTTGAGGAACTGTATATATCACGATTGACATAATTATAGCGGTCAATATCTTCGTTGGAAGCAGGTGACCTGTTTGTTCTTCCATTGTTTTTACGTTGATTTTGCTGAGCAGAACTACTTATTCGTTCAGGGCGGTTTTGTTGTCCCTGCGTTTTGCTGCGTGGTCCATTTGTCTCGCTGTTTCTGTAACGAGGTGCTCTCTGGGAATTTCTTTGTTCTCTGCTGGAAGAATAAATATCTCTATCATCATCACGGGGACGTCCGCGATTATTATCTGCCATAGTATACTCCTTTAAGCGATTGATAAATCGCTATATCGTTATCATGCTATATTATATATGTATATAATCTATTTTATTTTATTGTATTGTAGTACTTATGTCAACTGTCCATGCCATGGAAAGGCCCGTTTTCCTTAAATTCTTACAGTTTAAATACAAAATCAACTTGATTTTGTAAAAACCATTGATTATCATAAGTATAAATATATTTTATCGGAAAAGAGGCAGCATTTTATGGTTAAAAAGAAGAAAAAGAAAATTGACAAACGAACATGGATGATTCGTATTGTTGCAATGGGTTGCGCATTATTGATGTTAGCTACCGTTATTATTGCCGCTCTTTTCTCCTTTTAGTAAATAAAAAGGGTACGTATGATTTTAATAAAAGCAAAAAACAGCATTACTTTATTAATAACAATTATGAATGGGAACATGTACCATGGAATACAGAAGATTTGAAAATACGATTATTGCACGCATTGATAAAGGGGAAGAGATACTGGAACAAGTAAAAATAATTGCACTAACAGAAAATATTCGATTGGCAAGTGTTCAGGCATTAGGTGCAGTTGGCAGATTTACGGTAGGCGTATTTCAAACAGAACAAAAAATTTATCAGTCCAATGAATTTCAAGGTGATTTTGAAATTGTATCTTTAGTTGGCACAATTAATACGATGAACCATGAATTTTATTGCCATTTACATATGAGTGCGGGAAATGAGAAAGGCGAAGTGTTTGTAGGACATCTGAATCAAGCCATCGTCAGTGCAACTTGTGAGATGGTAGTCTCTATTGTAAATGGTGATGTGGACAGATGCTACAGTGATGAGATCGGTTTAAATTTGTTTCGATTTTAACAGTTAAATATATTGATAGAAAAAAGGGAGGAGGATTTTCTCTCTTTTTTCTATGTCAAGGTATTCCATCTTTATTAGAATGTTTCTCTTTCTCGGTAACATTGAAAGTGATATTTACAAATAAATAGCGATTTGCTATTTGTGACAGGGATATATTGAATGACAGTCACCAATAGATTATAGGGTGTCCCTGTCGCTGCTACGCTTTGTTAAATTGGTATTAAAATGATATTCGGTTTTTAAATGAACTCTAAATTATTTTTAACGTAATATTTACAAATAGGCTGTAAACTAAACTCATCTTAACAAACAGATGAGGAGAAAGAAAAATGAGAAAAACAAAAATCAAAAGAATTGTTACAGCAGTACTTGCTTCTGCTCTCATGGTTTCTACAGCAGCACTATTTGCAGGTTGTGGATCTACTGATACCGGAACATCCGGAGGCGGCAGTACCGCAGAAAGTTCTTTAAGCGGAAAACTTACTTTAAATGGTTCTACATCTATGGCAACCGTTTGCCAAGCTTTGGGTGAAGTGTTCCATGAGCAAAATCCGGGCGTTACAGTAGAGAAAAGCGGAACCGGTTCCGGCGATGCTTCCAAAGCTGTACTTGCCGGAACTGCTTTGATTGGCGACCTTTCCCGCGAATTAAAAGACAGTGAAAATCCGGATCAATTTGAAGTAGTTCAAATTGCAACTGACGGTATTGCAATTGCAGTACATAAAGACAATCCTGTAAGTGATTTAACACAAGAGCAAATTGCAAAAATCTTTACAGGTGAAATTACCAACTGGAGTGAAGTTGGCGGACAAGATCAAGCAATTACCGTATTGGGTCGTGAGGCTTCTTCCGGAACAAGAGATGGTTTTGAGGCTATCTTCGGTGTAGAAGGTGAAGCAAAATATGCAGCAGAGTTGACATCAACAGGTGAAGTATTAAACCGTGTAGCAAGCGACCCTGCAGCAGTTGGTTACATCTCTTTGGCATCAGTATCCCCATCTATCAAAGCTGTAAAAGTTGACGGTGTTGAGGCTACAGATGAAAACATTCTAAATGGTACTTACAAAGTATCCAGACCATTCATTCAAATTTATAAAAAAGGTACTGACAGTGAACTTGTAAAAGCTTGGTTTGATTTTATAAAATCTGACGAAGGCAAACAAGTAATTGAGGATGTTGGACTCATTCCGGCAGAATAATTCAAAGAAACATTCTTTTACTTACTACATTTTCCCTAAAATAGATCAACGAAAATCCCCTTTCCAATGTATTATCATACTTGGAGAGGGGATTTTTGTATGCAAATTATTCTTTTCCGAATAATTTCTGCGCATAATATACAGAACCCATTGCATCTTTGGAATAAAAGTCTGCATGTATCATATCCGCATATTCTTGTGTTAATACAGCGCCTCCTACCATTACTTTGACACAAGGCGCTTTTTCTTTTAATAATCGTATGGTTTCTTCCATATTTACAACAGTGGTTGTCATCAAAGCGCTGAGTCCTACCAGCTGGACATTTTGTTCTATGGCGGTATCTACAACCAAACTTGGGTCGACATCTTTTCCCAGATCAATGACATCATAGCTGTAGTTTTCCAAAAGTACTTTTACAATATTTTTTCCAATATCGTGAATGTCACCTTTTACGGTTGCCAGAATAATTTTTTCTCCTTTTTCCTGAACGGTACCGCTTTTTTCAAAATGTACTTTAATTGCTTCAAAAGCAGCTTTGGCAGCTTCGGCACTCATCAACAATTGAGGAAGGAACAGTGTGCCTTGTTCGAATTCTTTTCCCACAACATCCAGAGCAGGTACCAACAGTTTGTTGATAATTTCCAACGGTTCCGTTGTTTTTAATAATTCCTGCGCAGCTGCATGCGCGCTTTCTTTCAATCCCTTGATAACGGCTTGATCCAGAGGCATGCCGGTACCGGCAGGAGCAGCCGTTTCTGTTGTTTGTCCGGAATAAACAGAGATATATTCCATGCATTGTTTGTCAACACCGCTTAGTGCACAGTAGGAGTAATATGCTTTCATCATACCTTGTGAACCGGGATTCATAATAGCTGCGCTTAATCCGTTTTGCATAGCCATGGTAAAAAATGCAGCGTTGATATTTTCTCGTTGGGGCAATCCAAAAGAAATGTTGGAAACACCTAAAGAAGTATAAGCTCCCAATTCATCGCGAATGAGCTGCAATGCCTTTAATGTTACGGCAGCCGCTTCTTGTTCAGCGCTGATGGTCATGGCAAGTACGTCAAATATCAAATCTGTTTTTGGAATACCGTATGTTTCAGCTGTAGCAATGATTTTTTTCGCAACTTCCAAACGTCCTTCTGCGGTAGGAGGAATGCCGTTTTCATCTAAAGTTAAGGCGATTACAACACCACCGTATTTTTTTACAAGAGGGAACACTTCATGCATGGAGTGTTCTTTTCCGTTTACAGAGTTAATTAACGGCTTTCCGTTATAAATACGCATGGCTTTTTCCATTGCAATTGGATCTGTGGTATCAATTTGTAATGGAAGGTCAATTACACTTTGAATTTCTTTGATTGCATCCTGCATCAATTGTACTTCATCAATTTCAGGTAAGCCCACGTTTACATCTAATACATGCGCACCGTTTTGCTGCTGGGTGATGCCTTCTTTTAAAATGTAATCCATATCATGATCACGCAATGCTTGCTTAAAACGAGATTTACCCGTTGGATTGATGCGTTCTCCTATGATGATTGGACGGGAACCAAACTGAACGGTATGGGTATAGGAAGAGATGACGGTAAGGTTCTTTTTCTCTATTGGAACAGGCATAATACCCTTACATACTTTGATGGTTTCCGCAAGATGTGCAGGGGTAGTTCCGCAGCAGCCGCCGATAATCCATGCGCCTTCCATTACAATATCGAGCATTTCTTTCGCAAATTCTTCAGGATTTACATCATATACTGTTTGTCCGTTTACATTTTTGGGCAGACCTGCATTTGGATTTACGATAATAGGAGTGGAGCAGCAGGCTGTCAACTCTTTCATAAACGCTTTCATTTGTGTTGGGCCATGCTCGCCCGGGGCGGCGGTGGTCGCTTCACCGCCGTACAGGGTGCA
>UQLQ01000014.1 GCA_900541905.1 uncultured Oscillospiraceae bacterium
TATATAACCTTATTATAAAAATAAATTTCTCTTGCAATCTCGCCGTCGTATGTTACAATTGTACCAAAGATATATGAAAAATTTGTATCATAAAGTCGGAAAGGAAAAAAGAATGAAACAATTTTTTAAAGATTTTAAAGAATTTGCCATGCGAGGTAATGTAGTAGACATGGCTGTCGGTGTTGTAATCGGTACCGCATTTGGCAAAATTGTATCGTCTTTGGTAAGTGATATTATTATGCCAGCCTTATCTTTGATTACAGGGCGGGTAAGCTTACAAGATTTAAGCTTTACCCTACCAACGGGAGAAGGCATGGAGCCGATTGTTTTAAAATATGGGGTATTTTTGCAATCGGTATTGGATTTTCTGATTATTGCATTCTCTATTTTTGTTGTCATTAAACTAATTGGAAAACTACACAGAAAGAAAAAAGAGGAAGCACCCGAGGCTCCTCCTGCTCCAACAAAGGAAGAAGTTTTGCTGACGGAAATCAGAGATTTACTTGCAGCACAAAAGTCATCTGCAATAGCAAATGAAACAAAAACAGACGATATTCCTATGTTAGAATCGGATAAAAAAGATTTATAAAAAGAAGCCTGATACCAGTTGGTATCAGGCTTCTTTTTTAATCATTTACTCGGGAAACACGTCTTGGACGGCCTTTTATCGGTCTTGTCTGCAACGCTTTTAAAACAATATCACCTTTGCTGTTTAAAATATCTACAAAGGTAGAAATGCTTTGAACATCTATAATGCCAATATCGTCAGAAGTAACTCCTTTAATGCTGCAAATAGTACCTACTACATCTACAGGACGCATTTTGGTTTTTCTGCCGGCATTGATGTGAATTTTGGTAATGGAATTACTGAAAGCAGCTCCTTTTTCAGGTTTAAAGTCCGGTTTCTGCATTAATGTCTCTTCAAATGCAGGGCGATACTGCTCTACCAATTCTTTTGTTGGTGAAGTAACAAAAATCCAGCGTGAGCACGTATATAATTGTAAATCCTGTGCAGCAGGCGCTTCTTCTTTTGTATAAAAAGTTACTGCAATTCCTTTTCTTCCGTTTCTTCCTGTACGACCAATGCGGTGAACATAATGTTCTTTGGCTCTGGGTAAATCATAATTGATAACATGAGTAACATGGTCTATGTCAATTCCCCTGGCTGCCACATCCGTTGCAATTAAATAACGGAAATTTCCTCTGCGGAATTGGTTCATAACAACGATTCTGTCATCTTGTTCCATACCACCATGAATCTTTCCGCATGGGATATTACTGTTTCTTAACTCTTGATAGACAGCATCCACTTTCTCCTGTGTATTACAAAAAACAATACAACTGTCCGGATTTTGCAATACCAAAACATCTTTCAGCAATTGCATCTTTTCAGTTTCTTCTACTCGGAACCCGGTCTGTTTAATTCTATCTACCGTTACACTTTCAGCTTTAATTTCAACACGTACAGGATCATGCAAATAGGTTTGCGCCAAACGTTCAATTTCTTTTGGCATGGTAGCAGAAAATAATAAGGTAACAGGGTGTCCGGGCAAATGTGAAATAATCGCTTTCACTTGTTCCAAAAATCCCATATTTAACATTTCATCCGCTTCATCAATAACAAGATAGCGGATAGCAGATGTATCCAATGTTTTACGTTCCATATGGTCCAGCACACGGCCCGGAGTTCCAACTACAATATGCGTTTTTTGTTTTAAAGCCTGTACCTGTTTATAAAATGGAGAACGTCCAAATAATACAGGAACATTAATTCTCTTGTAACGTCCAATATGAAAAATGTCTTCTTTTACTTGTATGGCTAACTCTCGCGTTGGTGCCAGTACCAAAGCTTGGGGTCTGTTTTCATCCCATTCTACCAATTCGCATAGCGGTATTCCAAAAGAAGCTGTTTTTCCGCTTCCTGTTTGAGACTTTGCCAATACATCTTTTCCTTTTAAAATCTCTGGTATCACTTTCACTTGCACAGGCGTTGGCGTGCGATATTGCAGCTGCTCCAACGCAGATAAAATTTCTTCACTTAAAGGGTATTCTGTAAAACTTGATGGCATATATTAAGCTCTCTTTCTATTTCGCATCTTCATAAATAAACATATGAAATACCTACGCACGTACGCATAAGTATTTCATATGTGTGTGTTTGTATATATTTATATTATGGAATCATATTCTAATGATATTCTCTTTTTTCGAATATTACTTTGATATACAATAAAAAACAAACAAAATTTGATATAAAGAATATTATATCTATCATACAAAGGAACTGCTTGTTTGTCAATGAATCTTTTCATACAAGTCCAATATATTTACTCAGAGGTTGAGCTGATAAAGAATATAAACATTTTTACTGTCACTACATAGTATGGATTAAGCTTGTAATAATGAAAACTCTATATTTAAAGAATGATTCATTATGATTCCTTTTGGTACAAGCTAAATCACACAAATATGAAATGAGGAATTATGAATATGGCAAATCAAGTTGTCGACGTAAGTACCTTCCAACAAACAATTGATTGGTCACAGGTAAAACAAGACGGCATTGTAGGTGCAATGATACGAGCCGGCTACGGATTTGGTACTGTAGACAATCAATATCGTGCCAATGTAACAGGATGCGAAAACAATGGCATTCCATATGGAATGTATCATTACAGTTATGCAACAAATATTGAAGATGCAAAAAAAGAAGCGGAATTTTTTATCAATAACGCCAAAGGCACTTCCCCTTCCTATCCTTTGGCAATGGATGTAGAAGAAGCAAGCCAAGCAGCTATGGGTAAACAAGCATTAACCGCCATGATTCTTGCCTTTTGCGACATGATAAAAGCAGCAGGATATCAGCCTATGCTATACACTAACTTAAACTGGGCAACCAATTATATTGATATGTCTCAAATTGATAACGCAGGCATTCGAGTTTGGATTGCACAATATAATACTACTTTAGACTATAAAGGCAACTATTTCTTATGGCAATATACCAGCAGCGGCAGAGTTGCAGGTATTCCCGCAAACGTAGATTTAAACTATCTAGGCAGTGACACTGGCGAAATCACTCCTCCACAGCCTCCTGTAACCGGCAATAATACCTATACAGTAAAAGCCGGAGACACATTGTGGGATATTGCTCAAAGTCAACTGGGTAACGGCAGCCGCTACAAAGAAATTATAACATTAAACGGTTTAACCAGCGATGTTATTCAGCCTGGTCAAGTTTTGAAATTGCCTACCGGCAATGATAACACCGGTTCAGGTTCTGTAAGCACCTATACGGTCAAAGCCGGAGACACGTTGTGGGATATTGCTCAGAGTCAACTGGGTAATGGCAGCCGCTACAAAGAAATTATGGTATTAAACGGTTTAGCCAGCGATGTTATCCAGCCTGGCCAAGTTTTAAAATTGCCCACAGGCAGCGCGAGTAATACCGGTTCGAGCTCTACTAAAACCTATACTGTCAAAACTGGAGACACTCTTTGGGATATTGCGCAAAATCTTTTGGGTAATGGTGCGCGTTATAAAGAAATTGTTTCACTGAACAATTTACACAGCAGTATCATTTATCCCGGTCAAGTATTAAAAATTCCGGAATAATATCACCATAAAAAGAGCGTCCTGAGTATATGCAGGACGCTCTTTTTATATTTTGGTAAACAAAGAAACCGTATATGTTTCACCATTTCTATCCTCAATGGCTATATTCTGAAATTTTTCGTAATTCTGTTTTACTCCATCGTCCATCGATATACGAGACAATTGCTCAATGGAGGCTTGATACGCACGCCGATAACGGCATAATTCATCTCTTTTTGCTATCTGCCTATTCCTTTGCTTTTTATCAAAAGCCTCTTGTGCTGTCATTTGTTGTTCCAGTTGCTCGACATACACATTTAACTGATTTAAAAACCCATTCAAATCCTCTTGATTCATACGGTGTATATATATTAAGGCTTTGTAACCACTATCAACTCCGCTGTTCAATTGCCAGTAAATTGGGTGCTTTTGATAGAAACGAACATGCTCTTTATAAAAATCACGCCATAAATAAGTACGAATGGTTTGTCGAGCATTGACACTATTGGAATCCAAAGCATTCGCAATAAAAGAAAGATTATACTCTAACTGTTCACTTCCAAACAGACATTCAATCATTGCAAATATCCGTGAAGCTAAATCATTCTCTGTATGGGATGATTCCTCTTCCCTTAATATCAGACAATTCTGTTTTACCGCGTATTCATGCTCCGATTGGCTGTTCCATTGACCGCCTGCATACCAAATTCCCGAATGCAAGGGATGATATCTTCCAAACAAACAACCTACCAGATACGATAAAAATAACTTTACATCTCGTGTCAAATCCGCTTTGCGTATGGCAATATCTCTATCGACAACTTCAGGAGTAATACTATTTTCCAACTGATAAAGACGAATCAACACTCGATTGATTTCTTCTTCATTTTGCTTGAGCGTTTTATAACGACTATCTGCTTGTTGTTTCCATATTCGATAACAGAATTCCAAATTATTTTCCTGATATTCTAAATGAATCCGCATAAAAGGATGTCCTTTAAAATTCCAACTGGTTTCAAAACAATCCCAATCTTCTTTGGAAATACGGCAATTTTCCTCTACCAAACGAATGAATGTTTCTCTTTGCTCCTTAAGAGGCAGTATTGGCAAATCTCCCACATTTCCGGCTTGGAAATTAACGGTAGGAGCCAATAGAGACAAAAAGTAAAATGCAACTTTACTGCATAAAAAGCCTAATAGTTCTGCCGTTTGTTCTTCTTGCGGAAACATAGAGGAACCTGAAACATCAAATAAAAATCCCTCTGTTTTGTAGCGTACGGCAAAATTTTCAAATCCAAACAAAGACCATGTAATACCTGCTTTAAAGTAGTCCTGCTCATTGCGTAAAATGGCTTTTGTATAACGTCTCAACGCTTCCCCGCCATTTTCCCAATTGACCACATATTCATTCATGCCATACCATTTTCTGAAATTGCCTCCTTTGTTATAAGGAAACCATTTAGCTCCCGATGCAATCGCGTCAGATGATGTTTTGGCTTTATCATAAAATTTTGTAATATCAACTTCATACCAATAACGAACAAACAACGCATTGTTCCCTGTCTGCATTCCAACCCTTGGCGCAGAAATGACAGACAAAGGAGTCCCATTTTGAAATGCCCGAATTGCATTTTCAGAAGCCCAATATACAAATGGTGTACCGGGAACAGAATAAAATGACGATTGTTTGATGACATATCGATTTTTACTTTGAAAATATCCCTTTATTTTCTCATCTGTATTCAAGTAGTCTGTCAAGCGTATAAACTGAGAATCCCCTTGTTCCGACTCTGATTTGCGAATGACAAACGCGGCAGCCAATACATTAAAAGAATTCAATTCTTCAAACGTTGCGGCTCCCGCATGAACCATAGATTCAATATGATTGTGCTTTAATATCTCAAGCCTTAGCTTTTGAAAAGAGGTCAAGAACATCCATGTATGCATGGTGACCATACTGAAATATCCGAATTCTTTAGTAAAAGATTTGCAGCGTAAAATAAAAGCCGCATACAGTTCTGATTTTCCATTTGGATAATTCGCTTCCAAAAAAGTGCTTATCTTTTTGTTCAGACTCTTTTTTCCCATATAAGGAGGGTTGGTAATGGTAACCAAATAAGTTCTTGTCAATAAAGCCGCTTGCTCAAGCAATGCAATTAACAACGGAAACCATTGGTTGATGATAGCCCACTGCTCCAGATTAAAATTGAATGTGCTGTCTGTTATAATTTCACGTAATCTGCGAGCTGTTTTTTCATAAAAGTTCGGTTGAAATCTTTGTGTCATCTGTAAACAGGAGCCATATGTTTTAGCATCACGAAACGTATCAATCACAAAATCGATTGCCAATCGTTCTTCCTCTTCCAACATAGAAAACTGCTGCCAAATTTCTTGACGTAGATTGTCTGTGATTTCATTGCTTTCCTGAATACTGCATACATGAACACAACGGGATTGTTCCAAAATGGTTTCATCATAAAATCGTGCTTTCATCATGATGACAAAATGTGCCAGTTCACTTACGGAATCGTCTATTTCCAATCCATATAGATTATTTGCAATAATCTGTCCCGCAGCCTCTCTTTTTGTATATCCTTGCGAACCATAGATATCCATTAAAATATCAAACGCATACACCAAAATATGACCACTTCCCATACATGGGTCTAATATTGTAATATCCTGCGGTCGTAACTCTATGCTGCGTTTTTCTCGAGTGAATGTATTGTTTGATTTTAAGTAGTATGTCCACTTTTCTTCCAACTCCGCATTTGGGTGTTGTTCCAGCCATAATTTTCCCACACTGTTTTCTACCATATAGCGTACAATCCAATCCGGGGTAAAAAGTTGTGTTGCTGCTGGGATTCTTTCTTTTGTGATTTTAATATTTTTCTGCAGCAAAGCAAACGTCTCTTCTTTTCTTTCTGTATGAAAATACTGATATAACCAACCAATCATCTCCGCTTGTCCACCTTGACTGAGAACAAAATCCTCTTTGGGCAGAGATAAAAATTCATATATCATGCTGTCAACATGAAACTTAGGAATCAAAAAATCAAAAGGTTGAGCATAGCAAGAAAACAGTTTCGGAAAGATATGTCCCAATTGATGACATACTCTCATAAATAAAATTTGTGCTGCTGCCTCCTGTTCCGTATATCCATATGTTTTCCAATATTGCATTTCTTCTTGTTCTTCTAAAGTATCTGTATCTACATCATTTCTTTTAAAACCGTTTGGAGAAAATCTAGAGAAAAACGATTCTGTCGGAAGGTACTCGTTTACTTCCATAAACCAAATAGAAACCAAACGATGAAACCAAATACAAGCAGCCTGTTCCGCAACAGATAATACATCTGTTTCTTCTATCTGCCTTTGTAATTGAAGGAAACATTCTTGTTTTACAGGGTCTTTTGGCAATAAATTAGGCTCCTCTGTTTTTGAATCCAGCGAAAACATTTGAATTCTATCAAGAATTTCATCAATCAGTTTTTTACGTGCCTTTATTGCAAATGTTTTCATCACCGATTTATTCAAAACAAACGCACCCTTTCGCGATATATTCATGACAGACATTATAGCATTTAAAAAATTGCTTTGCAATTTTTACCCATAAACGCTAAAACGTTCTTGTCAACAATCAAAATCTATGATTTTGAATTTGTTGCCAGGTTGTTATAACATAAAAGAAACTACGTGGTAATTTTAATCTATAAATATCAAAAAGTTCCCATAGTAACCAGTATTTTGCATATAAAAAGAGATTCCTTTCAGCTGTTACGCATTTACTATGTCTTCTTTTAAAGAAATTTGCTATTTTTTTTAAACAGTATTATAATAAGAATATTATTTTCAAGTGAAATTGATGGAAAACGAACGATAATCAGGAGGACATTTTATGATCATTGAGCCTAAGGTGCGCGGATTTATCTGCACAACTTCTCATCCTGAAGGATGCAAAGAAAATGTAAGAAAACAAATTACATATATAAAAAATCAACCAAAATGTAGAGGACCCAAAAAAGTTTTGGTAATAGGTGCAAGTACAGGTTACGGTCTTGCTTCTCGTATTGCTTCTACCTATGGCTGTGATGCAGCTACCATTGGAGTTATCTTTGATAAACCTGCAAGCGGCTCCCGTACTGCCACAGCAGGCTGGTATAATACCGCTGCATTTGAAGAGTTTGCCGCAAAAGACGGCTACTATGCAAAAACCATTAACGGGGATGCATTTTCCGTTGAAATCAAAAAACAAACCATTGATTTGATTAAGCAAGATCTTGGACAAATTGATTTTGTGGTATATAGTCTTGCTGCGCCAAAACGTACAACGGCAGACGGAACCACCTATACCTCCGTTTTGAAATGCACAGGTGAAGATTTTGTCAACACCACTGTAGATTTAAAAACAAAAGAAATTGTTGAAGTCACAGTTCCAAAAGCAACGGAACAAGAAATTCACGATACCATTAAAGTAATGGGCGGCGAAGATTGGAAAGATTGGATGACCTCTTTAAACGAAGCCGGAGTATTGGCTGAGAATACTGTTACAGTTGCTTATTCTTACATTGGTCCTGAACTTACTTATCCAATGTACCATAAGGGTACACTTGGAGCTGCAAAAGCACATTTATTACAGACCGCACAAGAAATGACAAAAGAATTTTCCAACGTGAATGCGTATGTTTCTGTTAACAAAGCTTTGGTCACTCAAGCCAGCGCAGCAATTCCCGTGGTACCGCTTTACATTGCTTTGTTATACCGCATTATGGAGAAAAAGCAGATACATGAAAATGCAATTGAACAGATTGAACGTATGTATCAAGAGAAATTATTTGTTGATAAACCGGTATTGGATCAAACAGGTCAAATACGCATGGATGATTGGGAGCTACGGGAAGATGTGCAGTCTGAAATCGAAGCGTTTTGGGAAAAACTATACGCTCATGAGGTTCCTGACTTCTCATATATTGACGAATACTGGGTTGCATTTCGACAACTATTCGGATTCGATTTGCCAAATGTAGATTATAGTAAAGATGTCAATCCGAATGTTGCAATTCCTTCCATAAAAGATTAAATAAAAGGCTGTCCTGTGCTGAGACAGCCTTTCTTTTTCCAATCTGATACGAAAGGAACCATTATCATGAATTCATCACTTTCAAATATTGTTACTCCTTTGCTGAACTGGTACCATAGATATGCGCGTACCCTTCCTTGGCGGCAGTCGCCCAGTGCATATCATATTTGGGTATCAGAAATTATGTTGCAACAAACCCGCGTTGAAGCGGTAAAATCCTATTACAATCGCTTTACTGCAGAACTCCCAACCATTGCAGATTTAGCTGCATGTCAAGAAGAAAGGCTGCTAAAACTTTGGGAAGGTCTTGGATATTATAACCGTGTGCGAAATATGCAGAAGGCTGCGATACAAATTATGGCGCAATATCACGGAGAGATGCCCCGCTCATATGAAGAATTGCTGAAATTACCAGGAATCGGTTCCTACACGGCAGGCGCTGTGGCTTCCATCGCATATGGAATTCCTGTTCCTGCTGTAGATGGAAATGTATTAAGAGTCATCACACGTATTACTGCAAACTATGGAGATATTACAAAACAAAATACCAAAGAGGAAATTACAAAACAATTGCAAGCCATTATCCCCAAACAACATGCGGGAGATTTTAATCAAGCGTTGATGGAACTTGGCGCCACCGTTTGCATTCCAAACGGAGACCCTCAATGTTTTGTCTGCCCCGTGCAGGCATATTGCAAAGCTTTTCAAGGTGGTCTTACAGCAGAGCTTCCCACAAAATCGAAAAAGAAACCAAGACGGATAGAAGATAAAACGGTACTACTGTTGATTTCAGAGCATGCTGTTGCCTTGCAAAAACGGAATTCTAAGCAAGTTTTGGCAGGATTATGGCAATTTCCTAACGTAGAAGGCCACCTTTCTCTCCATGCAGTGCAAGCACAACTGGATCAGTGGAACATACCTGCAAAACAAATATTGCAAAGCAGACAATCTAAGCATATCTTTACACACATAGAATGGCATATGAACAGCTATCTTATTTTTTGTGAAGCGCAAGCCATTGACATCTGCGACCAATTTGAGTGGATGGAAAAACAAGATTTGGAACACATTGCAATTCCTACTGCATTTCAACCATTTTTATCTGTCATAAAGCCATACTTAGAAAAGAAGTAAAAAAGAACCGGATGTACATCCGGTTCTTTTTTTAGTATATAGTATTTTATAAGCTACATATCTATCCCCTCTCACCTGCTACAGCTGTATGAAAAAGTTAAGACAAAAATATAGAATTAATAAGTTTGAAAAATGTAAAAAGATAAATTTAATTAAAATTATGATTGACAATCATCTTTATTTATAATAACCTAGATATGAAATTGATTCTCAATTTCATATCTAGGTTTGCCGTTTAAAAACAAAAAGGAGGAATTATGAAAAAATATTACAAAAAAATATTGATGCTATGCGGCGCGGCAGTTATGCTTTCAGCAATGATGTTAGCAGGATGTGCACCACAACCATCAACATCATCCAACTCATCATTATCAAATGATAACAGCAAACTAAATGTTATCACCAGCTTTTATCCAATGTACGATTTTGCCAAAAAAATTGGCGGTGAATACGTGGAAGTAGCCAATCTGGTCCCTGCCGGAACAGAACCCCATGATTGGGAACCAAGCACAACTGATATTGCCAGCTTGGAGCATGCCGATGTATTTGTTTACAACGGTGCAGGTATGGAAAGTTGGGTAAATAAAGTACTATCTACTTTAAGCAACAAATCACTTACCACAGTGGAAGCTTCGCAAAATGTTTCTCTCAGAGCAGGTGGAGAACACGAACATGAGCATGATGAAGATAAGAACCATACAGACGAAGAAACTCACGATGAAGAGCATTACGATCCTCATGTATGGTTGAATCCACTCAATGCAAAAAAAGAAATGGAAAATATCAAAGATGCATTTGTAAAAGCAGACCCTGAACACAAGCAGTATTATGAAAATAATTACAAAGCTTGGAGCGAAGAATGTGACAGATTATACAGTGAGTATCAGGAAGCTTTGAGTCAAGTGAAGACAAAGAATTTGGTTGTATCTCATGAAGCATTCGGTTATTTATGTGATGCTTTCGGACTAAACCAAATGGGCATTCAAGGAATTGATCCTGATTCTGAACCTGATCCGGCACATATGGCAGAAATCATTGATTTTGTAAAAGCAAACCAAGTAAAAATAATTTTTTCGGAAGAACTTGTCAGCCCTAAAGTAGCACAATCCATCGCAAATGCCACAGGAGCTCAACTTGAAGTGTTAAACCCAATAGAGGGCTTAACCAACACTCAACTTGAGAATGGCGATGATTATTTTACGGTTATGAGAGAAAATCTAACTGCGCTGAAAAAGGCACTAAATTAAAATGAATTCTGTATCAAATATTATAGAAGTACATCACCTTTCATTTCAATATAATTGTACAAACGTATTTCAAAACTTACACTTTGAGCTTCAGACACATAAATTTGTGGGATTATTTGGAGCAAACGGTTCAGGAAAAAGCACGTTTTTACGTTTGATTCTAGGCGAACTGAAATGTTTTAGCGGCAGTATTCATTTATTTGGACAGTCTGTCTCTAAGTTTCGCACTTGGCATAAAATAGGATATATACCCCAAATCGGGTTAACAAAACAAATGGATTTTCCTGCTACTGTAAAAGAAGTTGTGCAGGCAAATTTATACTCTTCTCTTGGTCTATTTCGCTTTCCGGGTAAAAAAGAGGCCGCAAAAGTGGAAAAAACACTTTCACTTTTGCATATGGAAGATTTCAGCAGTCGCTTAATCGGAGAATTATCAGGAGGACAAAGACAAAAGGTGTTGTTAGCCCGTGCACTGGTATCGAATCCCAGTCTCTTGATTTTAGATGAACCTACAACGGGAATTGATGCTGAAAGCATACAATCTTTTTATCAATTACTTTCACATTTACATCAAGAAACAGATTTGACTATTTTATTGATTTCTCACGATACGGAATATGTATCAAAAATAGCGGACCAAATATATTGGTTAGAAAATGGAACAATGGTAGAAAAATCACAATATCATACATCATAGAATTTTATGATAGAAAAAAGGAACATCTCATGTCAATTTTCGAATATGCGTTTATGCAAAGAGCCTTTATTGTAGGCATTCTATTGGGTATGACAATACCTTGTATCGGAACAATTATTGTGTTAAAAAGGCTTTCCATGTTGGGAGATACCCTTTCCCATACATCCCTTGCAGGTGTTGCCGGTGGATTGATATTTCATATAAACCCTGTAGTCGGTGCCACAATAACTTGTATCGGCGCAGCATTGGGAATTGAAGCAATACGAAAAAAGATACCCCAATATGCAGAAATTGCAATTGCAATCATGCTCTCTATTGGTGTAGGTACTGCAGCGGTATTATCGGGTTTTGTCAGTAATACTGCTAATTTTAACAGTTTTCTTTTTGGTAGTATTGTTGCCATCAGCGATGCTGAATTGTACATGGTTATTACACTAAGCATAATCGTTCTGATTCTTTTTATTCTTTTTTATAAAGAACTATTCTATGTTACATTCGATGAATCTTCAGCCAGATTGGTCGGAATCCGTATTAACAGCATCAATTTTATGTTTACCATATTAACTGCCATTACGGTTTCTGTTGCTACGCGTATTGTGGGTACATTGGTGATTTCATCTATTATGGTGCTCCCTGTAGCCTGCGCAATGCAGCTGAAAAAGAGTTTTCGTAAAACAGTGCTGTATTCTATGCTATTTGGCGTTATGTTCCATATAATAGGATTATTTTTAGCCTATTACATTGGTATCAAACCGGGAGGCACTATCATCTTAGTTGGTGTGCTTTGGTTTGTATTGATTGGTTTGATTAAACTTCTAACGAAACAAATAAAATGGATCCATCAAAAAGGAGATAAAAAATGACGGACATTTATATCATTTCAGGTTTTTTAGGTGCAGGAAAGACAACTTTTATACAAAATTTGCTGAAACAAACACTGCAAAATGAAAAAGTAGTCATTATAGAAAACGATTTTGGAGAAGTAAATTTTGACGCTTCTTTATTAAGTCAGTGCGGTTATGAAGTAAAAGCACTAAACTCTGGTTGTATTTGCTGTTCTATATATGAAAATTTTGTAGAATCTCTGGTTGATATTGTAAAGCAATTTCAACCGAACAAAATTATTATAGAGCCTTCCGGTGTAAGTAAGCTGTCTGATGTAGAAAAAGCGTGCGCAAAAGCACAAAATATCGAGCCAATGCAGCTAGTTCAAAAACTCACAATTGTGGATGTCTCTCAGTTTCAAATATATGTAAACAACTTTGGAGAGTTTTTTGAAGATCAAATCAAACATGCAGATCAAATTTTTCTAAGCAAGGTATCTGAACATCAGGAGCACACAAAATATGTGGAACAACAATTAAAAAATTATAATTGCTGTGCTGATATTTGCTCCAAACCTTTTGAGGACATTGATTATGATATAGTGCTTGCGTCATCATCTTCTGTCAAATGCCACTGCAGTCATCAAGAACATGCACATACACATTGCAATTGCCACCACCATGAACACCATCACACTGCAAACGATTCCTTTCAAACCTTCACAATCCGATTTAAAAATAATATGAGTCAAAAGAAAATGCAAGAATTTATAGTATCATTGGAGAAATTGAAAGATATTTGTATTTTAAGAGCCAAGGGTATCATACAAGAGGGAAATCATTATCTTAAAGTTCAATATACTCCAAATCAACTATCTTTTGAGAAAACAGAATTAAAAGGTAACTATATTTGTTTGATAGGCACGAATGTAGATGACGAAAAAATAAAGCATACGATAGAAAGTATACTATGTTAAAGAAAAGTGAAGTGCTTCAAAAAGCAGTTCCCGTAAATATAGTTACCGGATTTTTAAATTCCGGAAAAACCACCTTTTTAAATTCTATTTTTTCTCAAAATAAAACGAAGAGAATATGCTGTATCCAGTTGGAAAACGGAAATGTCCCGCTATGTATCAATACTAACAACGAGCATCTTGCTATACTGACATTTACGAAAAAACAATTGGATACAGATATAAAGTTTGTCATAAACGGTATTTATCAATATTTAGCTGATCATCATTTGGATGAAATATGGATTGAATGGAACGGAATGACCGATTTTTCTGTTTTAGAATCCTTATTTTTGACACATATTTTGGAACATACCGTTTGTTTAAGCGATTTTTGCAGTGTAAAAAAAATAATTCATATTACCAATGCAAATACGCAAGAATCATTACTGAAAAATACAGGCACCATGTTAATGGAACAAATGTATCATAGCCAATTCATAATTGTAAATCGCTGTACTTCAAAAATACAAGAAAAAGAATTACAAAAACTCATTAAATCCTATTCCCCTCGCTCTAAAATCATCTTTACTGATGAAATCTCAAACTCTTCTTTTAAATTAATAGATACAAAAAAACAATTTTTATTTTTACCTTTCTTATGCGGAATAGGAGCAATCGGTATTTTTTATATTTTAGCCAGTGCCTTTTTTCCATTATGGAACATATCAATCGGTACAGTTATCAGCATTTTTTTAGGAATTATATTACAGGCTATCCCCTTTTTATTAATTGGCGTTTTATTATCGTCTTTTATACAAGTGTTTTTGTCAGAAAAAGTAATACAACGCTGGTTTCCCAAAAATGCGTTATTGGGAATGTTATTTGCTTTGGTATGTGGTTTTTGTTTTCCGGTTTGTGATTGTGCAACTATTCCCATGTTTAAAAGTTTAATAAAAAAAGGGGTTCCTACCTCATCTGCAGTAGTGTTTATGGTTGCAACCCCCGTCATTAATCCCGTAGTGATTTTATCTACTTATTATGCTTTTAATGGCAACTGGAAAATTGTTTTGGCAAGAATTTTACTTGGAATGATTTGCGCTATAGGCATTGGATTTATTTTTACATTCAAACCAATGCAGGTCTCCTATTCTGCAAAAAGTTACGAATACAACTGTGAATGCGGATGTCTGTTTTTGAGTCAAAAGCCAGGATGGAAAGGAAAAATTTCTTTATTCTGGCAGCATGCTCAAAACGAATTTTTTAACGTCGGAAAGTTTTTATTAATTGGAACTTTTATTTCTACTGTATTCCAAGTGATCAGTTCTAAAATATCATGGACAGATGCAAATTTAAATACCATTCTTTCCATATTACTTTTAATGGGAATGGCCTTTCTGCTATCGCTTTGTTCCTCATCAGATGCAATTGTTGCACGAAGTTTTGCAAACCAATTTCCTTTCATATCCATCTTAGGATTTCTAGTGTTTGGACCTATGATTGACATTAAAAATTTAACAATGCTTTCAGGTAATTTTTCCAAAAAATTTATTGCGAAACTTACCGTAACAGTATTTTTTGTTTGCTTTTTCGTCATGTGTATTTGTTCGTTTATCGGTTTAGAGAGGTATATCGTATGAGAAAACTAAACATTCAATGCCTAGTTGAAACTGTTTTATATATTCTGTTTGCAACTGCTTTACTGGCAATCATCATTAGTGACGGATACCTTTCGTACGTAACCCCACGTATGAAACCATATTTATATTTTGCAGTCGGTATTTTATTCATATTCGGTATTTTAGGTTTTTTTAGATTATTTCAATTTTACTATAAACCAAAAATAACTCATTGTCTTGTTATCTTAATTCCCCTTGTGATATTATTGATTCCCAAAAATGGAATTGATCTCCATAGTCTTGCCTCAGGGTACATTAATGGAAGTGACCTGAATGGTAAAAACAATACTACCTCTTCTCTTACCTCTACATATCCTTTCAGCTCATCACAAAATAAAAAAGATAATGAAAAACAGGCCGTATCTTCCTCTCCTGATGGATATTTAACCAAAAATTTCTTTCAGAAAGAAGTAGAAATACACGGTTATAATGAAAGCAACAAAACGATTCATATTTCAAATGACGAATTTTACGCCTGGATTAGAGAGCTTTCTTCAAAACCGGAACGTTTTGAGGGCTATACCATTACAATGACCGGTTTTGTTTATCATGACAGCAAATTTATGGGTGATAACGAATTCGTTCCTGCCCGGTTGGTTATGTCATGCTGTGTTGCAGACGTAGTTCCGGGAGGTATTATTTGTAAATATGATAAAGCTGACCAGCTGCAAAATGATGCATGGATAACCGTTACAGGTAAATTTACAAAAGGCGAATATAACGGCAAACCTGAACCCCAGATTGTGGTTGAATCCATCGCATCTGCACAACCTGTAAATGGCTATGTATATCCATATTAGCACCAATTACATTTAAAAATCATCGTACAACATGATACCTCCTCAGTTACTACTCATTACTCTTTTCATCCAAAAACAAAAAACACCAATGGCATTCCCCTTATGCCGTTGGTGTTTTTTCATAAGAAATATCCACTGATATGTTAAAACAAAATTCTATTCTGTTTCCCATAACAGAGCTCTTTCCACAGCTCTATGCCACTGATTCAATTTCAGTTCTCTCTCTTCTTTGCTCATAGCACCTTGAAAAATTCTGCCAACCGTTGTATTTTGGATTAGCTCTTGCTTATCTTTCCAATAACCAACTGCCAATCCTGCAAGATAGGCTGCTCCCAGTGCCGTTGTTTCAATTTCCTGCGGGCGCAGTACGGAGATATTCAATAAATCCGCTTGAAACTGCATAATAAAATTGTTTACTGAAGCACCGCCATCTACTTTTAATTGTACAATGTTATGTCCAAAATCTACTTCCATGGCACGTATGACATCATATGTCTGAAAAGCAATCGCCTCCAGCACTGCTCTCACAACGTGGGCACGGTTACTGCCGCGTGTCAATCCCAGTAAGGTTCCTCTTGCATAAGCGTCCCAATAGGGAGCGCCAAGTCCTGAAAATGCAGGAACCATATAAACGCCATTGGTATGTTCTACTTCCTGCGCAACATATTCGGATTCATCTACCGTTTTCAGCATTTTCATTTCATCCCGCAGCCATTGTACAGACGCACCTGCAGTAAACACACTGCCTTCCAGCACATACTCAATGTTCTCATCGGTACTTGCCGCTATGGTCGTTAATAGTTTATGATCGGAAACAATCGCTCTTTTTCCCGTATGCATCAGTAAAAAGCAACCTGTTCCATATGTGTTTTTTGCACATCCGCTTTCAAAACAACATTGGCCAAATAAAGCAGCCTGTTGGTCACCTGCAGCGGATGCAATTGGAATTTGTATGCCAAAAATATCATTTGTTATCATTCCGTATTTATACGAAGACGGTTTTACATCGGGAAGCATAGTTTGCGGAATGTTGAAATAATCTAAAATTTCTTTGTCCCAACATAATTGATGAATATTAAACATCATCGTTCGAGAAGCATTGGAATAATCCGTTACAAACTGCTTTCTTCCCGTTAGGTTCCAAATCAACCAAGTATCTACCGTCCCAAATAACAGGTTACCTTTTTCTGCCTGTTCCTGTGCGCCGGGAACATTTTGTAAAATCCATTGCACTTTGGTGGCGGAAAAATATGCATCGGGTATCAGTCCTGTTTTGCTGCGTATCACATTTGCCCAACCATCTTTTTCAAGCTGTTTCACTTGTTCCGCAGTTCTCCTGCATTGCCATACGATGGCAGGATACACAGGTTCTCCGGTGTTTTTATCCCACACAATGGTAGTTTCTCTTTGATTGGTAATGCCAATTGCTGATATTTGCTGTGCTGTAATTCCGGTTTCATGTAACACAGTTTTTGCTACTTCTAATTGTGAAGATAAAATTTCCATTGGATTGTGTTCTACCCAACCCGCTTTTGGATAACTCTGCCGAATATTCTTTTGCGCCATACCGCAAATTTTGCCTTCATGATTAAACAGAATACAACGGGAGCTTGTGGTTCCCTGATCAAATGCCATAATATATTGCATGAAAAACCTCTCGTAATTATAAGCTTTCTTTCTAAAATGGTTTCATTTGAGCATTGATAGTAAATTGGAACAATTTGATAAATACAATGTCGATTTATCTTATCACAATTATAAAAAATCAATTTTCCAAAAGAGAATTATGAGTAAGTTAAAACACAAACACATACTGTCTTACAATGAAAAACAGCCTGTTTATGATATAACAGGCTGTTTTTATTTAAGAAACTTCATTTTGCAAAGACCAATAGGATTCAATATCTGTACCTGCTGCGATTAATCGCTTTGTATAAGTATTTTGCGGAGAATGCAAAATATGAAACGTTTCTCCTTGTTCTATGATTTTTCCATCACGCATGACAGCAATGGTATCACAAATAGACTCTGCCAAAGTAATATCATGTGTGACCAATAAAATAGCGGTATTTGTCTTTTGAGCTGCATAGCGAATGGTTTTGGCAATATCGTTTTTTACATGGTAGTCCAACATAGAGGTCGGCTCGTCCAAAGCAAGAAAGCTTGGAGATAAGATAAGCGCTCGGGCAATACTGACTCTTTGCCTCTCCCCACCGCTTAATTGATGGGGATATCTCTGCCTATAGGTATCATAGTCCAAATGTACGTACTCCATCATCTTTTTGATTTCTTCTGTACAATCGTTTAACCTGCGTTTTCGTTTGGTATACAACAAAGGTTCTGCTATAATTCGTTCCACACGATATGCCGGGCATAATGAATCATACGGGTCTTGTGCAACAAATCCTGCCAATTCCTTTTTTGTAATATGTCCCGAAGTCGGTTTTACCAGTCCCAGTATAATCTTTAAAAGCGTACTTTTTCCGCAACCACTTGCACCTATAATCCCAAGTGCTTCTCCTTCATTCAAACAAAAAGTTATCCCATCTAAAGCGTTTAACCTTGTTTGTTTATTTCCTTTGGTTTTTCGGACACGATATACCTTTTTTACGTCTTGAACAGATAATACTTGTTTCATAAATTCACCTGCCTGTCACAAAAAGCTGTTGCAATTCGATGGTCATGGCTGATAAATAAAATGGAAGTGTGTTCTCTTTCTCTAATTTCCATGAGTGTTTTTAAAATATCAGCTTCTACAATCACGTCCAACCCTGTTGTAGCTTCATCTAAAATCAGCAATTCCGGAGATAACATGATTGCCACCGCAATGGCAGCACGCTGTCTCATACCTCCGCTTAATTCATGAGGATAACAATTTAAAACACGTTCTTCCAAATGTACCATAGACATCAACTGTAATTTTCGTTCTCTTTTCTCTTGTTTGGATAGATTCGGCATATGTACACGATACATTTCGTCTAAAGTTTTTCCAATGGTATATACGGGATTAAAGGAATTCATAGAAGACTGTGGTACCAAGGCAAGCTTTTTCCAGCGGATTTCTCTCCATTGCTTTTCAGTGCAAGTAACCAAATCCAATCCCTCATACATAATCTTTCCGGTAGCAGTACCGCCCATAGAACGAATTCTCCCCATGATTGTCCAAACAACCGTACTTTTTCCGCAACCGGAATTTCCATGTAAACAGAGTGTCTCTCCTTTTTTTAAATCAAACGATAAAGAATTTACACTGCAGCAACTTTGATTTTTATATTGAACCGATAAATTTTGTACTGACAATATTATACTCATATAGCAGCCTCCATTTCGGGGTTCATATTTCCTTCAATCGTATATCCAACCAACATCAAACCAAAACTTAAAATTGCAATGCAAATCCCCGGCGGAATTACCCACCATAACCATGCATCCGTCATAAACGCGTCTTTGGCTTGCGCGTAGTAAAGCATAGAGCCCCAACTTTTGACGGTTGGCTCTCCCAAACCTAAAAAACTTAAAGCTGCTTCGGATAAAATAGAAGCTTTGATACGCAAAATTAGCTGATATGTTACAAGAGGAAGCAATTCTCGGATAACATGGGTACGAATGACATACCAATGACTAACCCCCATTGCCTGAATGGATAAAATATATTCTCTGCTGCGCATCTTCATGGTTTGTGAACGTAAGATACGGGCAATTTCCGGCCAAGAGACCAATCCTAAAATCAAAGACATGGAAATAAAACCTTTGGGCAAAAATGCCGTTAACACAATCACCAAGGGTAAATATGGTATTGTAATAAAAAATGAAGTTATTTTCATTAAGATACTATCAATCATTCCTCCAAACCAGCCGGAAAGAACGCCTACTACAATACCGATACCTGCTGCAATTGCAGCAGATGTTAAGCCAACCAACAAAGAATATTGTGCTCCGTACACCAGTTCACTAAAAATATCATATCCCACGTCATTGGTACCCAGCAAAAATTCTGCGCTTGGCTTTGCATAAGAGGGGCCTACAACTGCATTGGGGTCATATGGTGCAATGAGCGGAGCAAAAATTGCCAAACATACAATAAAAGAGATTAAAATCAGTCCTACAATACCAATTGCTTTATTTTTCATTTCTTACCCCCAACCCCGGATCAATCCTTTTATATAACATATCTGCCAAGAACGACATAATAATCACCATAATTGATACCACCAAAAAAGAATACTGCATTAATGGGTAATCTCTTCCCGATACTGCCTGAAACATTAAAGAACCCAAACCGGGATATGAAAAAACGGTTTCAACCACAACCGACCCACTTAGAATATAGCCTAAATCTAACATAAATACTGTAAAAACAGGAATTAATGCATTACGCATAACATAGCAAAACTGTACTCTTTTTTTGGGAATTCCTCGCACTCGGGCCATACTAACATAATCTTGATTAATGGTTTTTAGCACACTGTAGCGCGAAGTTGTGAAAAAAGTCATCAAAGAAGTCATCACTAAGGTAAACAATGGCAAAGCAAGATGATGTAACACATCTCCAATGGCGGCAAACCAACTGTTATCTTGGAACATACTATATGCTCCATAAATGGGAAACCAATTCAGCTTTACTCCAAATGTAGAAAGCAGTACCATACCAATCCAGAAAACAGGAAGAGAGCTTAACAATGTCAATATCAATACGATTGGAAGGTCTTTTCTCTTTTTTCTCAGAAAAGCGGAAGCTGCTCCTAACAACGTTCCTATTAACGTGGACAGTATTAAATTACAGCCTGCCAATAATAAAGTCCAAGGAAGCGCCTGAAGCATGAGGTTGATAATCGGCTGTTTTTTGACATAAGAATTTCCCCATTGGAAGGTCACTAAATTTTTTAAGTAAATTAGAAATTGTTCCCCCAATGATTTATCCAAATGATAGGAAGACATCAATCGGTCACGTTCATCTTCCGTCATTTGCCCTGCTTCTTCTCCCGCCAGAGTTGCAATGGGAGAACCGGGCAGCATTCTGGGCAAGAAAAAATTTAAAGTAATAATCGCTAGTATCATGATAGCATAATGAAAAATTTTACTTTTCAAGGGTATTCCCCTTTCCCAAAAAACAGGGTGTACGAGATGACTCATACCCCTGCTCTTTCATTGATTTCTAATTATTTTTGAACTTCTTCAGGCAGAAACGAAAATACGTTTAAAGTAGAACCACTTTTAGAAGCCACCCAACCATCGTACATGCTTGTATTACATGCATACAAATTATCGTCATAATACAGCGTAATAAATGGATACTCATTTGCAATGAATTTCTGCATTTCTTTTGAAGCTTCATTTGCTTCTTCAATTGTTGTGGCAGATTGATAATTAGATACCAATTGATCAAATGCATCATTTTTATAACCGCCAATATTGTCATTTCCTATTGCGTAATCAGATGAACAAAGCGCTGCCAAGGAACCGCCATTTAACATAACCGGTGCGGACCATCCCCACATTGTCATATCAAAATCTCTTCCTTTTGATACATCAAATTCCGGCCAAACTTTATCGTCAACAGCGGTAGATTCCATAGAAGTAACCTCAACATCAATTCCTATTTCCTTCAATTGTGCGCTAATCAACTCAGCTGCACGAACGCGATTCGTACTGTCAGAATAAGTCAACAGTGAAAATTGTAATGGTGAACCGTTTGCATCCAAACGAATTCCTTCACTGTTTTTCTGATGATAGCCAATCTCATCAAGAATTTGATTTGCTTTATCTACATTATACTCATAAGATAATCCCTTTTCGGCCTCTTCCAAATCTTCTCTGATAAAGTTAGGAGTTCCTTTTGTAGCATGTCCCAGTGCTACTTGTTGAATAATGGTATCCATATCAATACCTAGGCTAATCGCTTGTCTGAACTTTGCATTATTAAATGGTTCACGTTCACAGTTAAAGTACAGCATGGTAGGAGCATAGCCATCGGCTTTTAATATATCAATTCCGGAAGCGTTGTTAAAGGTATCTAATACGGCAGCACTGACAGAGGTGGTGCTTCCTGCCAATTGACCTGCAATAATGCCTTGTTGAATGGAAGACTTATCTGTCATAATTGGTAAATTTAGATTTTTCACTTTTGGAGAACCTTTAAAGTAATCCTCCATAGCTTCTAACTTATAATACTCACCTGATTTGTATTCAACCAATTGATACATGCCACTGCCAACAGAACTTGTTACAGCTGTAGCATCTGCTTCATTTTCATAAATATGTTTTGGAATAATTCTTAAATCAGTTAAAGAGTTATTGATAAAGTTAACATCTGTTTCCTTTAATGTAATGATGAACTCTTTATCATTTTTTACTTCGATATTTTCTACTTTTTTGCCAATGGCACTAAAACGTGTTCTGGACTGGGTTAAAACATACTCAAAAGTAAATTTAACATCTTCGGCTGTTAATGGTTGTCCATCATGCCATTTTAATCCGTCTTCCAGTGTAATGTGATAAACTTTACTATCATTTTCTACACTGTATTCCTTTACCATCCAAGGAATAATAGTATTATCCGGTGCACGGACAAACAGCGTGTCATAAATTAGACTCATCGCATCAAATCCGGGCGAGCCATGCACATAGGTAAATGGTGTCAATGTATTTTCATCTGCACTAATAGCAATGGTAAGACTATCGACAGTTGCCGAAGAAGTAGGCTGATTACTATTGGATGATTGTTCATTTTGCTGCTGGCTGCAACCGGTTGCTAATGCTACAGTAAGCGCTGCAACCATAAATAAGGCTGCAATTTTCGAAAATTTCTTCATAGTGATTCCCCCTCATTGTAACTCTATACCAATACAGCTCTTTGGATAAACTACATTGGTATATATAAATTAATAAAATAAATAAGCAGAATGATATTACAAAGTCTCTTTTTTCCGTTACTTCAATTCACTTATACGATTAATAAACACGTTTTGTATATTTTAAAGAACACTTACAACAAAATATACCAGACATATTTTTGCTATACTCAATAATTCATAATGCTTCATTATTTGACTGGATAATAGTAGCATACCACCTGTATTGGGAACAATCACTAATTGAATAATTTTTCTCATATGATAAAATACGATCATTTAGAGTAAAAATAAAACAGCACCGCAGACACGGTGCTGTTTTATTATAGTGTTAATGTTGGTGCAGAGTAAGTTCTGGATGCCAATTCGCTGTCTAACATGTATAAACCTTTTCCGTCTTGGCCAAACAATTCTAATTTTTTAATTAAGTCTTCTGCTGTCTTCTCTTCCTCACCCTGCTCTTTTACAAACCAGTCTAAAAACTGCATTGTGCGGAAATCTTTTACTTTGCTTGCAGCTGCATAAATATTATGTATGGAAGCGGTTACATATCTTTCATGTTTTAGGCTTTCATCTAATGGATCTTTAAATTCTTTAAATTTTTTCTTAGGCGCTTCTACTGTTTTTAGTTCAACATGAGCACCATTATTTTGCAGATATTCTAAGAACAGCATAGCATGATCACGTTCTTCTTGCGCCTGAATGGTAAACCAGTTTCCAAAACCGCTTAAACCTTCTTCATTGTAATAATTTGCCATTGATAAATACAAATAAGCAGAATAAAATTCTTTATTTACTTGGTCATTTAATAACTCAACTAATTTTTCATCTAGCATAGAAACTCTCTCCTTCATCATTTTTCTTGTGTTTATTATAGCATAAAAGAAATTGCTATGCAATTTCTAACCAGTAAAACGTTACAATGTATCATAAGAGCCAAAATTTTTAATTTTGGCTCTGTTTTGAGGTTGTGATAACATAGAAAAAATGCGTTGCAATTTTAAACGATAAAACGCTAAAACGTTCTACCAACAGCCAAATTTCTGAACATTAAGATATCTCTTAAGTGTTTGTTTTTTGCTGTTTGAAAGTAGTTATATCACTTGCTAACTCAACAAATGCGTCTGCACACAGTCATACATATGGTATAAACAATCAGCACTGCGTATCATTTTACCATTTACGTATACATCGTCATAAACCTGATTATAATCCAATTTTGGATGACTAACCACTACCTTTTTATTGGAAAGCATATCTTTCATTGATTTAATGGTTGCTTTCAAATCCATAATCAATGCAGTTAATGCTTCTTGATCAATGCGTTCCTTTTGCTGCATAGACATCAAGGTGTAGATATGTGCTATATCTGTGACAAATTTATTGTTGAGCATAATAAAACGCTTTACATATACTTTATTTTTATTGGATTTGGACATGATACAGTGATTTTCAATTTTACCGCTAACGAGATAAGAGGTCAACACCAATTCGCGTTTGATTGATTGTTTTTGATTTCCCTTTGATAGCTGTAATAGTGTATCCAATAAAAAATCATCCATATCCAATAAACGTCTCATCATATTTTTTAATTCCGCTGCATTATTGGTTGGAAAAATACAGTAACTGGCCACAATTGCTATAATCGCAGCTCCTATCGTATAAACAAAACGTAACGAAAATAAATGATCCGCATTATCCATTGCTACATTGATTGCAAATGAAGAACAAGTTAAAAAGATAGCAGTAAATGCATATCGTTTGGTCGTATAAATTAAGAAATTGACAATGACCATGATAATCATTTGTTCTAAAGGACTTGGGAAAAAATAATATAAAATAGCAAATACTGCAATACCCAATAGTGTACCTATTACCCTATCCGCTATTTTACGCAGGGTATTTTCCCAATATGGCAAAATAAGAACTAAGATGGTCATTGGCATCCAGAATCCATGGGGTAAATTAAAGTAGTACATCAGAGTTGCCACAGGACATACTGCAATACTTAACCGCAATGCAAAGCGCATTTTAAACGAATGGATATTAAAGTTTGCTTTTATTTGATACCAAATATGAGACTTAAACTGAATATTTTTAAAAGAAAATCCTTTTCTCTTATTGGATATTTCCATAAATGCTGTAGATAAATAATTTAAGATATAAACAATATTGTAGTTAATATCAATTTGGTCAATTTCAATTTCTCCAGAAAACTCAATTAATTTAAGTGATGCCTGCTTCATTTGATTTTTTGCTGCCAGTTTTTGGGCCTGATCCAATACATCTCTTAATTTCTCCAAATATAAAATAGTATCTTGTGTTAGCACTTTCGGCTTATCGCAGATATCTCCCATTAAATGATTCATATGCTGAAACACTATGATAAAAGGAAAATACGATTGACCACTGCTGCCGTTCAAAACCAAATTATCATTGGCACCATAAATGGAATGACTGAGAGAACGGTTAATTTCAAACAATTTATCTTGATGCTGTTTCACACGGTCAAAATCTTTCTGTATCACTGCATCTAATTGATAAACCATTTCTTGCAAACCTTGTACGGTTAATATCTGAATATTTTTATTCGGCTGTTTTTTGGTTGCCAATCTGGTAAGAATAACAGCAATATAAGTGACAATACAAGCACCTACAATCGCACCAATACGTATAGGTAATCCATGTAAATCTGTTGGAATTAATTGAAAAAACGCCAACGCCAATGTATATGGTATCTGATTGGTCGGATCGAATTCATCCAAAAAAAGATAAATAATCATAAAAGGCGTCACAAAATTGAAAACGGCACATAGATATACATTTAAACCGGCAAGATAAGCAAATACTGCAATAATAATATAAAGCACAGTGGATTTTATCATAGTGCTTTCAACAAACTCATCTGTTTTTAAACGCATAAATTCCAAAGTTAAAAAGGTGGCAATTAATGCATCTTGCAAGCCGCAAATATATAAAATTGAAAAAAATAATACTAAAAATAGTACAGTTGGAGGAATTGCATTTAATACTCTTTGCTTTATTGTCTGTAACATAACATAACCTTACTTTTCTACTAATTTACTAAAAATATAATTTCAATCTGTCTATATTATATCATAAAAGGAAATATAAAGCAATTTTCAACAAAAAATAAATGTTATAATGTTGATATTAACAGTCAGGATTCTAAAAATAACAAATTGCTCTTTTCCGTATCTATTTTGTTGCTATCGGAAGGTTGATATCGTATTAAAAAAATCGTTTTATAATTTTTAACTGATAACCACTAAACGTTCTTACAATAACTAAAATTTTACTTTTATTGCAAGCACAAAAAACATTGTACAGAAAATAAAAACGATGACATTCATATAACAATCCATATATCTTATTGCTGTTATGACATCATAATAAAAATAGATGTTATAACCTATCCGAGCGGATTTTCCTATAAAATAAGTAAGCAAGTATTTTAGAAAAACAAATTATTTGTAATGAATAACAATTCAAATATAAAAAACTGATTGCCAAACAAGTTGGCAATCAGTTTTTATAAAACCGTCAGGTAATTATTTTAGAGTTGCAATTAATTCTCCGGATTTTACTTGTTGAGCGTCATTTACATAAATTTTATCAATTTCACCACTTACAGGTGCCAGAATATTTGTTTCCATTTTCATAGCTTCAATGACAGCGATTGGTTGATTTGCCTCTACTTTTTCGCCTTCTTTTACAAGCACTTTTAAGATGGTACCAGGGATATTAGCTCCAATTTCTTTTTCATTATCAGGATCAGCCATTACAACAGATGCAGTTGCAGCTTGTGCTTTCGCTCCCTGATCTTTAATAGAAACAGTACGACGATTTCCGTTTACTTCGAATACTACTTCACGGAAACCTTCTTCATCCAACTCTTTGACTTCGATTAGTTTTACAGTCAAAATTTTACCTTCCGCAATTTTAATATCGCTGGTTTCGCCTACACGTAAACCATAGAAAAAGGTATCGCTTCCCATAAAGCGGAAGTTGCCTTCTTTTTTGAGGCCTTTTTGGTAATCTTCAAATACTTTTGGATACAAAGCATAGCTCAATGCTTCCTGGTCATTTCCTTCAATACCATAGGTCTCACGAAGATAGGTCTTAATTTTATCAAAGTCTTCATCAGGTAACAATTCACCCGGACGGCAAGTGATTGGTTGTTTATCTTTCAGAACCAATTTTTGAAGTTTTTCAGGGAATCCGCCTTCCGGCTGTCCCATCATACCCTCAAAGTAAGCAACAATAGAGTCTGGGAAGTCAATATCTTTTGCCTTTTCATAAATATTTTCCGGTGTCAAATCATTTTGCACCATGAAGATAGCCATATCACCAACAGCTTTGGAAGACGGAGTAACTTTAACAATGTCACCCAACATATCATTTACGGTTTTGTACATTGCTTTTACATCTTCAAATTGTTGTCCCAAACCAAAGCTTTCCACTTGTGGTTTCAGGTTGGAATATTGACCGCCAGGAATTTCGTATTTATAAATCTCAGTTGTACCTGCTTTCAAACCGGACTCAAATTGGCCGTAAACAGGACGAACATCTTCCCAGTAGTTAGAGATTTTTTGAATATCATCCAAATTAATGCTGGATTCTCTCTCTGTTCTTTGAATTGCAGCAACTACAGAGCTTAATGCCGGTTGACTGGTTAAACCTGCCATGCTGTTTACTGCTGTATCTACAATATCAACACCGGCCTGTGCAGCCATTAACAGAGAAGCTACACCATTACCGCTTGTATCATGTGTATGCAGATGAATTGGAAGACCAACATTGTTCTTCAATTCTTTAATCAACTTATATGCAGCTGCCGGTTTGAGCAAGCCGGACATATCCTTAATTGCAATGATATGTGCACCGCGTTTTTCAAGCTCTTTTGCCATATTAATGTAATATTGTAAGCTGTATTTTGTACGGCTTTCATCCAAGATGTCACCTGTATAACACATACATGCCTCTGCAACTTTGCCCTGTTTGAGAACTTCATCCAAAGCTACTTCCATGCCTTGTAACCAGTTTAGTGAGTCGAATACACGGAATACGTCAATGCCTGCATCAGCAGCAACAGAAATAAAGTTACGAATTACATTATCGGGATAGTTTTTATAACCAACCGCATTGGCGCCGCGGAACAACATTTGTGTTAAAATGTTAGGCATTTTTTCACGTAAAGTTGCCAAACGCTCCCATGGGTCTTCTTTTAAAAATCTGTAAGCAACATCAAAGGTAGCGCCGCCCCACATCTCCATAGAGAACAAATCTTTTGCCAATACAGATACTGCAGGAGCAATTCTTTCCATATCTACAGTTCTTACACGTGTGGCAATCAAAGATTGCTGTGCGTCACGCATAGAGGTCTCTGTAAATAACAAAGCTTTCTGGTCATATACCCATTTAGACAGATATTCAGGACCGTGTTTATCCAAAATTTGTTTGGTACCTTCCAAATTTTCAGGTACTTCAATTTTAGGAACAATCGGAACGTTGAATTTCGGTTTTGGAGTATATTCATTTACTACTTTATTGCCTAGGAAGTTCAGAAGTTTTTGTTCTTTATTTCCTTTTGGAGCAAAAGTTAACAATTCCGGATGTTCTGCAATAAAGCTGGTATCGCATTTACCTTCACGGAAATCTTTGTGATTTAAAACGTTTAAAATGAAGGAAATGTTTGTTTTTACGCCTGTAATTTTTGTTTCTTGAAGTACGCGAATCATTTTATCAATCGTATCTTCAAATGTTCTTGCATGGGTAATTGCTTTTACCAACAAGCTGTCGTAGTAAGGTGTAATGGTTGCACCTGCAAATCCGTTACCGCCGTCTAAACGAACGCCAAAGCCGGAACTTGTATGATATACTGCAATTTTTCCTGTATCAGGTGCAAAGTTATTTGCAGGGTCTTCTGTAGTAATACGGCACTGGATTGCATAGCCTTGTGGTTTAATATCATCCTGAGATTTAATGTTAATTTCAGGAGAATCCAAACGATAGCCTTCTGCTACCAAAATTTGAGTTTGGACCAAATCAATGCCTGTTGTCATTTCTGTAATAGTATGCTCAACCTGAATTCTTGGGTTCATTTCGATGAAGTAGTGGTTGCCGTGCTTGTCTACCAAGAACTCAAGAGTACCTGCATTACGATAATTAACAGCTTTTGCAAGTTTAATTGCATCGTTACAAATTGCAGTACGCTGTTCCTCTGTCAATGCAATGGCAGGAGTGAATTCAATTACCTTTTGGTGACGTCTTTGAATAGAACAATCACGTTCATATAAATGAACAATATTGCCATATTTATCACCCATTACCTGAATTTCAATATGTTTTGGGCACTCTAAATATTTTTCAATAAAGATATCACCATTGCCGAATGCTTTTTTTGCTTCGTTTGTTGCACTGTTAAATTCTGCAATCAAATCTTCAGGTTTATGCACAATACGCATACCACGACCGCCGCCGCCTGCAGCAGCTTTTAACATAACAGGATAACCGCAGGAATCAGCAAATTTTTTTGCATCTTCCTCGCTTTGAATGGCTTCTTCAACGCCCGGAATGGTAGGTACGCCAACAGAATGAGCTACCAATTTAGATTTAATCTTATCGCCCATTTGGTTCATCATGATGTGGTCAGGACCGATAAACTCAATGCCTGCTTTCTCACATTCATATGCAAATTGCTCGTTTTCAGCCAAGAAACCATAACCAGGGTGAATTGCATCTACACCCTTTGCAATTGCCAATTCAATTATTTCAGCAATTCCAAGATATGCATCAATTGGAGATTTACCTGCTCCTACTTGATAAGACTCATCCGCCATGGTACGGAAAAGTGCTTCTTTATCCTCTGCAGAATAAATAGCAACAGTTCTAATGCCAAGTTCTTTACATGCGCGGAACACACGAATGGCAATTTCGCCACGGTTTGCCACCAAAACTCTTTTAAATTTCTTCATAAAAAAACATTCTCCTTCTGATTCGATTTGTGCATTTATAGCCTTTTCAGGATTTATAGCAACAAACAATATCTTTATTGGTTGAAGTTTTAATTAATCAATCATTGTTAATTTTATTACAAATCGGGTAGATTTACAATAGTATTTCCCTGGGAAAAGAATTTTTGTACAAATCTTTTAAAAACAGGCTAAAATTATTGTTGAAAACTTAGTTTTGTACAAACAAATTTTTTAAAAGTGAATAATTTGTGAATAACAATTTTCTCCGCTTGACAAAATGACACAATGTCATGTATAATTATGACACAATGTCATTACTCGAATATATTTACATAGAAAACAAAACAGAAAGAGAGGGTATTTTGATGGAAAAGAAAGAAAAGAAAAAATTTAAAATTCCAATCAGAAAAGAACTGATTACCTCCGTATTGATGATGGTGATTATGTTTGCCATTATGTTTGCTTTCATGCCTTTAGTTGGCATGAACAACGCAATGATAGTAGGTATGAGCATTATGCCTATATTATTAGTAACAAAAAATGACTATACGCTGCATTTTAAAAAGAACTCGTTATTCTTTTTTATTATCCAAATGTCTTTAGTTGCACTTGCTTATGCAGCAAGTTTAAATTTGGCTACTAAAATTCCGGTGTCATTTGCAGTATTTTTTCTTATCATTTATATTTTTACTTATGATGATAAAATGAGTATTTATATGCCATTTTTATTGAACTTTATTATGATGCTTTACTTCCCTGTTTATGGCGTTGATCTTGGCATTCGTTTTGCTATTGTAGCCATTGCAACCATTATAATGCTGGGCTTACAACTATTGGTTCACCGCAATAAATTCAAAAAGAATATTAAAAAACAGATGGAAGAATTAATCCCTATGATGGAAAAGCAGGTACACTCCATTGAAAATAAAGAAGACAAACAAGTAATTTTAGAGCAAAATAAACAGACCGCTGCTAAACTTACCGCTTTGCAGGGGGCACTTGATGCTAAAATGAGCCATTTTGTTCAAAAATGGGATGAAGGAAACAATTATTTAAAAGGCGTTTTACTCTTTAAACGTATCAATCGATTTGTAAGAGAAACATATTGTTCTTCCGAACATAATCAAGAAAGCTTTTCTCCCGATATGCTAACATCCCTTACTAACTTAATTCATACCATTGTGCAATATGGAGAAAAACAAGTAGAGCAACAAGCAGTGGAAGCCGCTATTTACGAATGTTCAAAACAAATGCATTCTACTGCACTGACTTATGAATTGGAAACAGACATTCAACTGTTTGAAAAGAAGCACATCGACGATGCAGAGCAAATAAAGCCAGCTGCATCTTTCTGGGATACTTTAAAAAGTCGTATGAATATAAACAATGTGATTTATGCGTTAAAAGTATCGCTTATTTGTGCAGCCGGTATGCTTGTCACAGAATTGCTAAATCTGCCAAAAGCATATTTATTCCCATTATCTGTAGTCGTTGTGACACAACCATATACCAAATTAACTCGCAAAGCCGCTGGCAGCAGAATGCTGAATACATTATATATGGTGGTCATTTATTTGCTTGCATTTTCATTTACCGATATCATATGGCTAAATATTTTAATACTTGTAGTTACCATTATTGTTGGTGACATATTCCTTAAATTTAACTTTAATGTTGTTATCACCGGCATTGTTGCTGTGGCAATGGGTTCTATGGCGTCGTCCACCACGCTTACAGGAACAGAGTATGCTTTTGTCCGACTGGCTTATGTATGTGCAGCTTGTATTCTGATTGTCCTAATTGACGCCATGTTTTTTCCCCGCCATGTAAACGAAAGTGTAAAAAAACAACTGAACAAATCTGTTGCATTGAATCAAACCATTTTGTCATGCATATCCAATCCTAATACAACTGCAAAAGAACTGCTGCAAGCATTAAGACAAAAAAGAGCAATCAACAGAAAAATTAAATTTAATCAGCAGTATATAAAATCTGACGAAATGGCGCAATATTTGCTGTCCGACCAAGAATGGACAGAACGTGTTTACTTCTTATATGACAGCTTGGCAGCACAGAAATTGACAATGCAACAAGTAAATTACGCTTATCATGTACTGCACGATAATACAAAAGGATTGTCTGAAGTAGTACGTGCAGAACAGGACAGAACTCAAATCTCCATTATTCTTAACTTGTATGATTTATTAAAAGGAATTCAAGAATCCGAATTGATTGTAGAAACACAAATAAACCAATCAATAAATGCATAAATAATGAAAGGTGTGAGAAAATGCCTACTGCAACCTTTTTAAATTTACCCAAAGAAAAGCAAATCAAAATATTAAACGCAGCCAAACATGAATTTGGAAAGAATTCTGTGGAAGAAGCCTCAGTCAAAAATATTGTGACCGAAGCAGAAATCCCAAGAGGCAGTTTTTATGCCTATTTTCATGACAAAGAAGATTTATATCATTATATACTGGAAGAATACCGTACACAAATTCGGAGTCTTTTTTACGCTTGCTTAGAACGAGAAAACAACCATATTTTTGATGCATTTATCTTATTTCATAATGAAATATTAAAACAATGCCAACAAGCAAATTTAGACCACTTTTTAACCAATTCCTTTTTAAATATGCGATCCGGCATTCATGCTTTTCTCCCTGTTCGCAAACATGAAGTGGATAAAGAATACATGGCTTCCTTAATAAACGATTTAAAACAAACTGCCCACTTTGATAAACTAAATGTTCAAAACGAACAAGAATTTCAATACATATTGGAAATTTTGACAACTTTAACACGCAGTAATATTGCAAAAGCATTAGGGGCAAATATTCCGTTTGAAGAAGCTTGCAATATGTTTTTAATCAAAATCAATTTGCTAAAACGCGGTATGGAAAAATAAAAAACAGCGTATCCCCAAATTGGGGATACGCTGTTTTTTATTGTCTTAAATATACGCCGTTTTCTTCCATGTAATCGTCTAAGTCTGCTAAATTTTGTTCAACCAAATCCATTTTTTCTTCTTCCGTCAGTTCTTTTTCCTTTGGTTTTTGTTTTGGATCTACCATATAGCATCACCCTTTTCAACGAATTTATATGTTTAATGTAGCATATTTTTTCCCTTTCTTCAAGAAAAAATTGGATGAACTTGTATATTTTTTAAAGAAAAATTGATACTAAACATGAGGTGATAAAAATGTTTGACCTTCCATTAGGTTTCGGTTATGCACTGGCACAAAATGTTCGTGCCAAAGATTATTTTATGAGCAAAAGTGAACAGGAACAAAAAGAAATGATACATCGCGCACAGCAACTTCAATCAGATGAAGAGATGCTGAGATATGTAGAAGGATTGGCAAAGAAAAACGATACCCCTATTCTATAAAATGTATGATATTCACCAAAAAATCGCCACTGTCGTTTTCTTATCTTTTGAATATAATAATGGTGGGAGGCGATTATTGTGGTAGAAATGAAGGTTTACCATTGCACCAATGCAGAAGATAATCCAATGCCTGTATGGATGCAAATGAAACCACATCAACAAAAAATGCCTGAAAAAAACGAAATGGATATTGTAGAACAATTCAAACAAAATCCTGATGCTTTTTTTCCGGATTTTATGAAAGCAAATCATTAAAAATAAAACAGCTGCCGATTGGCAGCTGTTTTATTTTGATATTGTATCAATCTATTTTATAAGCATATAAATTTCATTTATACAATTTATATACAATTTAGCAAACTGCAGACAAAAGAATTCCTGAAAACATACCAAAGATACAAACTTATTTTTTCTTTTTAAAATACAATTGTGCTTCCAAATACAATCGTGTACAATGCAAAGTATTCATCATAGAAAAGGAGAAAATAAGATGCGTTATTTGGAACATCGTTTCTTCCGTAAAATGATTCGATACGGTTCTGTTGTGGTTTTTGGGTTTATCATGATATTACTAAGTCAATTGACCGGCCTACATGAATTTATGTTTCCGGAAGGAATTTCCGTGGTACTGGGGGTATGGGCCATTGAGAAACAACCTTGGAGGGTCAATAAAGTACAACTGTTTTTTATGATGATTATTGGTTCGATATGTGCTGTGTGTATTGTCAAATATCTTCCGATTCCTCTTATTTTTCAGGTGCTTATCGGTTTTATTCTGGTAGGCATTTCATTGCTGGTGACAAAAACATCGTTTGCACCGGTTGTATCTGCATTTATGCTTCCAATTTTATTGCAATCAGACTCTTGGTTATTTCCCCTGCTGGTCATCGGATATATCGGCATTATCATTGCAATACAAACACTCTATCAAAAAACGGGACTAACCCAAAAAACAGTATCCTCACATACTTCTTTTCAATGGAAAAATGAACTGTTCCATTGGTGCATTCTGCTGATTATTTTCTCTGTATTATCTATTTATCCTACAGTAACCCATAGCATTTATTTTATGGTTCCTCCCTTAATTATTACATTTGTTGAAATGGCTGAGGTAACAAGCCCTGCACGAAAAAGGCCGCTGAAAGTCTATGCCATTATGGCATTGGCTCCGTGGATTGGAACTGCCTGGAGATTTTTATCTGTTTATACACCAATTCCTACCTATATTACATTTCCCTGCGCACTGGTTTGCCTATGTATTTTAATGGAATTGATTCAATTCCCGTTTGCTGCGGCAGGCTCTTTGGTTACACTACCTTTTCTGTTTTCTGCAGAGACGCTGATTTGGTATCCTGTACAATCCATGATCGGCTTAATCTTCTTTATGGTACTTCCTATCCTGATTTTCAGAAATAAAACCAATCCTCCAAAATATAAAATATATTCTCTTCATAAAAAACATGCTGTTTCTCCGAAAGCAGATACTACAACTTCTATTCAATAAAAAAACTGCTGTGTTCACACACAGCAGTTTTTTTATGAAAGGGCCGTTTTTATTGTTTGTTTTTTATTATATACAGGCATACATTCCGGTACAAATTCAAACGCAGCTTGTTTGCTGGTATAATCGAACATCTTTTTTCCTCTTTCATAAAAACGGTACTGCACTTTGCATGCAGCGCTCTCATGAATCATTCGATTCATAGCGCCTTTCTGCGGCGCTTTTAACAGCAATGGATTTTCTTTGAGCAAATTTACTTTTAAAAAGTATCTTCCCTGCACCAGTACAAGTTCGTTTTCTGTGCAGCGTACTACCTTGGCACCGGAATATGTGGACAGCCGATACTGTCTGCCGCGATGATAAATACAGCAAATACAACCATTAAAATGAATTGGTCCCATAGGAATATCAGCAACTGCCGCAACAATACTGCTGGGCTGCTCTTTTGGTATGCTGCACTGTGTCCAAATATAGGATTTCGGGAAAGACGTACCTCTGTCAGACTCGATGTAACCAATCCCGTTCTCAAAAGAAACTACTTCCCCATTTATTTTCAAGCTGCCATACAGTGTATGACACATACTGATGATCTGATGTTTACACTGCATGGGGAAATAAGAAAACGGTCCCATAATATCATATTTCAGGGGTATCCTGTTTTGATATCTTAGGCTGCCGTGAATAGAAAAACTTTCGTTTTCCAAGTGTACGGTAATTCCTTTTGGCGTAAATATATTTTCTCCAATTTTAATGACCAAATGTGTTCTGTCTATGGAAAACTCTTTTTCTGAAAATTGAAATTGATGGGAAGTGCTTTCTGTTATCACTTGAACAAAAGCGGACGCGTTTCCGTCTTCGTCTACATGGTATCCCGGAATGAACGCAACCGTATGATGCGCATTCTGATGTTTGAAATACCAACCTTCAAACCGTGCCTTCCGCTTATTCATATTCCGTAATTGAATCATATTTTAAATCCTCCATTGTTGGATTATCAATCACATGTCCCATATAGTCAAAACGAGAACCATGACATGGGCATTCCCAGCTTTTTTCATCCGGATTCCATTCCAGTTGGCACCCCAAATGGGTACACCTGGCTTGTACGATATGTGACGTTCCGTTTTCATCCTTATAAACTCCAACTTTTTTATTCTCAACTTCTACAATGCCGCCATGCCCCTTTGGTAGCTGTTCTACCATTGCTCTCGGCGGCGCCATAAATCCCGCTGCCAACCCGCGTACCGAATGGATGGTATCTTTGACTGCTTGTTTGGAGGACAATGCGATATGCATTCTATGAGGCGTAAATACAGGCAAATAAGGATTTTCCTTTTCTAGAATCAAGTCACTGAGAATCATAGCCGAAACCATACACGATGTCATACCCCATTTTTGAAATCCCGTTGCCACATGGACGCCTTCCATGTCAAACGCATATGGGCCAATATATGGAATATGGTCTATGGTCATACAGTCTTGTGCTGACCAATAGGCAACTTCCTGGGCATTGGGATAAAACTGATGTGCAGCTTTTCTTAATGTATCGTAGTGACCGCCGCAACGATTTTCTCCTGTTCTGTGTGGCGCTCCGCCAAACAGCAAATATTCGCCTGCATTGCGGAAAGAATAAGATGGCTCATCCACCCCCAAATACATGCCGCGATATTGCTGTGCACCTTTTAAAGCCAGTACATACGAACGTTCCTGATGCTGACGCAGAAAATAATAACCTGGAATGTTAATAAACGGATAATGAGTGGAAATGACAATATGCTTTGCAGTGATATTCCCCTGTTTGGTCTTGACAATCTGGTCTTCGATATTTTGTACCATAGTATGTTCAAATATCGTTAAATCGGAAGAAATTTCTTTTAAAAAAGCCAATGGCTGAAATTGTGCTTGTCCCTCAAGAGAAACAGCCGCTGCAACGGGAAAAGGCAATTCTGTCTGTGTAATCAAATCTGCTTTTAAGCCCAACTGCTGCATTGCCTTTACTTCTTTTTCAATTGCATCAGCATTTTGTACGGCATAAAGGATATTTTCCTTTTCTTCAAATGCTACCGCGTCCGTACAACGTTTGGCTAAATTATGATACATTCCGATTGCTTCCTGATTTGCATCGGCATATAATTTAGCCTGTTCTGTGCCAAGTGAATTGACTAATTTATGGTAGATTAAATTATGCTGTGATGTAATTTTAGCTGTTGTTTTGCCTGTTTGACCACTGCCTATTGTCTTTGCCTCTAATACAACTACGTTCACACCTTGCTTTTGCAGCAGGTATGCTGTTAGGATGCCTGCCATTCCGCCTCCGATGACGGCAACATCAACAGTTAAGTCTTGTTTTAACGATTCATACTGTGGTAAAACAGTTTCTTTTTCCCAAATAGAATTCACAAATTTCACCTCATAGTTATGATTTACCAAAGTAAAAGAAAATAATCATAGTTTTATAAAATGGACAAAAACTTTTTATCCATAAAATTTATCTTTAAATTGCGTCATAAACTTTACAGGTTATGCGAAAAAATTTTATGCTTTATTCATAATCTGATATTCAAATGGTTTATACTATATATAAGAATTCTAATAATGAGGTAAGAAGGGATTTTTGTGTCTAAAACATTATATCTTGTAACCGGCGCAATGGGTTATTTAGGCAATACCATTATTTCTAAACTGGCTGCCCAAGGAAAATTAATTCGCGGACTGGCTCTGCCAAATGACAATACCATTTCGTATACACAACCAAATGTAGAAATTGTTCATGGCGATGTTTGCGATAAAAATAGTTTGACATCTTTTTTCTCTCATAATCCCGATACGGAGTTAATCGTCATTCATACTGCAGCGATTGTATCCATCTCATCTAAAGTGGATAAAAAAGTGGTGGATGTGAATGTAAACGGTACCAAAAATATAGTAGAATTATGTTTGCATCATAACGTAAAAAAATTGGTTCATACCAGTTCGGTCCATGCCATTCCTGAAAAATCTCATGGAGAAACCATTACGGAAGTTTCTGAATTTGATCCCAAATCGGTACACGGTTTATACGCTAAAACAAAAGCTGCCGCATCTCAAATTGTATTAAATGCATCCAAACAAGGATTAAACGCCTCTATCGTTCATCCTTCCGGCATTATCGGCCCCGGAGATTACGGTCGTACTCATTTAACACAATTGGTTATCAGTTATTTAAACGGTACACTGACAGCATGTGTAAACGGCGGATATGACTTTGTGGATGTACGTGATGTAGCAGACGGAATCATTTCCTGCGTAGAAAACGGACGGGCGGGCGAATGCTATATTTTAAGCAATCAGTTTTACACAATTCAAGAGGTATTGGACGACTTACATGAAATTACCGGCAAACGCAGATTAAAGAGTGTTCTTCCATTATGGTTTGCTAAATTGACAGCTCCTCTTGCAGAAGTTTGGTATAAAATGCTTCGTCAACCTCCGCTTTATACCTCCTATTCCTTATATACATTGGAAAGCAACGGGAATTTTTCACACGAAAAAGCCACACAAGAACTTGGCTATCATCCGCGTTCCATGAAAGATACATTAACAGATATGGCATATTGGCTGGAATCTTACAACCGCATTAAATTTAAGTTTAAAACTGCTCATGCAGTGTAAAAAAAGGAACTACATCATACTGTAGTTCCTTTTTACATATAGAGAAGTATTTTACTGAATATCCAATATATTTGTAACCTGATTGTCAATGGTTATCGTTCCGTTTTCCTCTATCACCACCGTATGCTTTTCTCCCGTACATTGACCGTCATGTGTTAATTGTATCAACATGTATGTTCCGGGTTTCATATCATGAAAATAAGCTTCCCCCTGTTCGTTGGTATCTGCAGAAGCTACCATTACGTCATTCTGACTTAATTGAAACGTAACGCCGCTTTCAGGTTCCAATCTCTGTACATATTTGCGTACCGTAATCCGTTCTTTCTCTTTCTTATCACTGATTCTGGCATATTCTACAGGCATATCATCAATGGTTACCATACCGTCTTGTGAAACTACAACCGTATATTCATGTTCATTAATGTGATATCCTGCTGGCGGTTTTTGCTCTCTTAACGTATAAGTTCCAGGTGTAAAACTGCCAAAATTAATTTCTCCCTTTTCATTGGATATGGCGGTATACAGTACAATTCCTCCATGAAGCAGGTCAAAAACAGCCCCTTCCAGCGGTTCCCCTGTCAATTCATCTTGTTTCTGAAAGAAAATATCGTATAAAATAGGTTTGTTTCCAATGGAAGCGTATTCTGCCGCATATCCGTCTATGGTAACGGTACCATCATTCGCAACCACAACAATATGCGTATCCGCAACTTTCATATATCCTTCCGGCGGACATAGTTCATTTAATTGATAAACACCTTCTGACAGTCCATAAAATTGCACAAAACCATTTGCATCCGATGTGCTGGTTGCAACGGGAACATGATTTTGGCATAACTGGAATACAGCTCCTTCCAGCCGTTTTCCGGTTCTGATGTCATACTTAATGACTGAGAACGATGCTTGCTGTTCTGAACTGCGTTTGTGGAATACTTGGAACCTTGATGCAGGGACACCTTCAATACAAACATTTCCGTTATAATCTACATACATCTGAAATATTTCTTTTTCCGGTACATATTGTTTTGGCGGCTTTGCTTCCTTTAATTGATACAGTCCCTCCCGCAGCGGCGGAAACCATACAGCACCGGAACGATTGGAATAACTTCCAAATACCAACTCGTCGCGCTGAAACAATGAAAACTCGGCTCCTTTTAATCCATATCCTGTATCAGCATCTACGACATAAAACATAAACGGTGTTTGATTTCTTGGAGATTTTTCTATGTAAGACAACCATAGTTCCATACTGCCGCGTTGTGCATTTGGCGGTTGTTCCCTTCTGAATGGCGTATGCCGAAAAGAATCTTTCATAATACAATTCGCTCCTTTTTCGCACAGGTTACTACGTTACTTTTTTCATCCCTTTTACAGTGTATTCCTCTCTATTATTACTTGTGAGAATTTTCTTTGAGAAATAAAAATAAAATTTTATCCTTTTTCAATATGTAAAGATATTTCAAAGAATCCGACAAAAAGATTGCAACCATTTGTAGAATCTTGTATGATAACAGTAGATACAAAGGAGGATTACTGCTATGAAACAAAAAATTGCAATGATGATTGCCGGCTCTATCTTTGTTCTTTCTTTTGCTTTGGCTGGCTGCGGCTCCGAACAGCAAACATCCAGTGAAGCGGAAAGCACTTCACAAACCGTCAGCCGACAGTCTTCTTCCGGTACTTCATCTGGTACTTCATCCGGCACCAATACTTCCTCGCAAGTTACCAATTCGGTGTCGGAGACAGTTACTGTTACCATTCCCGAAGGTTTTACATGGGACTTAATTGCAAAACGTTTGGAAGCCAACGAAATTTGTTCTGCCGAAGACTTTTATCAAGCTTGCCAGAATTACAGTCCAAAATCTTTCAGTATCCCGATTGATGAAAATCGTCCATTTAAAATGGAAGGATATTTATATCCCGCAACCTATACATTTCAAAAAAATTCCAATGCGGAAGATGTACTCATAGAGATGTTAAATGCCTACCGCAATAACACCGGAGGAAATATAACAAATACCGAACTGATTGTAGCTTCTATTGTGCAAATGGAAACCCGCAGTCCGGAACATATGTCTATGATTGCAGGTATTATTTACAATCGTTTGGAACAAGGTATGCAGCTGCAAATGGATTCCACCAGAGAATATATCAATGACTATGTGACAGGCAACCCTTTACTGGGTGATACATCAAAATACGCAGAACTGTACAACACCTATAAATGCGCCGCATTACCCGCAGGACCAATTTGCAGTCCGGGAGCAGATGCAATCAATGCAGCAAAAAATCCGACTCAGACAGACTATTTATATTTCTTCTTTGGCAATGACAATGAAAATCATTATTCTACCACATATGAAGAACATCAGGCTGCAATGGCGCAATTCGGCGTACAATACGGAGAATCCACAGAATGATAAAAAGATGCCTTTCGGCATCTTTTTATTTTGCAAAAAACTTGGAATGTATCACAAGCCCAAGGAATATATTTGAAAGGTATAAAAATAAGGAAAGGAGTGCTGCAATGGCCTTATCAGATTTAGAAATATTGGCACGTCTGATTCAGTGTGAAGCCGGCGGCGAAGGTGAAAACGGAATGCAAGCTGTTGCCAGTGTCATTATGAACCGCGTTCATATTACATACGGCGAATACGGCAGATTCAACACCATTCGCGAAGTGGTATTTCAGCAAAGACAATTTGTATGTGCTATGGAAACGGTAAACGGTTCCTACAATATGCAAAATCTATATAATATGCGTCCGGAGCAAACACAATACGATATTGCCAATTGGGCAATTGCAGGAAATAGGTTAACCAACTTAGGTTTTGCATTATGGTTTTTTAATCCATTTTCCACTACTTGCAGAACAAATTTTCCGTCCAGTGTAGGCGAATTTGTCATACGCATCGGAGACCATTGTTTTTATAATCCAACAGAAGCATACAGTAATACATAAGTGGAGGTTATTATGAGCTCTTTCAAAAGTGAACGTGAACTGAATACAAGATTTTGCGCCAACTCACCAAATGCACAGTACCACATAAATGAAGATGGTTCCAGCCAAATGTACGATTTTACGGCACCGCCCCAACAATCATTCAATTCTCCCGAAATGATTGGTTCCATGCAAAGAATTTTAGCACAGAACGTAGGCGAATATGTTGTCATAGAATTTTTGATTGGAACAGGTCAAATTATGAGAAAACAAGGTTTGTTATACAATGTTGCTACCAGTTTTGTTGTTTTATACGATGATGCAGTAACCAACTTTATTGTATGTGACATTTTCTCTGTCAAATTTGTATACTTCTATCTTCCTGGAGAACGTCCAAATCAAAATTTCAATATTCTTAGAGACAGTAATGCTGCTCCCTACTCTACTTCCAATTCAAATATGCGTAACCAACGCAGATAGAAAAAAGGCTGAGAATCCTGTGATTCTCAGCCTTTTTTACGGTATATCCGGTTCTTCCAATTCTAATGCTTCGATTGTTTCCATAGATGACTCTCCCACTTGAATCTCTTCTTCGGAATTCACCAATTGAACAAATCGAATCAATCCTACCAAAATGATAATTTCGCTTAATGTCAAATCTAATTTTTGTGCTGCGGTTGCTGTACCGTTTTCACATGCTTGCTGCAATAAATCTTGCGATTGTCCATAGAACTCAAACAGTGCATATAAAATAATCAAAGAAGAAACAGCCTGTATCTGCAAAACATTCGGCTGACATTCAGGCTCAAACGCTTCCGGGCATAATGCCTTACATAATATCTGTTGTTTTTGAATGTCCAAACTTTTATAACGCATCAGCGTACCTGCAACAATTGTCATAATCAGAGATTGACTTTTGTTTAACAGCTCCAGTTGTTGTTTCACTTCATCAGATAACTGAGTTATATCAAACTCATGATTCTCATTTACGTGAGCCGTTTTTATCACCGCCTGTACATTTCTTTACGCGGAAAAGCCTGTTTTATTCTATGTAATCTATTCTATCATTGATACCAAACTATGAAAACAGCAGCCTTTGTCTTCACATGGCTGCTGTTTTATTATTCAAAGATACAATATTGTTCCATATAAGTTTCCATTGCTTTTAGTACACTATCGTAAGTACCTTGTTCTTTTAAATATTCATAAATATCTTTTACAGTAATTAACGCATGCACTTGAATTCCAAATTCTTCCGCCACTTCCATAACAGCTGTTTTTCCAGGTGTTTTGCCAACTTCGCAGCGATTCACTGAAATAAACATATCCGTTACTTTTACATCGGCACATCCTTTTAAAATCGGCATTGTCTCACGAATTGCAGTTCCAGCGGTGATAACATCTTCAATAATAATCACACGGTCTCCATCTTTTGGATGATAGCCAACAGTATTTCCACCCTCACCGTGGTCTTTGACCTCTTTTCGGTTAAAAAAGTAAGGTTTGTCAATTTGATAGTTACGTGCAAGCGCTCCTGCCGTGGTCGTTACCAACGGAATTCCTTTATATGCAGGACCAAACATGGCATCAAAACAATCACCAATGGTTTCTTTAATAAATGCAGCATAAAATTCACCAAGCTTAGAACTTTGCAGCCCTGTCTTATAATTTCCCGTATTTACAAAATATGGAGTATTACGTCCGCTTTTGGTAACAAAATCTCCAAAACGCAGGACATCAGCAGACATCATAAATTCAATAAACTCTTTTTTTGCGGCAGATAACATAGTTTTCCCGTCCTTTTCTTTCTAATGTGCATTATTATAACATAAAAGAAATTGCTTCGCAATTTCTATCTAATAAAAGTTAAAACGTTCTTGTCAACAGCCAAAATTTTAATTTTGTTGCTGTTGCTAGGTTGTTATAGCATAGAAAAAATTGCTTTGCAATTTTTAACTATAAAATGCTAAAACGTTCTTGCTAACAGCCAAAACTTTAGTTTTGTTGCTGTTACAAGGTTGTTATAACATAAAA
>UQLQ01000015.1 GCA_900541905.1 uncultured Oscillospiraceae bacterium
CCCGTTGGACCCGTTGCTCCTGTGCCTGTTGCTCCTGTCGGACCTGTGGGGCCTGTTGGACCCGTTGCTCCTGTACCTGTTGCTCCTGTCGGACCTGTGGGACCCGTTGGACCCGTTGCTCCAAAGCCTGTTGCTCCCGTCGGGCCTGTGGGGCCTGTTGGACCCGTTGCTCCAAAGCCTGTTGCTCCCGTCGGGCCTGTGGGACCCGTTGGACCCGTTGCTCCAAAGCCTGTTGCTCCCGTTGGACCGGTGGGACCGGTTGGGCCAGTCGCACCGACAGGACCGGTTGCACCTGTTGGACCAGTTACACCACCTGCAGGACCTGTGGGACCGGTTGGACCTGTAGGACCTGTGGGACCAGCAGGGCAACAAATCACTGGACGACAACAATCATCATCACAATTTTGGTTGCAACAACAATTCATCCCATTATAGATATTCATATCCATATTCATATTAATAATCTCCATTCTCGGTGAAATAAATTGGATATATGCGTACTTTTTAATACTCTTTTTTCAAAAATTTGCACTATTTTGTCTTAAAAAATCTATTTGCTTGTACTACATTCCTATACTTTATACACACTCTACTTATAATATATGTAAACTTTTGAAAATCGTTAAAACATATTCTATAAAATAAAAAAGAAGACAGTCATACACCGTCTCCTTTTGAAATAACTATTTTAAAAAGCCACGAACAATTTCCGCCTCTGCTTCTTCTTGTGATAATCCTAATGTCATCAATTTTATAATTTGTTCTCCTGCAATTTTGCCAATGGCAGCCTCATGAATCAGAGAAGCATCTACGTGGTTTGCTGTAATTTCAGGAACCGCAGTGACGCAAGCTTCATCCATAATAATAGCATCACATTCGGAATGCCCTGCACAAGCATTATTGCCATTTATTTTGGAATAAAATCCCTGAAAAGAGTTTCCTTTTGCTACCGAACGCGACATTACATTTGTACTGCAATCGACACCATTTAAGTTCACTTCAAATTCTGTAGTAGCATTTTGATTACCGCTTGTCATTAACTTTTCTTTAATAACAAGTTGCGCACGATCCTTTAAATCGCCTTTTGTAACTCTTTTTGTGTTGTCTACCCCCTCAATTTGTACTGTTTCCATTTCTAAATAGCTGTCTTCGTCCAAATGTACCACTGTAATAGGATTTAGAACGCGTTTTCCGCTTCCACTACCTTCTCCATAATGCTTTTCCACATATCGCACCTTTGCATTTTTTCCTACATGAAAGGTATGAACACCATCATGCTGGGACAAGTGAATACCATCATTATGAATACCGCATCCTGCTACAATATCTACATCCGCATCATCGCCAATAAAAAAATCATTATATACTACGTCTGCAAAACCGCTTTCATCTACTACCACAGGGATATGAACAAACTCTCCTTTTGTTCCAGGTTTCACGTAAATTTCAATTCCCTGTCCATTCTCTTTTGAACGAATTTCTATGTTATCTGTACTCTGACGACCAATACTCTTACCGTCTTGTCGAATATTATAAGCGCCTTTTGGTGTTCCGGTTATTCCAGATACTACCTTTAGAAGTTTTTGCAGCACAGAGGAATTTCCAGAAATATGTTCTGTTTGTTCTGAATGTTTCATTGCTGTTCCCTCACTTTATGAAATTGATACGTGTCAGATTCCAATAACAGCTTTGGCAATATTTCATCCCGTGTTCCTACAGTATCTATCTCACCGTTAGAAATCACAACTATTTTATCCGCTATATTTAAAATACGCTCCTGATGAGAAATAATGACTACTGATCCGCGTTTGGTATCTCTAATTTGCTCAAACACTTTAATTAAATTATGAAAACTCCATAAATCAATACCGGCTTCCGGCTCATCGAACAGAGAAAGATCTACACCTCTGGCCATTAACATTGCAATCTCAATTCTCTTTAACTCTCCCCCGGAAAGACTTGCATTTATTTCTCTATTGATATAATTTGATGCATTGAGTCCCACTTCAGTAAGATATTGACTAAGTTCCTGGTCACTTTTTTGTTTACTGGCAGATAAGTGTAATAAGTCTTTTACGGTAAGACCTTTAAAACGAACCGGCTGCTGGAATGCAAATCCCATACCTAATTTTGCACGTTCATGAATATCTAAATTGGTAATATCCTGGCCTTTAAAAAGAATGGTCCCTTGAGAAGGCTTTTCAATTCCCATAATGATTTTTGCAAGTGTTGACTTTCCTCCTCCGTTCGGACCTGTAATTACTACAAAGGTATCGGTATCTATTGTAAGGTTAATGTCTTTTAATATCTTCTTCTGTTGGCCTGTTTCCTCCATCACAGAAAAAGAGATATGTTTTAATTCAAGCATTTTTCTTCTATCCTTTTATCTTCAGCTGCTAAACAGCAGGAATTTTGATTTGTACCACATTTGCAAGGAAATGTATACACCGGCATATATTGCTTCATCATTTTCATAAATGTTAAAATGGTGTTTTTATCATTCTCATTGAGAGAGCATAAATATGCTCTCATCTTACTTAACGCTTGGTCATGATGCGCCATGTATGTTTCTCTGGCCTTTTTCCCTTTATTTGTCAAACGAAAGTATTTTTCTTTTTTGTTTTTAGAATCTTGAAATTTTTCAATCAGCTCTTTGTCTAACAGCTTGATACTCATTTGTGTCACTGCACTTTTTGTCACGCCTAATTTAACGGACAATATGCTAATATTGGCTTGCGGATACTGATAGATTTTTTCCAGTAATTCTATTTCGGCATTGTATAATACTTGTCCATCTGCATATTCTTTTGGTATTTTTTGCTTTGCTGTTATTACAGTCAGCATATCAAAAAATTGTCGGGCCATCTCGCATTGCATAGCAACGCCTCCGTTTGTGATTTCTGTCGTTTTATTATAAACTTGTTTTTCTTTTTCGTCAAGCATTGTTTAGTTACTTAACAAAAGTAATAATACTTACGCCTTTCTACTATCTCATGTTCTACGTTATACCAAATTTTTTCATATTTAACACATTTGATGTACATACTAATAAAACAAAAAACAAACAACATGAAAGGTGATGTAGATAGAAATGCCAAATATAAAGTTGGTTCCCCGACAAGACGGAGAGTATGATATTTTAATTGAATATTCCAAAGCCGATGTAGAATTTGCATGGGAATTTGGGAAAAGAAAAAACAAGCACACCAATTCAGAAGGTATTTTAAAATCCATATTAGAATATGCAAAAAAAGCCAAAATTAAAAGCGTAAAAATATTTGCATCAGGGATTTTGGTAGCCTCGTTATCTTTAACTTCATTTTTATCTGTTTTTGCAGCATCTGACCGTTATATTATGGGATACTTATATAGTGGTACGGACCATCAGCAAATTGAATATGTGAATCAGACGGGCCAAACATTGGATACCGTTTCCCCCAGTTATTTTGACATTCAAGAAGACGGAAGCTTAACATTGAATTATGTCAGCACATATTTAATTGATAGTATGCATGCAAAAGGAATTAAGGTAGTTCCTTTCTTAAGTAACCATTGGGACAGAACAGCAGGTATCAATGCATTAAAAGATGTAGAAACACTTTCAACACAAATTGCGGATTATATAGAAGAATATAATCTGGATGGTGTAAATGTCGATATTGAGAATGTGACACACGAACAAAGAGACCAATATACCCAATTAGTAAAACTGCTGCGAGAAAAAATTCCAAGTCATAAAGAAGTTTCTGTTGCGGTTGCAGCAAATCCGAATGACTGGCAGACCGGCTGGCATGGTTCTTACGACTACGCAGCACTTTCCCAGTATGCAGATCACTTATTTATTATGACCTATGACGAACATTATGAGGGCGGAGCAGCAGGCCCTGTTGCAGGAATTCAGTTTGTGGAAAACTCGATTCAATATGCACTCAGTAAAACTACTGCCGACAAAATTGTGATTGGTGTTCCTTTATATGGACGTGTATGGAGTTTAGATGATAATAGAATTGTTGGTAAAGGTATCAGCAGCAAAACTATTCAAGATATTTTAAATAGTTGTGAATCCACTGTAACTTATGATGAAACAAGTCAATCTGTAAAAGCAGAATTTACAATTACAGATCAAAGCACGCGCTATACTGTAGGCGGAGATTTTGTTTTGCAACCCGGAAAATATGTGGTTTGGTATGAAAATGATCAATCTTATGAAGCAAAATTGGGCTTGGTTGAAAAATATAATTTAAAAGGTGCAGGTTCATGGGCATTGGGCCAAGAAGACCCATCCATTTGGGATCATTATGAAGAATGGGTAAACGGAGAAATGGAGGATACCACACCATCCGAACCGGAACAACCGGATACTTCTGAACCGGTTATCCCACAGCCGCCGAATCCACCATCCTCTTCCGAGACGGAACCACCGGAATCTATTGCTCCGCCTGAGACAAATCCCCCGGAATCCTCTCCTTCTGAACCGGAAGAATCTGAACCTCCAATATCTTCCGATACTCCCGAATCCTCTGCCCCTCCAACAACAGAGCAACCGGATTCATCTAATCCAACCGAACCGGAATCTCCGGATTTACCTGTAATTCCTGAACCCGAATCACCTACCCCATCGGAACCACAACAGCCCGATTCTTCAATTCCGTCTGTTCCACAGCAGCCTACCCCTCCCAATACGGAATCTCCCTCCGAAACTCCACCAACATCTTCCGAATCAAATCATCTGATTCATCAGGTAATCTCCGGAGATACACTTTGGGGCATTGCTGAAAAATATTTGGGAAGTGGATTTCGTTATCACGAAATCATGCAGTTAAATGGGCTAACAAATACGCTAATTTATCCGGGAGATCAAATAAAACTTCCAATTCAATATCAAGAATACACCGTACAAAAAGGAGATTCTCTTTGGAAAATTGCACAAGAACAATTGGGTTCCGGCACACGATATACAGAAATCATGCAGCTAAATCACTTGTCAAGCGATGTGATATATCCCGGACAAATTTTTAAACTTCCAATTTTATAACACAAATTACCAAAAAGCAATCAGGAAACGTGGTTGTCCCACAATATCCCGATTGCTTTTTAAGTGCAAAGTATTTCTTCTTAATTTTAATAAAATATAAAATTATCAATCACAATACACGGGAAAAACAATTCCATATGTGTTGATTTGTATTTTGATGTCGTTAAAGTGGCGAAAAGCCAAAGTAACTTAGTAGACCATTGTAAATTCCTTGAGCAAATCCTCTTTGATCATCCCGCAGTTTTTGTGCATCGGAAGCATTACTTAAATAGCCCAGTTCTACCAATGCAGCAGGCATGGTAGTACGTCTTAATACATAAAGCGACGGGTTCAATCGTACCCCGTTATCTCTGGTACCCACACGTTCTACAATTGCATTGAGAATGTGTTGAGCCAACCAATAAGATTGGGTATTGCTTCGATAAACATACACTTCACTGCCATTGATTGCAGGATTGGTATTGGAGTTACAGTGAATACTGATAAAATAATCTGCAGGCCAAGAATTTGCCATATTTACACGGGCTTGCAAACTGGTAGCATTGCTGGTACCCAGTACGGTCTCAGGGGTAGGGCGTGAAACTCGTGCAGTAAATCTGGGATCATCATTCAACAGATTGGCTAAATAAATTCCCACATTATAGGTAACATCTTGTTCCCTTAATCCATTTCCTTCTGCCCCTGCATTAATACCACTGGGATTATGCCCTTGATCGATAAAAATTCGAATAGCCAAATAATCGCCTCCTATTGTTTTCTGTTATATCTTATTTCAATCACTGAACGTGAGTGAATATACCGTTTCTTTTTAGATACAGTGAAGAAGCTCTCTCATCTCTTGTACCCTTTTTTCTTGGGAGACAATAATCGTCTGCAAAATCGGAATTAGCTGAGGACAGACGGAGAAATGCAATGCGTTTTTTGACATACGGATAGCACCTTGATGATGTGGAATCATTTCTCTCATAAAATTTGCATTAATGTGATTTGTCGAACAAGCATTTCTCATTTGAGAAAACATAGTTCTCGTAATTCGGTCAAATCCATTCTGATAAAGACAAATATCCTGTTTTGAATCAAATTGTTCCTCACATACTCCCAGTATTTTTTTCATAGCCTCGATACTTTTGGTTTGCTCTGAAATGATATTCTTTGCAATGTTTTGCAGAGGAAATAACGTTGTATATTTTAAAATATTCTGAGACATTTTAATTGCTGCTTGATGGTGAGGAATCATTTGTACAATAAAATTATGCGATATACTGTTTGTTAACTTCGCACTTGTCATCTCTTCTATCATATTGTCTAAAATCTCATAAAAACAGCATAAATATTGTTTTGTTACATCGCTGAATTGTTCACCACAGTACATTGAAATTCCTCCTATTCTCTGCTATTTTATGATGGAAATAAGTATCCGGTGATAAGAGCATCCTATTTTTATCCAATATCACGTATTTAGTGTTAAAATAGACAAAATGTATATTCTATTTTTAAGAAATATGTATCTGTGAAATCATCCTATAGCGGCAAACGAAATGAATACGGATTGTAGAAACAAAAAGAAAATACCTGAGAGATGTATATAACATCCCTCAGGTATAGGTTGAAATACAAATTGTAAATCTACATGTTCAGCGAATGAAGTATTTTATAACATTAGTTCTTATTTTAATCTGTCAATAGAATACAATAAATCCCGAAAACCTGTAATATAGTCCTCTCTAAAATCAATATATTTTCTATATTTTAAAAAGCGTGGAATTTCACATTCTTCAATTAATATTGGTATGATTCGTATTTCCTTATTTTGATTTTCATCCCAAATGGTTGATTCCCATTCAGCTCGAACCCAGTTGGATTTTACTGAATTATTAGATAATAAAATCAATAAAAAATCACTATTATTAATTCCTTTTTCAATCTCTTCAGGGATGGATTGCCCTCCCACAATATCCCACTCATCCAGCTATGGAATACATCCTGCCTCTTTTAAATCAGAGTATAGTAAATTGGCGAATCCTTTATCTTTACAGGAATGAGATATAAATAATTTAATGCCTTTTTGGGACATAGTATGTGTTTGTATATGTCTCTCGTAAAATAGGGTATTTACAAATTCTGATTCCAGAAGCAAATATATTTTCTTCTTTCCATCCTTTTCGTTAAATATTTGTTGTTGCAACGCTTCTTTCCTTTGAATGATTTCATACATGGTAATTTTATTTGATAAATATGTAATTGGAACCAGATGGAATGATGAACAAAATGACGGGTTACCAAAATATACAATTCCAAATTGGTTTCCTTCGCATACATCTTCGTCATCTAAATATCCTATTTTTCCTTTATGCGGTCCTTTGGTACAAATAACCGGCCCATATTCTAAACGATTCAAATAATCATCTCCTTTCTAAAAATGATTCCTACTAAAATCCTATTTGGGAAAGAAAATCCCCAATTGTTTTCATATAAGAAGTATTGATAAAAAAATATCTACTAAACTATTGATTGCAAAAGGTGGAATTATCCCACCCCGTAAAAGGTTGTAGTAACCTAAAGAGGCTATGAGGATATTTCTAATCAAACAAGTAACATCATCATAGAATTTTATGAAAAAATCAATAACAAATTTTTATAAAAAGCTCAGCCGTTTGTCTGGACTTTTTGAATGGAGCGCAGTCCATTCCGGTATGGGTTTACGCTACAAAAAAGATATCTGCTGGAAACGCGGGCACAACAGTTGATAAAAAGAAAACCTGCGATGCGCGACTTGCTCACCGCAGGTGTGGCCCACCCGGAGGGATTCGAACCCCCGACCTCCAGAATCGGAATCTGTTGCGATATCCAGCTTCGCTACGGATGGAAATATAACTTATAAAGTATACCACAAAAAAAATACAGTTGCAATTTTTATTACCAAAAACAACTTAACATATGAATCTTTCTATAAATCTATCATAAAAAAGGGTCGGAGCAGGCTCCGACCCTTTTTTAGATTCCCAGTAATTCGTTTGCACAGTTTTTAAATACTTGGATTACCGCTTGAGATTCTTCTCTTGTCTTACCTTTTGCGGATAAATATAACTTTAACTTAGGCTCTGTTCCTGACGGACGCACAATTAATTTACTTCCGTTTTCCAGACGATATTCCAAAACATTGGATTTGGGGAGTGTAATTTCAGTTTCAATGGTACCGTCAAAACATTTAGACGCTTTATAATCACTCCAGCCAACCACCGCAAAATCAGCAATTTTAGTTGGAGCATTGGTACGCAAATGCTCCATAATTGACTGCATTTTATTCATACCGTCTTGACCTTCAAATGTAAAATTCATCAATTCATTTAGGAAATAACCATGTTTTTCATAGATATCATGAATTGCATCCACCAACGTCTTCCCTTGCTTTTTATAGTCAACTGCCATTTCACATACTAACATACTGGCATTCACGGCGTCTTTATCACGCACATAACTGCCTGATAAATAACCATAGCTTTCCTCAAAGCCAAAGATATAACGGTTTTCCTCTCCGTTGGCTTCTAAGCCTGCTATTTGGTCGCCAATGTATTTAAAACCTGTCAAAACACTTCTTAACTCAATACCATACTCTTTGGCAACGCTATCCGTTAAATCTGTGGAAACAATCGTTTTGACTGCAACCGGATGTTTCGGCATAGTTCCATTTGCAATACGATTGCGTGCAATAAAATCTAATAATAAAACACCGACCTCATTGCCGTTTAACAATTGATAATCACCGTTATGTCTTACAGCAATACCCATACGGTCACAGTCAGGATCTGTCGCTACCAGTAAATCTGGTTGTACGCTTTCACAAAGATCCAATCCTACTTGTAATGCCTCTCTAAATTCAGGATTTGGATACGGACAAGTCGGAAAATTGCCGTCCGGCTCTGATTGTTCAGGGACGATTGTAACATTTTTTATGCCAATCATATCAAAGATACGTGTGACACACATTTTTCCACTGCCATTGAGAGGAGTGTACACTACTTTTAAATCAGAATTGCTGCAATTCAAAATACTTTGTGACTTAACGGCATTTAAAAATGCTGTTACAACATCCTCGCCTATGGCCTTAATGCTTCCTTGTTCTACTACGGTATCATAATCCATGTGTTTTACATCCCGGAAAATATCCAGGCGATTAATTTCATCCAGGATAGCATCTGCCATTTCCAAAGCAACCTGGCAACCGTCACTGCCATATGCTTTGTATCCGTTATATTTTGCAGGATTATGGCTTGCAGTAATACAAATACCCGCATCACACTTTAAATGACGAACGGCAAAAGACAGTGCAGGTGTAGGCATCAATTGAGGATATAAATGTGCGGTAATTCCATTCGCTGCTAAAACCTCAGCCGCTGCCTTTGCAAATACATCTGACTTAATACGACTGTCATATGCAATTGCCACAGACGCATGCGACGTTTTTTTATTTAGATAGTTGGCAAGCCCTTGAGTTGCCTTTCGTACTGTATAAATATTAATTCTGTTTGTACCGGCTCCAATCACACCACGTAAACCACCTGTTCCAAATTCCAGTTCACGGTAGAAACGGTCGTTAATTTCCTCTGCATTACCCTCAATTGCATTTAGTTCTTCTGTTAAATCAGGGTCATCCAGCTTCATAGAATGCCATCTCTCATATTCAGTCATAATTACTCTCTCCATTCCCCGCCCTTATCCATATCCATCCCTGTGGCGGTAATATCATTACTCTATATGTATCAATAAAATACAATCTACATAATATATAAGTTCTCCAAAATTAGACTATCACGCCAATCCATACAATGTCAAGAAACGAATTTTAAACTTTTATAATTTGTAAGGAAATGCCGGCATCTGTAATATCAATTACCCCATAGGTACCGTCAGCATATTGTAAAGAACCCGGATTCAACAAATACAATTCATCATCATATTCTGTTATAGGCAGGTGTGTATGCCCAAAAAGCACAATATCCGCATTCCTTTTTCTTGCTTCCAGCTTGATATGCTGCAAACTTGTTTTTACCTTATATTCATGGCCATGTACAAAAAAGATTGTTTTATCCGCTACTTTTAATTCACCTTCAAGAGGCAACGAAGAACCCCAGTCACAATTACCGGCTACCTGATAGAATTGCTTATCTCTATAAACAAATTCTAAATCCACAATATCATCGGCCCCGTCCCCTAAATGGATGATCATATTGGCTTCCGGTTGACTTTCCACTGCACGCTCTATATTCCTTGTATTTCCATGGGAATCGGAAATAACTAAAATTCTCATAAAAACCCCCTTGACTCCATATACAATATTACTATCTGCCCATTTTACCGCATATGTATATTTATCTGATCATATTATATATGGAAACACATGGGGGAATCCAGTCTTTTTTCATTTTTTACTTTGAAAGGTGTGAAATACTTTGCCTAACAACGAAGAATTACAGAAACTGTTAAATGTAGCGGCCCAACGTCTGGGTACACAACCCGAACAACTGAAACAACAAGCAGAAAACGGCACGCTGCAAAAAATGTTAAATAACTTAAATGCCAACGATGCTGCAAAACTTCAGCAAGTATTAAGCGATAAAGAGGCAGCCAATAAATTGTTGAATTCACCACAGGCACAAGTGCTGCTAAAAAAATTTTTGGGCAAATAAGAAATGGGGTGACGGTCCATGGATGACTTAGCCGGAAAATTAAATGAAATTTTGAATAATCCTGCAGAAATGGCAAAATTTCAGCAAATGGCTAACAATTTATTGGGACAAATGAATACCGAGCAACAAAACAATGCCCCTGAGCAACCAGCGCAGCAATCTACACAGCAATCTCAAAGCAATTCTACCGGAGGAATTGACTTTAGCCAGCTTGCCAGCTTATTAGGGCAACAATCGGCACCTGCACAAACACCTCAAACAAACAATAATCCACTTGGTGCTTTGTCTTCTTTAGGCGGTTTGGGAAACACTCTGGGGGCATTGGGCGGAGGAGGAAATGGCGTTTCTCCCGAAATGCTCAATACTGTTATGAAAATAGCACCTTTACTGGGAAGCATAAATCAAGAAGATGACAATACCAGGCTGCTGCATGCTTTGCGTCCTTTATTAAAAAGTGAGCGGCAGAAAAAACTGGATGAAGCAATTAAAATTATGAGAATGCTGAAGTTTTTACCTCTTTTAAAAGAACAAGGTATTCTTCAGGGGATTCTATGAGGTGAAACATGGCTAACGAAAATATGGATATGAAGCGTATGCAGGAAGAGGCAATTCATAGAGTGCAGGAAATGCAGAATCGTGCCAATCAGCAACTGCGCGGCACACCGCCCTTTGCCACTCCGCCAAGAACAAATCGTTCAAACAACGGACCGTCTTTTTCAAGTGGAACTCACGGAAATCACGCCCAAGAGTCCTCCCACCACACACCAAATGAACAAGGCGGCCCTTTACATGGACACAACGGAGGTACTCCGCCAAGCGTTCCTCCTGTCCCTGCCGGACCACAGAACATTGTGGAAAACTTATTAGACGGAGTTATGAAAGACAGCGAACGAACTTTAATCATGATACTGCTGTTGGTTCTGTTTAATGAACAGGCCGACACCAGTGTAATTTTCTCGCTGTTATACTTACTGCTCTAATGCACATAATGATGAGAGAAGATATCTGATGATAAATTCAGGTATCTTGCTTTATTATATATATGGACAAGATTATGATTTATGACAAACAAAATATAAAAATCAAAAACGGATACCAATTGGTATCCGTTTTTGATTGCAGAATACTGTGATAAAAAAATGAATCAAGTAATACATGAAAATTTGAGTCCGCCTTTTCATAAAGACGGACTCAAATTTTAGGAAGCAAATTGCCCAAGAAATTCAAGGCTCAAAAGAATCTCTGACAAAAGGTCTCTGTATCTGTCAATCTACTTTATTTACTATAAAAATTCTTTTTTCACCGTCAGAAATACTTATCACGTTTTCAAGCAGATTGAATTGAGGATAAATACGGCTCTCCACTGAGAGAATCAATTTCCAGTATATAACGGTATGTTTCCACAGCAGTTTCCTGTGTTGTAGAAGAAAACTCTACCGTAACAACGATGGAGCCATTCTCTTTTTTTACCTCTTTAATTTGCGGAACTGGGCTTGTAACACTGCTACTAGGTAACACACGGTAAGTATCGGAAGATTCATCATAAACAAAAAAAGAATTGTTTTGCGGATGTTTGGCAGAAAGATGAAAGGCACTTCCAAACAGTTCCTTAGATGCGTCTTCTACATCTTTTGCGGGAACAATCAGCTTTCCCTGTTCATCTGTCTCTTTATAGTTTGCCTGATTTTGTGTTACTGCCCGCCATACGGAAGCTTGCAGAGTCATATCTCCGCCGGCCTGTGTCAACGATGAAAACGGTTCCGGATTTTGCATCATAACAGGCGCTAAAAAAGCATTGATTTGCTCTGTATCCTGTACCAAGTCTACACCGCCAAACATACAAAAGCATACCACTCCTGCAAATGCAGCCATTAAAATCATAATACCCGGGATGATTCCCTTTGGTTTTGATTGTTTTGTCTCACCCTCATACATTTCGTTTTCCTGTTGCTGCGCAATTTGTGGATTGGCCGGATAAAATAATCTGGAGGGCTGATTATTTCTTTTCCAAAGGGGAAATCCTTCTACTTCCGGCGGGGACTCCTCTTGTTCCGGCAGTGTTTGATATTCCGCAGTTTCGTTCACTTCCTGTTCTGTTTCTATCATATTGGAGTCGTCCAATGTTACATGTATGGTGGGTACTGTATTGTCAACAGGCTCTGATGAGGGCTCCACTTTTGTTTCTTCTGCTGCATGCATTTGAAGCTGCGGCAAAAATTCGGTGGGCTGTTCATCTCGATAATCACACACAAATTGTGCCGTTTTTTTTGGTGTTTGTTCTTTGTTTTCTGAATTCATTTGTTATGATTCAACCCCTTGTTTTGTACTTTACCTAATATATAAGTACAAAACAGCCTCGGCAGAACTTTTTTATAAAAAAGAAATCTGCCAAGGCTGTTTTTTAAGGATTTGTTTTATAAATGTATATTATGAAAACCTACGTTTCACTCTAATCCAACCAACATTGGAATTCGTTCTAACACATACAGTACTTTATACACGAATTTGACCGTTGCCGTTGATGATAAACTTTACAGATGTCAGTTGTTCAATACCCATAGGACCTCTTGCATGGAGTTTTTGAGTAGAAATACCGATTTCCGCACCCAGCCCAAACATACCTCCGTCTGTAAATCTGGTGGATGCATTCACATAAACCGCTGCTGCATCTATTTGAGATGTGAATAACATTGCATTGGTATAACTTTCTGTTACAATACATTCACTATGACCTGTGGTATACGTCATGATATGGCCAATGGCTTGATGAATGTCGTCTACAACGCGAATTGCCAAAGTATAACCCAAATATTCTGTCGCCCAATCTTGTTCCGTTGCAGGTACTGCATCTGGCAATATTCTGCAAACTGTTTGGCATCCCCTAATTTCCACTTGTTTTTCTTTCAACCTTTTCTCAATGACAGGGAGAGCTTTTTCAGCGATATTTTTGTGTACCAATACTGTTTCAATGGCATTACAAACAGAAGGACGGGACGTTTTTGCATTAAAAATAATATCAGCTGCCATAGCAACATCTGCCGATTCATCTACATATACATGGCAGTTGCCGGAACCTGTTTCAATTACAGGAACCTTTGCATTCTCCACCACCGCTTTGATTAAACCTGCACCGCCTCTTGGAATCAATACGTCCAAATATTCCGTTAAACGCATCATTTCATTTGCGGATTCCCTACTGGTATTCTGCACAAGCTGAACACAATTCCCTGACAAACCGGCTTGCTCTAATGCAGCCTGCATAATGTTGGTAATACATTGATTAGAGTGGAAAGCTTCTTTTCCGCCCCGTAAAATGACCGCATTGCCTGACTTTAAACAAAGTGCCGCTGCATCGGAAGTCACATTTGGTCTGGCTTCATAAATCATGCCGATAACACCCAGAGGTACACGTACTTTTTCAATTTTAAGACCGTTGCTTTGCACCATTCCGTCCAACACGGTACCGATTGGGTCTTTCAGTGCTAAAACTTCCTCCACACCTTTTGCCATACCTTCAATACGTTCACTTGTTAATGTAAGACGATCCAGCAATGACTCAGACATCCCGTTTTGTTTGGCTGCTTCAATATCCAAAGCATTGGCCTTTATAATATTATCTTTATGTTCTCTCAAAGCTTTTGCAATTGCAGCAAGTCCCTGATTTTTTTTATCACCTGCGAAAGCAAGTTCACGTGCTGCCTCCTTTGCACGTTTTCCCATTTGTTCCAATTCGGTCATATCTATTCCTCCTTTCAGTATTTATGCACTTATAATGCGGCAAATGTAGTTCCTATTTCGACACCGTCCAGCAATTGATATAAATTTTTGGGATGCGTACCACTCATCACACAACAGGAGATACCCGCTTCATTTGCAATTTGTGCGGCGCGTATTTTGGTCACCATACCGCCTGTTCCTCTGTTTGTGCCCGCATCGCCTGCCAACGCCTTAATTTCGTCTGTAATATGAGTGACATAGGGAATATGTTTGGCATTCGGATTTTCTCTCGGGTCTGTATCGTAAAGTCCGTCAATATCAGTTAAAATAATTAATAAATCCGCTCCAACCAACTTGGCAACGACTGCAGATAATGTGTCATTATCCCCAAAATGAGGACCGTCCAGCTCGTCAATGCTGACCGTGTCATTTTCATTTACAACCGGAATGATATCCATATTCAGCAGTTCCCTGAAGGTATTTTCTACATTGCGCTTGCTGTTCTCACTGGCTGTTACATCCGCTGTAAGCAAAACCTGAGCAACCATACAATTATATTCTCCAAAAAGCTTGTCGTACATAAACATCAGTTCACATTGACCAACAGCAGCAATCGCCTGTTTTTTTTCTGTTTCCGTGGGGCGCTCTTTGATACCAAGTTTACCCATACCTACGCCAACAGCACCGGATGAAACAAGCACTACCTCAAGACCGGAATTATGCAAATCACTTAACACCTTGCAGAGTTCTTCCGTTCTTCTTAAATTCAGTTTTCCGTTTTCATAAGTTAAGGTAGAAGTACCTACCTTAACTACAATGCGCTTTGCCTGTGACACTGCGGACATTTATACCCGTCTCCTCTGTACTTATAATAAAATGGAACTGCATCAACTAAATAGTGTAGATATTATAACATAAGAGAAATTGCAAAGCAATTTCTAACTAAAAAATGTTAAAACGTTCCTGCCAACAGCCAAAACTTTAGTTTTTCTGCGGTTGCTAGGTTGTTATAGCATAAAAAAAATTGCGATGCAATTTTCAGCTGATAAATGCTAAAACGTTCTAGTCAACAATCAAAATTTTTAATTTTGTATTTGTTGCTAGGTTGTTATAACATAAAAGAAATTACATAGTAATTTCTAACTTATCAATGTAAAACGTTCTTGCTAATAAACAAAACAAACATTGAAAGAATCATCTCCCAATGTTTGTTTTGTTATTACTGCTAAATTGTTATAGTATGAAAAGTTACAAAGTAATGTTCATCGGATGAAAGTGAAAACACCCTTTTCAACTGTGTTTCTCAATTTCTGCAAAACTTCTGCATACTTTATCTGTTTTCCAACTTAGATTTTTTTGATTTTAGATGTTTCATAATTAGAATAATCGCGACTACAACCAAGATGAAAGCAACAACACCAACTGCAATATAAATATAAATGAGATAGGTGTCGTTGACAAGCTCACCTTCAGCATTTTCGGTTGCCTTGTACTTCAAGTCATACTTTCCATCGCCATTTTCGTCTACATTTAATATAGTTGCATCTGAATTGGTCGCCACAGTATCAATTACAGTTTGTTCCGTGATTTTGATATCACTGAATTTGCGTAAATCAGTATACTCTCCGGTATCATCCATAAATCTAATGGTATAATCCATATACCCGTTGCCGTTACCCTTAATTTGAATATTGTAATCTGTGCCTTCTTTTAACCGCAGTATCTTTACTCGATTATCGCTACTGCTGTCAGTTCCTTTTTCATTATCCTCAAATGTTAAAGAGCCGAAGGCAGTGCGGGTATTCAGATTTTCTTCTATAGAGCATAAGGTTTCTCCATCGTACTCTACCGTCACATCAACAGGGCACGCTATGCGGATATATATGTACTTTTGTCCATTGATTTGATCCGCAATATCTCCAAAGAAAAATATTAAATCATCTGCATCATCAACCTCAAAGTGACACCCTTCACTTGCAATTTTTTCTAACAGTGCCTGTGGTGAGGTTTTATCATGTGAATTATTAAAAAATCCTAATGTATAGATGTATATGCCTTCATTTTTAATTGTTTCAGCAAACTCAATGAGTTCATTGCCTGTTTTACCCTCATTTGGTTCACCGTCACTCATAAGTACAATTATTTTCTTTTTTGCATCACTGTTCTGTAACATGGAATATGCTTGTGATAATCCAGCTTCCATATTGGTTCCGCCACCAGAATTGAGATTCTGTATTGCATTCGTTAAATACCTTTCATTCATACAGAAATCAGCAATACACATACTGGTATTATCATAAGTAACAACACCGATGCTGGAATCTTCCTTTAAAACCGTATTGATAAACTTCTCTGACGCATTCTTGGTTTCATTCATTGGAGTCCCCCCCATACTACCTGAAACATCAAGTACCAAAGCTATGTCTCTCTCATCTGAGCCGGACATCAAAGGCCATTCCGTTTTTCCGTTATCCTTTTCAATATCATCAATTTTTGCCTGAACACAATCGGCGTAAGCCTGTGCGCCTTTATCATTGGGATGCATGGAATATGCTGATGAAACACTCCATTTTAAATCTTGATCTTTCTTACCAATATATACCTTATTCAAAAAAGCGTCATCGGAATAAGCACCGTGTCCATCAAAGGCCTCCTCAACAGACACAAAACAGATTTTCATTCCGTTCACTTTGCACGATTTCACAATGGATTCGATTTCGTCATTAAATCTACTTACAGAATCATTAATCAGAGCAGCCTCATTCTCGCTAAACAAGAATCCACTTCCGTTAGAATCCAGTAATTTGGGGTATCCGGCCACAATGATTTTAGCCTGTGCACCTGCAGCGTCTTGAATATCGCAATAAGCTTGATAAAGTCTATCTCTTATGCTTTCACCGCCGTCAATACCATAATAAAATTCTTCCCAAACGGAATTTAATTTGTCGTTTAATGCTCCGGGGTTAAGTGGATGTGGAATGGCAGCTTCAGTTATGATGTCAGCAAACTTTGCATCATTTCCGCCAATGGAAACAGTAACATATTCTGCTTTCTTATCGCCTAATTCTTTAAAAACATCAAGCTGTTTATCAATATAACGGCTGCCTTCTATCCCGTCAATATCATACTCTTTACGTTGATTGTGAGTCAAATTATCGGTTACTGCTCCGGATGTAGCAACAAAAAACCAATTATCATTACGGTTTTGAGCCATAGAACCATTCACTCCTTGCAGAGTTAATCTTCCAGGCCAACTTTTTTCAGATCTATGTGCAAGCCAATCCTGATTTTTCACTTTATCGGCTGTCGATTCATTTTGACCATAAAACGGCTCAATACCTTCTCCCGATGAATAGGAGTCACCGAGAGAAACCATGATTCTGCTTTCTTCTGTAGCAGTTTCCGCATGAACATTTACTGTGATAATAGGGAGAAAAACAGAAGATACGATGATACAACAAAGAAGTGATGTTACAATTTTTTTAACCGTCATGATTGATTAAACTCCTCGTTAGTTAGTTTTTCTATCGTTTCAGCATCAATTTTGGAAACTGTTTTTATAACGGTTTGAGATTCCTTCGGGATGTTCACATAGAATTTATTCGTTGAACTATCATAGCTTGTAATCGTATCTGTTTCTGAAAGTATTACGGGAACATTTTGTTCGTTTGAAAAATTATATGTGACCGGGGTTGCAAAAAACGAACCGTTAATTTCAGAAATCATCCATATATCCCCTGATGTGGCAGCGTAATATGCCTGATACATTGGATGTTTCGATGATGAATATCGAGAAATTTCATTCGCTCCCAAATAAGTACCATCCATAGTATACTCATACATTACTTGACTACCGTCAAAGCCTCTTTCAACAAAATGATCATAAGCTTCCGATTCAGTAGGAATATATTGTGAAGAGGTTACATCAAAAGTAGATTTTAATGTAGTATTTTCTCTGAAATATGCTTCTGCATCAAACTCAGGAACTTCATAATTGCTACTCAAGCCAACTTCTTCATTGGCAGATGTTGTTTCTGTACTGGTAGCACTTTGTGTATTCTGAGTTTCGATATCATTGGAAACGTTTGCGTTTTTTTCATGATATACCATTACAACAGCTATACCTGCACCTATACATATCAGTAATGTAATAATAACAATTATAATTACCACTATTTTTTTAGTCTTCTTTCTTCCTTCTTTGCTGCCTTTTTGTTCTCCACCGGTTTCTTTAATACTTTCATCATCCTTTGGATTTACATTTGTACTGTTGTCACCATCGGAACTTGAAATATGCTTTTTTGTTTTCTCATCACAATTAGGGCATTTCCCGGTTTCTTCATTCAGTTTCATTCCACATTTACTGCAAAACTTTGCCATGACTCACCCTCCTCATTAAAATTAAAACCTAATCTTGTTTTTGCATAGCAATCATTTTCTTTCATTTTATTCTACATACAGTGTAAAAATATAAATTCTCAGCAACTTTCACTTCACATTTTTCGTTTTTTGAACAACTGAAAAATTCTTTCCCAAATCATCAAAGAATACTATAAAAATTCCCCTATTGTTTACAACTTAATTTGTTTTTTCTTGGTTCAGTATATCATAATATACCCGAAAAAGTAAGTATTTTCGAGCCAATTCGAGCTAATAAGAAAAATCACAATATTTCCCATTGTTCTGGTTTATACATTATTCTATCAAAGTCCTGAAAATGAAAAAATTTCACGTTTCCTATTGATTTTTGTTCCCTAGCCATTATCATAAAAAACAAATTGTAATCAACATCAATGAAAACAAAGCTGTCTTAAAGCAACTCTAAGTTTTATTCAAAGTATTTGTGTGTGCTTCAGATATCGACAGAGTATGAATCATCATTTATAATATCACTATAAAATACAGGAGGAAAAAACCAATCATGAATGGATTTCAAATTTGGGACAGTCATGTTCATATATTTCCCCCTGAAATATATGAACATTGGGAAACCTATGCCGCACGTGACCCATACTTTGGTATGTTGACCAAAAAATCTGAAAATGGTACGGGTACGGAAGAAGCATGGGCAAATGCAGAAGAAGCTTTGCATTGTGCTGAGTTGGCAGGCATATACGGTTTGGTCATGCAAGGATGGTATTGGAATGATATTGCACTGATGCATCTGCACAATGATTATATGGCACAAGCAATCAAGAATCATCCGCAGCGTTTAAAAGCATTTGCTTCCATTAACCCTATGTTCGGAAAAGATGCCATTTCCGAAATAGAGCGCTGTGTCTCTCTCGGTTTTTGCGGAATTGGAGAATTAGGCCCGGGAGCAAACGGATATGATTTTCAGTCACCACAATTTCTTGATGTCCTAGAATGCGCGATACATTATCATTTGCCTGTGTGTATTCATTGCGGAGAGCCGGTCGGACATATCTATCCCGGAAAAGATACAACATCATTGGCGCCGATTCCGCAATTATTAAAAACATATCCCAACTTAAAATTAATATTGGCGCATATGGGCGGTGGTCTTCCTTTTTATGAAATGAATCCCCGCTACAAGGAATTATTTCAAAATGTACGCTATGACACTGCGGCAAATCCCTTGCTGTACGACATCAAAAGTATCAAAGCGGTTATCTCAATGGTTGGTCCGAGTCGATTGCTCTATGGCAGTGATTTTCCTTTGTTGCTGTATCCTTCTGTGAAACGGGAAATGGACTTTTCCTTATTTATTCATGATATCAAACAAAATGCAAACCTCACAGAACCAGAATGGACCCAATTTATGGGCAAAAATTTGCTGGATTTTATCATGTAATATCAAAAAGGAGAGATAACTCATGAAAAAAGTAAAAATCACGGTATTGAAAACCACATTGGACAAAGAACTTGCAAAAGAATACGGAGCAGACGGTTTGACTGCATGCCCCATGCTAAAAGAAGGAGAAGTATTTTATGCTGACTATGCAAAACCGGAAGGATTTTGCGATGAAGCATGGAAAGCAATTTATCAGTATGCCTTTGCATTGTCTCACGGAGCTGAAAAAGAATTATTTTACTATGGAGATTGGATTAGAAAACCAGGCGTTGCAATTTGCAGCTGTAACGATGGGTTAAGACCTGTTATTTTTAAACTGGAAGCAACAGAGGAAATATCTGAAATGGATTATACTCCGGTTCGTTAATATCTCATTTTTACATAAAGAAAAGAGGCATCCATGGATGCCTCTTTTCTTTATCGCGATATGACGGAACAAATTTGTTTGATTCCATTCTTTGATTTACCAGCCTCTGTTTGCGTACAGACTGTCCTGAGGAATTTCAGAAATCTCCAAACCTTTCATAGCCTCTCCCAGTCCTTCGCTTACTTCTGCCAAAATTTCAGGATTATTATAGTTTGCTGTAGCAGTTACAATTGCCTTTGCCCTTAATTCAGGGTTTGCAGATTTAAAAATACCTGAACCAACGAATACACCCTCACTGCCAAGCTGCATCATCAGAGCAGCATCGGCAGGAGGTGCAATGCCGCCTGCCGCAAAGTTTACAACCGGAAGTTTGCCGTTTTGCGCTACATATACTACCAAATCGTATGGTGCATCATTTTCTTTTGCAAATGTCATCAGTTCTTCGGAAGGCATATTTTGCAAACGGCGAATTGCCGCCATCATGGTTCTCATATGTCTGACAGCCTCTACCACATTTCCTGTACCCGCTTCGCCCTTGGTACGAATCATGCAAGCGCCTTCTCCAATTCTTCTTAATGCTTCACCAATGTTACGTGCTCCGCATACAAATGGAGTTTTAAATTCAAATTTATTTAAGTGGTACATATCATCTGCAGGTGTAAGTACTTCACTTTCATCGATATAATCAATGTGCAGTGCTTCTAAAATCTGAGCTTCCGCAATATGACCGATTCTGGCTTTTGCCATAACGGGAATGGATACCGCGCTTTGAATCTCTTTAATCATTTTCGGGTCGCTCATACGTGCCACTCCGCCTTGTTTTCTAATATCGGAAGGCACACGTTCCAGTGCCATAACAGCAACTGCTCCCGCTTTTTGTGCAATTTCTGCTTCTTTTGCATTGGTAACGTCCATAATAACTCCGCCTTTGAAAGACTCCGTTAATTTTCTGTTTTGTTCCAATTGTTGACTCATAATTACCTTACTCCTCTACTTTTATATTTGTCTTGCAAATATCATTGTATTTGAGTATGATTATAATAAAAAACTGATTCCTGTTAAATAGTCAGTTTAAGTATTTTTAATAGTATCAGATTGGAGGTTTGCAATGAACGTTCATACAAAAGGAAAAGAACCTTTATACTACCAACTCTATCTTTCTATGGTAAAAGATATCCAACAAGGTGTTTATAAGGAAAATGAAAAACTGCCATCCAAACGAGCGTTTTCAGACTATCTGGGGGTGAGTCAGAATACAATTGATGCCGCATATCAAATGTTGGTTACAGAAGGTTATATTCGTGCCCTTCCCCGCAGCGGATTTTATGTAAATCCACTGGAGGCTTCTTTAACTGTTCGGCAAGAGCCTGTAACTTCCGTTTCAATTCCTGAAACCGGTGATATTCAGAACGAATATCTGTTTCATCTTTCTACCAACTCTGTAGATGTGGAAACATTTCCGTATGCTACCTGGGCAAAACTTTCCAAAGAAATTATGTATTCTCATCCGGATTTAATCTACCCCGGCAATCAGCAAGGTGATTTTTGTCTGCGCCAAGCAATTGCCGACTACTTACATAAATATCGCTCGGTTCATTGCACGGCTTCACAAATTATTGTGGGCGCCGGTATAGAATATTTACTTATGATATTAAATGTATTGTTTGATTCTGACAGCCTTTTTGCAATGGAGAATCCCGGATATCCCAAGGTATATCAAACCATTACCAATTGCGGCAGAACAGTGGAACCCATTGACGTAACAGACACAGGAATTGATATTGCAGTCCTTGGACAAAGCAAAGCTGATATTGTATACGTAACACCTTCCCATCAATTTCCTACCGGAGTAGTGATGCCCATAGGCAAACGTTTGGAATTGCTTCGCTGGGCTGATGAAAAACCGAATCGCTTTGTCATTGAAGATGATTATGACAGTGAACTGAAGTTTACAGGAAAACCAATACCATCGTTGCAGGGAATTGACACAGCAGGAAAAGTAGCTTATATTGGCACATTTTCACGCAGCATTGCTCCCTCAGTCCGTATTGCATATTTGGTGTTACCTCCAACATTACTTCAAAAATACCAAACGCTCTGTTCCCAGTATTCCCCTACCGTATCCCGTTTTGAACAGCATACATTGTTTCAATTTATGATAGGCGGTCATTTTGAACGAAATATTAATCGCAATCGAAATACCTATCGCAAACGAAGGGATGCTTTTGTTTCTGCCTTAAAAACCTCACCTATTGCAAATCAAATCGTGATTATGGGAGCCAATGCAGGTTTGCACTTTTTGCTTCAGGTACAAAATGGAATGTCTGAAGCAGAATTGATTGCAAGCGCAAAAGCAAACGGAGTTCGCTTACAAGGTATCTCTCCCTACTATTTAGGGAATAGTACCCCTATGGCAAATACCATTCTGTTAGGATTTGCGCATCATACCCCCGAAGAGTTACACCAAGCAGCCAATTTATTGGCCTCTATATGGAAAGTCTAGTGTTTATATCTATCTTATTTCCTTTTTATAAACTTCAACATACTCTCTTTTTGCCTGCAAGTAAGATGTTTCGTGGTTAGGGGACATCGATACAAATTGAAATTTCTCATACGGCCAACATATGTTACAGTTATTGCCTATCGTAAATCAGGGATACGTTCCAATTTCGTCCCAAAGGGTGATTGGAGATAAATTTTCACCTTTTCCAATCACAAGTTGTTTCCTTTGACTTACATACATACGGTCCATCATGCCTGTACTGGTAAGACCAAAGTACCCTATTATTACAAATGAAGCAACAAAACCTATTGCACACACCATAACCACAATTGCCCTTTTTTTCATCAAGCGTGACCTCCAATCTACATTCAATATGGAATACTGTCAAAAAACCACATTCCATTATTTACCATTATCTTACAGGAAGTCATTCTATATGGCAATACAAATAAAGCATTTTTCTGTGTAATTTATAAAACTGTAATATAATGCATATATTCTCATAAAATAGCGGTTTTCTCAACAAAAAACGCGCGATAAAAAAATACAAAAATCTCTATTTTTCACAATCAGTTGCTGAAAAAAGCCGACCTGCTACAAAACAGGTCGGCTTTTTCTATTCTTCGGTTTCATTTATTTGATTTCGCCAGAAGACAATATCGTTGCTCCATAAACCGTTTTTAAATATGCAATATCCCCTTCATACTCTTCGGGAGCAAACGCACTGACACAATCGCTCGGAATATAAATTTGGTATCCCCAACAAAATGCATCCGCAGCTGTATGGCGTACACAAATATTGGTATATAGCCCAGTAATAATCAAATTTTTAATTCCCAGTGAAGTAAGCAGCAATTGTAAATCCGTTTGAAAAAAACCGCTATAACAGTGCTTTGGTACTATATAATCACCTTTTTGTGGCGCTAATTCTGAGACAACTTCTGCACCTTCTGTGCCCGCAATAGCATGGTGTCCCCATAATTTTAACTCAGGGTCGACGTCCGGAATATGATGGTCATTACAATAAAAAATAGGTACTCCTTCGCGGCGTGCGTGTGTAAGCAAAGCGCGTATCGGAGGTACAATTGCTCTTGACTGTTCACAAGACAACTTACCCTTTACAAAATCATTGAGCATATCTACAACAATCACTGCAGTTTTGCTATGAAAAAGAGACTGTTCCATCTTTCCAACCTCCTATCAATATTTTAACGCTATCATACCATATCCTATTTTAATTTCAAAGATATGATTTATACTTTCTCACTTTAAAATCAAATAAAAAAGGAATGCAGTTACTACTACATCCCTTTTTATTTATAAAACCCTATTAAGCTTTTCTTCTTTTAAAAGCTACTACCATAACACCTGCAGCTGCTGCAACAGTTACTGCCAAAATTATATAAGGAGTAGCGTCACCTGTTGTTGGGTTTCCACCCATAGTACCGTCTTGTGGTGGAGTTGTTGTTCCGTTATCAGTTGGATTTTCAGGATTTTCCGGTGTGGTTGCAACCGGTTTTACTGTAAATGTTACTTCAGTTGGGTCAACAACCAAATTCAGTAAATCATCCTCTGTAACTTCTACAGCATAAGTGTTTTCACCAACAAATTCGTAGCCTTCCGGTGCTTCAACGGTTTCAATACCTCCGCCTACGTTAAAATAAGCTTTTTCATAAGACAAATCAGGCAATAAAGTGCCGTCTTCCAAAGCAAATTGAATGTTAACGGTTGCTACGCTTTTGGCTACTACAATTTCAAGGTCTGGCACAGTTGCTTGCCATTGGCCGCCAATGTACTCCAAACTGGTTGGATAGAACCAATCTTCGCCAGGATGCGCAGGTGGGATAGCTCTATATCCGTATGGCAACAGAATATTTTCTCTGTCATATACACCAATGTCATCAAACCAAATACGTCCGCCAGCTCCGATTGGATTTCCTGCCAGGTCAACATAGGTTACACTAAAGGAAACGGTAGTTGGATCAACTGTTGGTTTTACACTAAAGCTAACAGTGTCAACATCTGCTACCAATTGTCCATCTTTTTGGGTAACATTCACTTCTTGTGTATTTGCTGCTGCATCTACCAATTGAAAGCCTTTGCCTTCATATTGAGCAGCATCAGCAGTAATTGTGTGAGTTCCCTCAGTTAAATATTGAGTTTCTGTGTAAATAAAGTCTGCACCGTATAAACCGCTGTAAACATAATTTACAGTTACTGCTACGGAAGTTGGATCCTTTTTAAAGTTTGCTGTAATGTTGTATTCCAAAACATCACCGTCTACTGCATCTTTCGGCTCAACAAAGTTTACTTTTACTTTTTCATTTGTTACCTCAAATGCTTTTTGTCCTGCTTCATCTGCATAATCTGCTCCACCGAGCGCTTGGACTGTTCCATCAGCTTTTCTTAGGGATACGCTTAGTGTCCAGCTGTCAAACAAATATCCTGTTTGTGCTTGCGCTGTTAGTTCATAATATTCTCCTGTTGTTACCATTCCCTTTTCTGCATCAGCAATATTAGAGCCTGTAAATTGTATATCACCTTTGCTCTCAGTACCATCGGTATTATTTGTTTCCAACATTAAGTGCGCTTTCTCTCCCGGTGCTGACGGAATCACTTCAGCCATAGCCGGAACTGCACAAACCACAAAAGCAAATACGCACGTTACCAGTACGGCTAAAAATCTTTTTGTTTTCATCTTTAACAATTTCCCCCTTCAAAAATTAGACTTTTTTTAGCATTGTTTTTTATATTCTTTTTACACTAAAACAATTGTAAAATCCCCTTTTATATACTAATTGTCTCCTGGTAAAAAAGGTCTACATTGTTTGCCAATGTGGTACATAAGCAAATAAACGTATATTAAAAATCAAAGTACAATGCTATAATTTATCAAAACAGAATTGTCTGTTTGACACCCCATGAATGCTATAAACCAATACCTAAATTATGTTATGTTTATCCTTTCGCAGGTTCTCGCGAAATATATTCCCACATATCCGAACTATATGGCTGTTCCATAGGAATGGTAATATTCAAATTGGTTAACTCCAATGCTTTATCCCCTTCCATACAATAATAAATATCTAAATTGGAAGGATCGCCTAAGTTAGGATCTATTGTATTATTTTGCAGTGTTTTCTGAATACTGTCTAAAATAGTTCTATCCAGTTGTTCTGCATCATACATATGAAATTCTTCTTTTTGCTGTTGAGGTGGTCCTGTAAACAATGCACATTCTTTTGAGAATGATATGGTCATTCCACCTTTCCCTGAAGTTGTAACATCAGCCAACGTTAAATTCCAACCAGTTGTATCTGCAATTGCCTGAATTAATTGGTCAGGTGTTGGTTTCTCTGAAAATGTGTAAGGATATTCCTTAAACTGACCATTTTCACCTATATACAAGGTTGCTGTTACATTCTTGCTGTCGGATGCTGTGCCAGCTCCCCCTTGAACGGATGAAACAGGTACATCCGAATTTTGAGTCTGGCTACCGCTTTCACTTTGCACATTAGAGGTATTTGAACTTGTACCGGACTCGGAAGAACTTGACTGTTGAGAGCAACCTACTCCCATTGCCAATACTAAAGCACATACCGCCGCGCATAAAAATACTTTCTTTTTCAAAAAATTTTCTCCTCTCCCTAAATAATGCTGTTAAAAATAAGTGAAGTTAAGCTTGATAATAAAAAACTTATTCACATCACTTTATAAGTAATTATACACCAAAAAACACGTAAGTTCTAGATGTTTTATATGAATTATAATAAAATTAAATGTTCTTATATTATGCAAATTAATCACACTATTTTAATATGAGTATATATTGTAAATGCTATTTCATAGCCTGTATCACATTATGATATATTTCTGTATATCGTTTTTCAGGTATTGGTAAAGTTTCTCCTGTTGCTAACATAACATAATATCTTTCCACTTTAGAAACATGGTGGCAGTTAATAAGATAACTTCTATGAATACGACAGAAAAAATCAGGAAATACGGAGGCTAAATCGCCAATAGATTTATGTATCACAATATTGTGGTTTACTGTATGTAAAACACTATATTTATCTGCTGCCTCTATATAAATTACAGCATCTAACCGAATACCATAGGCAGACCTTGGTGTTTGAATAATTACTTTATTTTTTCTGTCATTGGTTTCTTTTAAAAGTTTTTTTACATAATGGTAAGTCTGTGTACTGAGTTTGAAAGGGAATAATTCATTCTCTTTCAATTCATTCCACTCATTGGATACATGCATATGATAAAGTCGATAGATGTCGTATTCTAACCTATAACAAAAAGTAATACGCTGTTTTGAGGCACAGATTAGGTCTGCATTTTCATCTGAAAACAGCAAATATTCTCCCAATACAACAATATGGTTTTTACTGCCTGTATCCAGTATATAAAAATGAGGATTTACCATTTTAAAGGCAGGCATAATAAAACCATTTTTAAACTGAGTCTTTATTGCTTTGGCGCCAAATACCAGAAGATTTCCAGGCCCAAGCCAAACGCAATCTTCTGCTAAAACGGAAAATAGGGGCCCCGTATTTAGGTTATAATATTCTCTTATCAAATACTGTGTTACATCTGCAATATTATTCGCATCCAATTCCATCATATGCTCTAATATTCTCCTTTTGAATATTATATCAAATAACAAATTTGAAAATCTACATATTTTCGTTAATGACTGACCAATAGCGTGAATAACGTTTCTATGGCATTCAATCAAAGTTTTATAATCAAAAAAGAAAAAGCGTTCATCTAAAAAGATGAACGCTTTTGGCGTGCCTGAAGGGATTCGAACCCCTGACCTTTTGGTTCGTAGCCAAACACTCTATCCAGCTGAGCTACAGGCACAAACATGCTTATTTACATAAGCTGCCTAACTATAATATCATAATCAATATAAAAAGACAAGTCTTTTTTTAAGCATGTCATATTTTTTCTGTTTTTATAAATATTTCGCAAAATACTTAAGAGATTTTATGCAAAATGTTTTATTTCATTTTATAACAGAAAAAGTTTTATATATAAGAAATACAATAAATAAGCAAACTAACCACACCACACAAACACATAACAAGAATAGGGTTCCATTTCAGTATGCGCAGTATGAAAAAAGCTACAACAAACAATATCACACTAATCCATTGAACGTTTTGTATGTTAACTGACTGGTTTCCAAATAATACTGTTAACAACATAGATAGACCAGCAGCTGTAATTAATGCAATTACAACAGGTCTTAAACTGCTTAACACATCCCTCACGGCAACCGCACCGGAGTACTTACGATAAATAATAGCTAAAACAGATACAATAATACAAGCCGGTAAGATGCACCCAAATGTAGCTACAATTGCACCGGGAATACCTGCAATACGAATACCCACAAAAGTCGCAGAATTAATGGATATAGGGCCAGGCGTCATTTCTGCGATAGTTACAAGGTTTGTAAACTCTCCCATAGAAAGCCAACCATTGGTATCCACCACTTGATTTTGAATAATAGGAATTGCTGCATAACCACCACCGATACTGAATACTCCGACTTGCAAAAAACTGAGAAACAGTTTTAGATATATCATGACTTCCTCTCCCTATAGCGAAAGATTAATGTCTTAACAATTCCTAAAACAACAGCTGCCAAAATAATATATATCACATTTATTTGAAATATAAAATCACAAACAAAGGCTGCAATAAAAATAATAGTAGACAATATACTTTTTTCTTTTGCTGCGTTAATCCCCAAATCACATGCGACATCCAATATAACAGCAGCTACTCCTGCCTGCATTCCCTTTAAAACAACAGCTACCCATATGTTGTTTGCAAACGCTGTATAGAAAAATGAGATAACCGAAAGAATGATCATAGGAGGCAATATTGTTCCCAGAACTGCAATCAGCATACCCGCAAATCCACAAACTTTCCATCCTACCAATATTGCTGCATTTACCGCAATTGCTCCCGGAGAGGATTGGGCAAGTGCCGTAAAATCCAACATTTCTTTTTCATCAATCCACTTTAGTTGATCTACAAACTTTCTTTTCATAAACGTTACAATAACAAAGCCCCCACCAAAGGTAAATGCACTAATATATAATGTTGTCGAAAATAGGGTAAGCAATTTTTTTATATTATGTTTTGGAATCTGTTCTCTTTTCTGTTCATCTAACGGAATATTTTGTTTTGACTTCATATTTGTAGTTTTTTTATTCTTCTTGCACAATCTATTTCTCCCCTATTCAGCCAAATGTAATATAGCATTGACATGTTCCTAATCATATCTCATATAACAGCACTGTTTGTATGTTCCCTAAAAAATGGATAATATCCACCGCATAATTAATAGTCGTAAAATTTTATACCGTTATATACGCTTTCCTAATTTTCTCTTCAAACTCTGCGACAAATGAGATTCCATAATATTTATGGAATATTGTTTTGTCAAACGATTTCTGCTCTAAGACATTTTCTTTCAAATTTCCCAGGTGATACTAACTTCTTATATAAAAATTACAGTGACCGGTATAGCCAATCATGTTTAATCGATTCTGTACAAATAATCGAAAGCAACATTCTCTTTTTCATACAATTGTAGTGTTAAAAATGTTTCACTTTTTGCCTTTTATGCGTAATGCCACAAAATCTCTGTAGAAATAGTTATCTCCTGCTATTATTATACCGCTTGCAGAATCATAATAAAAATATTATAATTTTATAAAGTTATTAGATATTTAGCTATAATCTAAAGAAAGAAGTGCTATTATTGACCATACGACATTTTCGCATATTTATAGCAGTTGCAAAAACAGAAAGTATCACGAAAGCTGCACAATCACTATATGTTACCCAGCCTACCGTTAGTGTTGCCATCCGTGAAATGGAACAACATTACGGAACACACTTTTTCGATAGAATTAATCAAAGATTGCGTATTACTGAAGAAGGAAAAGCATTATTGAGCCATGCAACACATCTAATTAGCATCTATGATGATATTGAAACATCATTTCAAAATCCAGATGCATTAGGAATTCTCCGAATAGGAGCCAGTGTAAATATAGGAAGTTATTATTTGCCGGAATATATTCAACTGTTTGAGCAACAATTTCCAAATATACGCGTTCAAGTTCGCGTCACCACTACAGAAGTGATTGAAAAATTATTATTGGAAAATCAGTTGGATTTAGCAATTGTGGGAGGGATAATCCATTCTCCATTTATCAAGCTTTCTCCTGTATTTTCCGAAGCTCATATAGCAGTATGTTGTCCAACACATAGTATGGCAGGCAAGACTGTTTCTTTGAGTGAATTTGTTTCGCAACCATTGTTATTCCGAGAGCGAAACAGCGGCGCCTTTCGTGCATTTCAATCTGCTGTTTCCCAGCTGGGATATCCCATAGAACCTGCCTGGGAAAGTTCATCTCAAGAGGCTATATTAGAAGCCGCTTCTCTTAATCTTGGCGTCACAATACTACCGGAAAAACTTGCAAAAAAAGAATTCTCTAAAAATCAACTGGCTCAGATTCATATCTCCGACTTTTCTTTTCAAAACACAGTATGCCTTGCCTACCATAAAAGTAAGTTTATTTCACCTGCAATGCGACATTTTATAGATTTAGTTTTTTCAATAAAATATTAAAAAAGGGCAAAATCTCCTGACTTTCTCCGTTACCACTTGGTAAGCCAAAATTCTGTTCCTTGTCATTTCGCCCTTTCCCGATAAGGTCCTAAAAACGCACTATTTCCTCGCCTTCCAAAAATAAGCTCAGTGCAGAGCTTGATTGAAGTCTGCACTGAGCTTATTTTCTCTCCTCTGCCTCTCTATAAACTAAAAGATAGGGCCTCCAGCCTGGAAATTCAGACGGAAGCCCCGCATCTACTCGTGAAAATTCTTGTTTTCACCATTTTATGAAAAAAGCATCTATGGAAAATTACTTTGGATTTTGCTCTCTGAAAAGCCCACAAATCCACATGAATACTAAAAAACGGGCCGGTCATCTATTATGACCGGCCCGGATGGAAGGGGGGACACTTTAGATCTATGCCCATCGCGAGCGTCATAGCCCGGAAAAAGAAAAGAGTCCGAACGCGAATTGCGCTCAGACTCAGTCTGGTGGGAGAAGATGGATTCGAACCATCGAAGCATGACGCAACAGATTTACAGTCTGCCCCCTTTGGCCACTCGGGAATTCTCCCATATTGGAGCTGGTGGACGGACTTGAACCCCCGACCTGCTGATTACAAATCAGCTGCTCTACCAACTGAGCTACACCAGCGTATTTGCTACGATTGTGATTATATCACTAACCGCAGAATGTGTCAACGCCTAGACACATAGATTACCTTACGGTAATGGTCGAGGTGACAGGGTTCGAACCTGCGGCATCTTGGTCCCAAACCAAGCACTCTACCAAACTGAGCTACACCTCGATTTATGCTTCAAAAACGTTCTGCTTTTGAACTCGCCTGTTGATTATATCGCATATCAGACGTTTCGTCAACCCCCTTTTTTTAAATTTTTATAAAAAAGTTGTTTTTTTTATGTGTTCTTATATTTTACTGCTTGCAAGTAACGATTTGAAATGGTAAACTATAGGAATGCTACACTTGTTTTGTGGGGGCGAAATATTGGACAAGTTAAACAAACTAATAAAAAAGTTTATTAATAAAGAAACTATCTTATATCTTATATTTGGTGTTCTTACCACTATCCTAAATATTGCTATTTGTGGACTGCTTTATGATATTCTGCATTGGGATGTTATTATAGCAACCGTCATAGCATGGATTGCTGCAGTAATATTTGCATTTATTACTAATAAAATATTTGTATTTAATAGCAAAACTACCGACAAAAAAGTTCTACTGAAAGAGACTGTTTCTTTTTTAATTGCCCGTCTGGTCTCATTGGGATTTGACGTTTTAATTACATGGCTGATGGTAGATGTCGGCGGAATAAATGTTTGGGTTACAAAAGTTGTTTCAAATGTTGTCGTTGTCATTTTGAATTATATTTTCAGTAAATTATTTATATTTAATAATAAACAGCATACAAAACAAAAGTAAGCGTGGAGGATAATAAATATGTTGAACAGCGAAAAAACCATGGAAAAGATTGTAGCTCTTTGCAAAAACAGAGGCTATGTATATCAAGGCTCCGAAATTTACGGTGGACTATCCAACACTTGGGATTACGGACCTTTGGGTGTTGAATTCAAAAACAATGTGAAAAAAGCATGGTTAAAAAAATTCGTCCAAGAAAGTCCTTATAATGTGGGGCTTGATTCTGCTATTTTAATGAATCCGCAGGTTTGGGTTGCTTCCGGACACGTCGGCGGTTTTTCTGATCCTCTTATGGACTGCCGCGAATGTAAAACACGTCACCGTGCAGACAAATTAATTGAAGAGGTTGGCGGTGATGCAAACGCCATGACTTTTGAGCAAATGGCTGACTATATCCGCGAACATAAAGTGGCATGTCCTGATTGCGGCTCTACAAATTTTACAGATATTCGCAAATTTAATCTCATGTTCAAAACATTCCAAGGCGTAACAGAAGATGCAAAAAATGAAATTTTTCTACGCCCTGAAACAGCACAAGGTATTTTTGTGAACTTTGCTAATATTCAACGTACTACACGTCGTAAGCTTCCTTTTGGTGTAGCACAAATCGGAAAATCTTTCCGTAACGAAATTACTCCCGGTAACTTTGTTTTCCGTACCCGCGAATTTGAACAAATGGAGCTGGAATTCTTCTGCAAACCTGGCACAGACCTTGACTGGTTCTATTATTGGAAAGATTACTGCAAACAATTCATTTTGGATTTGGGTATTACAGAAGAAAACATTCGTTTGCGTGACCATAGCGCTGAAGAACTCTCATTTTACTCCACCGCTACTACCGATATTGAATTTTTATTCCCATTCGGCTGGGGTGAACTCTGGGGCATTGCAGACAGAACAAACTACGACCTCACACAGCATCAGACACATTCGGGCAAAAGCCTGGAATATTTTGATCCTGAAACAAACGAACGCTATATTCCTTATGTTATTGAGCCCTCCTTGGGCGCTGACCGTATTGCACTTGCATTTTTATGTGACGCTTATGATGAAGAAGTCATTGATGAAAAGGACACTCGCATCGTGATGAGACTTCATCCGTTTCTCGCTCCATATAAAGCAGCTATTTTACCTCTTTCCAAAAAATTAGGTGAAAAAGCGGAAGAAGTCCGCACACTGTTATCAAAGCATTTTATGGTGGAATATGATGATGCAGGCTCCATTGGTAAACGTTACCGCAGACAAGACGAAATTGGAACTCCATTCTGTATTACTTACGATTTTGACAGCTTAGAGGATCAATGCGTTACTGTCCGCGACCGCGATACCATGCAGCAAGAACGTATTGCAATTGATAATTTGGTTGATTATATCAATAAAAAATTAGAATTTTAATCTATTAAGAGGCTTTTATATAAAGCCTCTTTTCTTTTTCTATTTAGCAAAGATGGGAAAAGTTATTTACGCCGGATACAGCATGTGATAGAATAAAGACAATAAACAAAGAGGTGACTTTTATGCCAAGATTTTTCATCAGTGAATCTCCGAACCAACAAGCGATTATTACCGGAGAAGACAGCAAGCATATTACAAAATCTTTACGTATGAAGGTCGGAGAATCTTTGGTCCTTTGCAACGGTCAAGGTATGGATTATCACTGCACCATCTCCTCTATGGACGAGCATCAAGTTGTTGTATCCGTGAATAGTTCTGTCCCCACTATCAGCGAACCTTCTGTATCTGTAACATTATATCAGGGGCTTCCCAAATCTGATAAAATGGACAGTGTTGTTCAAAAGGCAGTAGAGATGGGTGTTACCCACATTGTACCTATGTTAACACAACGGTGTGTATCACGTCCTGACCAAAAATCTGCTCAAAAAAAGGTAGAACGGTGGCAGAAGATTTCCGTTGAAGCAGCGAAGCAATGCGGCAGGGGAATATTGCCTCCTGTAAGCCCTGTAACGGACTTTTCAGCCGCACTAAGACAAGCTGCTTCAGAAAGCACAATTCTCTTCTTCTACGAAGGCGGAGGGCAGTCTTTGCAGCAATGCATTGACCCTTCCTGTAAAGCATACTCTATCTTTATTGGTCCTGAAGGCGGATTTTCAGAGGAAGAAGTACAATTTGCTCTTGACTTAGGAGCAAAAAAAGCCACTTTAGGGCCACGTATTTTAAGAACAGAAACAGCACCCATTGCTGCTTTGACGGCAATTATGCTGACAACAGGCAATATGACATAAAACATCAGGAGGTGTTTTTATGATGTACCCCACCGCACTGGTAACCGGTGGTTCCCGTGGTATTGGAAAAGCAATTGTACAGCAATTATTTGAGCAAGGTTACAATGTAGCCATTAATTATTTCCGCAGCGAAGCTTGTGCTGTAGAACTTACCGCAGAGTTAAACAAACATTCTCTGGGAAATAAAGCAATTGCCATTTGCGCAGATGTATCCAATGCTTCTCAAGTAGAAATTATGTTTGAAGAAACAAAAAAGCATTTGGGCACTGTTTCATTGCTGGTAAACAATACAGGAATTTCACAGCAGAAATTATTTACAGATATTACGGAAGCAGAATGGGACACGATGTTTGCAGTAAATATAAAAAGCATGTTCCTATGTTGCCGTCAGGCATTAACGGATATGATTCACAACAAAAACGGAAAAATCATTAACATTTCTTCTATGTGGGGACAAGTAGGAGCATCCTGCGAAGTCCATTACTCCGCCTCTAAGGCTGCTGTCATTGGTTTGACAAAGGCACTTGCAAAAGAAGTGGGACCTTCTCATATCCAAGTAAACTGCGTAGCGCCGGGCGTGATAAAAACTGCTATGAACAGCCATTTGGATAAACAAACTCTGGAGCTGTTAAAAGAAGAGACTCCTTTGGGAACCATTGGAACGACGGAAGATGTTGCTCAAATGGTAGGATTTTTAGCTTCAGACCATTCTGATTTTATCACAGGTCAAGTATTTGGCATTAACGGCGGTATGGTTATTTAACGAAAATTTAAGCCACAAAAATATAGTATCTCTATTTTATAGATACCTAAATTTTTTATAAATGAAAATGGAGGACTTCTCATGATTACAATCAACGTACTATTAAAAGTGAAAGCAGAAAAAGAACAAGATTACCTGGCATTCTTGGACGATATGGTACAAAAATCTCGTCAAGATGACGGTTGTTTATTTTATGACCATTTTAGAAATGTGAAGCATCACAACGAATATATCATTGTAGAAAATTGGGCTGATGATGAAAGTGTAGAAAAACATAATCAAACAACTCATTTAAAAACATTTTTAGAGAAAATTCCTGCTTACTTGGAAGAGGAAATTGTACTAAAAATCAGCCGCAGCTAAGAAAAATTTTCAACATAGAAAAATCCCCTCTATGGTATAAACATAGAGGGGATTTGTTTTATTTCGATAAACGTTCTTTTAGAGCATTCAATTGATTTTTCAGTTCAGCAGGAAGTTTATCTCCGAATTTTTGGTAGAATTCTTCAATGCCTGCTGCTTCACCCAACCATTCTTCATTGTTAACAGTCAGGATTTTTTCTAATGTTTCTCTTTCGATATCCAAACCTTCTGTATTAATATCATCAACGTATGGTAAGTAGCCAATTGGAGTTTCTTTTGCATCTACATTATCTTCGCAGCGTTCCAAAATCCAATCCAGCACACGTAGGTTATCGCCAAAGCCCGGCCACATAAATTTGCCGTTTTCATCTTGACGGAACCAGTTCACGTTAAAGATTTTTGGAGCTTTCTCACCAAGAATCTCGCCCATTTCAATCCAGTGAGCAAAGTAATCGCCCATATGATAACCACAGAAAGGCAGCATTGCCATTGGGTCACGGCGAACCACACCAACTTGGCCGGTAGCTGCAGCCGTTGTTTCGGAAGCCATAATAGAGCCTACAAACACACCATGATTCCAATCACGAGACTGATAAACCAACGGAGTTGTTTTTTGACGGCGGCCGCCAAAAATAATTGCGGAGATAGGCACACCTGCCGGTGAACTAAATTCCTTACTGATGCAAGGACAATTTTCTGCAGGCGCCGTAAAGCGGCTGTTTGGATGTGCACCTTTCTCTTCTGCAGTGGTACCATCCCAAGGTTTTCCTGTCCAGTCCACACCATTTTTCGGCGGATTTTTGTCCAGACCTTCCCACCATACAGTATCATTATCCAAGTTCAGCGCAACATTGGTATAAATAGTTCCTTTTTGAACGGTTGCCAATGCATTTGGATTGGATTTTTGGTTGGTACCCGGCGCAACGCCAAAGAAACCGTTTTCAGGATTGATTGCCCATAATCTGCCGTCAGGACCTTTTCTCATCCAAGAAATATCATCGCCGACAGTCCAAACTTTATATCCCTTTTTACGGTAACCTTCCGGTGGAATTAACATGGCAAGATTTGTTTTTCCGCAAGCAGATGGGAATGCAGCTGTAATATACTTTACTTCACCTTTTGGATTTTCCACACCTAAAATCAGCATATGTTCTGCCATCCACTGCTCATTCTTTCCTTGGAAAGAAGCAATACGCAGTGCAAAGCATTTTTTGCCAAGCAGAACATTGCCGCCATAGCCGGAGTTTACAGAGATAATCGTATTATCCTCCGGAAAATGACATATGTAACGTTTTTCCTCATCAATATCACAACTTGCATGTAAACCACGTACCCAATCATTATTGGTATCCCCAAAATGAGCAAGCACCTCTTTGCCTACACGGGTCATGATTGCCATGTTGAGCACAACGTAAATAGAGTCTGTCACCTCAAGTCCAACCTTTGCATACGGAGAAGTAATCGGACCCATGGAATAAGGAATTACATACATCGTTTTTCCTTTGTAGCTGCCTCTTGCAATATCGTACAGCATTTTATAAGTTTCAGCAGGCTCTCTCCAATGATTGGTAGGACCGGCATCCTCTTCTTTTTTAGAACAGATAAATGTTCTTGCCTCTACACGTGCAACGTCGTTGAGGGCAGTACGATGCAAATAGCAACCCGGAAGCTTTTCTTGATTCAATTTGATTAAGTCACCATCATTGCAAGCTTTCGCGCGGAGAGCTTCCAGCTGTTCCTGTGAACCGTCAATCCAAACAACTTGATCCGGTTGTACCAGCTCTCTCATCTCGCCAACCCAATTTAACATGGTTTCATTTTTTGTCATCTCAGTCTCCTCCTGGCTGTGTGGAACCAGCCAAAATTTTCTATTCAATAATTTAAGTATAATACATCTGACTGTATTAATCAATGAGTATTTTATGAATTTTGTTTTATAATCTCATAATTTTTAGTTAAATTTGCTAAAAATTGTTATCTATCGGCATTGCTGCGCAAGCATTTAAATCCATTCCTGCAATTTTCCCTGCTAAAAATTCATAATAAGCCTGAGCACCTACCATAGCTGCGTTATCTCCACATAAATTCAAAGCCGGCATATGAATTTCCCAGCCTTTTTCCTTGCATTCTTGCTGTAATCTTCTTCTTAACAAAGAATTTGCAGAAACACCGCCTGCAATAACCAATTTTTTATAATTTGTTCCGTTCATTGCCAAAATCACATTTTTGAGCAAGCAATCTACCACAGCCTTTCGGAAAGAGGCAGATAAATCCGCAATGGGAAGTTGTTCTCCCTTTTGAGAAGCATTGTGTATCAAATTAATCACTGCCGTTTTTAATCCGGAAAAACTAAAGTCTAACGGAGAACCCTGTACTGAGGGATGCGGTAATGTATACGCATCTTCGTTACCTTGCTCTGCAATTTTATCCAAATGAACGCCGCCCGGATAAGACATTCCCATAGCTCTTGCAGCTTTATCAAACGCTTCGCCGGCCGCATCATCTCTGGTTTGCCCAATGACATGCAAATCTGTGTAATCTTTGACATCTATAATATGTGTATGTCCTCCGGAGACAACCAAGCACAAAAACGGAGGCTTTAATTCAGGAGAGGTGATATAGTTGGACGCAATGTGGGAACGCAGATGATGTACAGGGATTAGCGGTAATCCTGTAGAAAGCGCCAATCCTTTTGCAAAGTTTACGCCTACCAACAGCGCTCCAATTAATCCGGGAGCGTAGGTAACGGCAATGGCATCCAATTCTTTTAATGTGACATGAGCTTGTTCCAATGCTTGTTTTGTAACGCCAACAATTGCCTCACTATGTCGTCGGGAGGCAATTTCCGGAACGACCCCTCCATACAGCTTATGCTCTTCAATTTGAGAAGCAACCACGGAAGAAAGCACTGTTCTGCCGTTTTCTACAACAGCAGCTGCGGTTTCATCGCAAGAACTTTCAATTGCTAATAGTTTCATACCATCTCTCCCTTACTGACTCTTAAACTCTTTTGTCATAATCAAACCATCTTCCACAGGCGCTGTATAAAAATTTTTTCTGCAGCCCACTTCATGAAAACCAAGTTTTCGATAAATAGAAATGGCTTGTTGATTGGAAACGCGTACTTCCAGGGAAATAAAAACTCCATCCCTCTGTATCGCCTGCTCCATCAGCATTTGTACCAACCGGGTACCAATCCCCATACCTCTAAACTGTGGAAAAACCGCAATATTATTGATATAACATTCACCCATCACACACTGCATTCCTGCATAACCCAATACTTGTCCGTTTTGCTCTGCAACGCAAAAAACAGCGAGCTTATTGTGAAGTTCGCTGCGCAAGCCGTTTTCAGTCCATGGCTGGGAAAAGCAAAGCCGCTCCAGCTGAGCCAGAGCGGGAATATGCTTCTCCTGCATAGGTACCATTTGAATGTCGGCATTCATACTTATTTTTTCCACGCCTGTTTTGCTTGTGTAAACAATACATGATCCAAATCTGCAAAAGAGGCAATCATTTGGTCTCTTACTTTGCGGAATTCTTCCGCATCTTTTTTGTATGGGTCAGGAATTCCCTCCGGTCCGCCCAAGACGTAAACTTGGTCAGGGTCAACGCCTGCCTCTACCAGAATTTGTCTGTGTACCGGTTCCATTACAACAAAAAAGTTTCCTCTGATTAAATCTTTGCCTCTTAGTCTGTGGGCAATGTGGTTTGAAATATCAACGTTTAACTCTTTACAAGCTTCTACGGCATTGTCACTTACTTTATCACCTTCGTAAGCTGCCAATCCACCGCTTTCCACTTGTACGTAATTTGTTCCGTTATCATTCAAATGTTTATAGTAAAGTGCTGCTGCCATCGGACTGCGGCAAGTATTGCCGGTCCAAATAAAATAAA
>UQLQ01000016.1 GCA_900541905.1 uncultured Oscillospiraceae bacterium
TTGACAATTATCATAATTATAAATTTTTATTATAAAATTATTTAAATTTATAATTTTACTTTATAGTATTTTTATTATATAATATAGCCAAAGAGAGAAAACAGATGATTTTGTAAAGGAGAGGATATCATGTACGATTTCATCATTATTGGCGGCGGTCCTGCAGGTATTAGCGCGGCTGTGTATGCGGTTAGCAGAGGATTGCGTGTTTTGGTTTTGGAACAAGAAAAAGTCGGCGGAGTGATTGGAAAAGTTTCCATTGTAAGTCATTATACGGCTATTGTAGAAGATGAAACAGGAGAGTCTTTTGCTGCACGCATGAAGAAACAAGCACTGCACGCCGGTGTACAAATTTCTTATGAGACTGTGACAGAGGTACAACTGAAAGGAAAAACAAAAATTGTAAAGACCAACAGTGACGTTTATGAATCTCGTGCAGTGCTGCTGGCAAACGGTACAACTCCAAGAAAACTGGGTATTCCCGGGGAGGAAGCACTTACCGGAAAAGGTTATGCGCTTAATGCAGCGAAATCTGCAAAAGAATATGCAGGGAAACATGTTTATGTAGTAGGCGGTGCGGATGGTGCCATCAAAGAGGCATTATATTTATCCCGTTTTGCTAAAAAAGTATTTATCATTCATTTTGAAGACAAACTGGGAGCCATTCCGGAGTTTACCAATAAACTGGCTCAGTTAAGGAATGTGGAATTATTATTGCATTCTCGTTTGACCGAAATCGGTGGAAAGGACCAAGTGGAATGGTTACAACTTACAGATGAAACAACAGGTGCAACCACAAAAATAGAGGATAAAGGCTGCGGTATTTTTGTCTATGCAGGTGCTACGCCAAATACACAGCTGTATCCTGAATTGCACTTAGAAAACGGCTATATTCCCGTAAATGAAAAAATGGAAACCATGTATCAAGGAGTTTACGCAGCCGGAGATATTTGTGTAAAGCAAGTGCGCCAGGCGGCAACGGCAGTGGCAGACGGTGCAATTGCGGCAATCAATGCGGCACAGTGGATTGCAAAATCATAACACATTCATTTATCACAGTAAAATTTTATCACATCCCCCAAAAGCCATACATAGTATGGCTTTTTTTCATAATGATGATATTGACAGATTTTACCGAAACCGATATAATGTTGCCATAATTTAATAAAGTATGTCATATCGCTTTTGCAATTATTTGCAGGAAGTTGGGTGTAATTCCCACACAGGAACGCTGCTGTAATAACGGAGCAGCCTTTCACGAACAAATTATTTTTGTTCAGTCACTGGATTTTTTCTGGGAAGGCGAAGGGTATTTGCTATGAGGTTTAAGTCAGAATACAGCGATATTACATAAGTACAATTACTCTTCGGACTCAAGAGGTACTGTAAGGATAAAAAGGCTGTTTTCATACAGCCTTATTCGGCGTGTGTTTATTATCCTGTTCCAATGCAAATTACCGCATGAATCTTTTGAAGGGTTCATGCGGTTTTTTATATTTTATTTACATTTGAAAGGGAGTAACAAGTATGAAAAAATGGATGGGTTTAGGTATGTCGGCGCTGTTGTTAATTGCAGCGCTTACCGGATGTGGAACAACTCAACAGGAGACGGCTTCCAATGAAATATCGGCAAGCCAGACAGATTCTCATTATCCCGTGACGGTTGAAAGCTACAATTATGCAGGTGATGTGGTAACAACTACGTATGAAAAGGCACCGGAACGTGTGATTGCTGTGTATCAAGGTTCCATTGAAACGATGCTTGCTTTGGGATTAGAGGAACATGTAGTGGCTTCTTACGGACTGGATAATGCCGTAAAAGAGGAATGGGAAGACGGTTTGTCAAAGATGAATTACCATGAAGACGTGTTTGCACCCTCTAAAGAAGATGTCATGATGTTGGAGCCGGACATGATTTTCAGTTGGGGTTCTTTGTTTGGTGAGAAAAAGTTAGGTGATGTAGACCAATGGATTTCCAGAGGTACCAATACTTATATTAATACCAATACAAGAGCGGGTGGTTATGACCGTACTTTGGAACACGAATATAAAGATATTTTAAATATAGGAAACATATTTGATGTAGAAGAAAAAGCGCAAGCGCTGGTAGATGAAATGAAGCAAGAAATTCAAGATGCATTGGCTAAAACCAAAGGAAAAGAAGCACAAACCGTTTCTGTCATTGAATTTTTGAATGATGACATTTCCAATTACGGTGCGTCTTCTTTGGCAGGAGATATGATTACACAGTTAGGGGGAGAACTGGCAGCTCCTGATGCAAAACAAGTAGGAAAAGAAGATTTAGTCGAACAAAATCCCGATGTTATTTTTGTGGTTTACATGGAAAACAGCGGTGACGATGGAGAAGATGTAAAAAGCACATGTGTTGCAAAAGTTATGGAAGACCCGGCATTTGCAAGTCTGGATGCTGTAAAAAATGGACGTGTATATCCAATTATGTTGGGTGATATGTATGCAAGCGGCGCTCGTACCATTGATGGAATCCGCAATTTTGCCGCAGGTTTGTATCCGGAACTAAATCAATAGTATGAAAAAAAGATCATTCAAAAACGGTTTATTCAAAGGAAACCTATCTTTTATCACTTTGTTGGCTCTACTGTCTGTTGCGCTGATTGTTTCATTGTTATTTGCGGTTACCATTGGTTCCGGCAATATCTCTATGGCAGATGTGTATAAGGTTATTATTCGCCAATTATTTGGCATTGGGGATGCCTCTTATGCCAAAGGTTCCATTCATGATGTCGTCTGGTTTATTCGACTTCCGCGTCTGATTTTAGCAGTCGGGGTTGGTATTGGATTATCCGTCTGTGGTGCTGTTATGCAGGCCATTGTGAAAAATCCGTTGGCAGATCCATACGTACTGGGTATTTCTTCAGGTGCATATTTGGGTGCGGTTATTGCAATTATTCTGGGAATTGGTTCTGTTTTGGGCGGAAATTTTGTAGGGATATTGGCATTTATAGGTGCGTTTGTCGTTTCTTTGGCAGTACTTACCCTTGCAAATATTGGTTCAAGAGCAAATACAGCAAAATTGTTGCTGTCTGGTATGGCGTTAAGTGCTGTATGCAGTGCAATTGCAAATTTTATTGTATATATGACAAAAGACAAGGAAAGCGTAGTGACAGTCAATCATTGGTTGCTGGGGAGTTTAAGCGGTGCCGATTGGACAACAAATTTGGTTGTCTTATCTGTAGTGCTGGCCGGTTTTGCATTTTTTCTGACACAATATCGTACCTTAAATTTAATGCTGTATGGCGATGAAACAGCAATTACACTCGGCACTAATTTGCATGTATGGCGCCATGTATATTTGGTGGTTTGTGCAGCTATTGTTGGAGTGTTGGTATATGCGGCAGGTATGATTGGTTTTGTGGGGCTGGTGATACCCCATTGTGTGCGTATGCTGGTAGGTACTGACCATAAAAAAGTAGTTCCTCTTTCTGCCCTGATAGGCGCTATCTTTTTAATCTGGGTAGACGTTTGCTGCCGTGTGCTGCTCAAGGGGAATGAACTTCCTGTAGGTGTACTCACAGGTATCATTGGCGCGCCTGTATTTATCTACTTAATGATTCGCAGAAAATATGGATTTGGAGGAAAAGACGCATGACGGTATCAACCCAAAACCTCCATATTTCACTGGGTGGAACGGAAATACTGAAGGGAATTGATTTTCATACAAAACAACATTCATTCGTTGGAATCATAGGTCCCAACGGCAGCGGAAAAAGTACGTTGCTGAAATGTATTTATCGTACCTTAAAACCAACGTCCGGCGCTGTTTTACTGGACGATGTATTTTTGCGAACACTAAGCTTAAAGCAATCGGCAAAAAAGATAGCTGTAGTAGCGCAGCATAATCATTATAATTTTGATTTTACGGTAAAAGATGTCGTTATGTTGGGAAGAGCGCCTCATAAACGTATGTTAGACAGAGACACCAAAGAAGATTTTCAACTGGTAGATACCTGTTTACAACAAGTTGGTATGCAAGACTTTTCAGAACGTTTGTTTTCCTCTCTGTCAGGCGGAGAACAGCAGAGAGTACTGTTGGCTCGCGCTCTGGCGCAGCAGACGCCCTGTTTGATTTTAGATGAGCCCACCAATCATTTGGACATTAAATATCAGTTACAGCTAATGGATATTGTAAAAACTTTGGATATTACAGTAATTGCGGCAATTCATGATTTAAATATTGCGGCTATGTATTGCGACTTTATTTATGTTATGAAACATGGTGCGATTATAACAAAAGGCACCCCCAAAGAAGTGCTGACCTCTAAAATCATTGAAGAAATTTATGAGGTACAAGCGGACGTAATCCAACAAAATGGTGTTCTACATATTTTATATCATCCGGGAGGAAAAACAAAATGAAGCATATTGCCATGTTAACTTGTTTGAATGCAAATGCTGTATGTACGGGTGCTTCTTGCCTCAAAGCGTTTTATCATAGAACAGGTTCTTTTGCAATTTATCAAACGGAAGCATTATATTTGGATGCGTTTATGAAATGTAATGGATGTGGAAATCCTCCAAATACAGACCATGGCATGCTGGAAAAAATAGAGAGGCTCAAGCAGTTAGGAACGCAAATTGTACATGTTGGAATTTGTGCCAGAAAAAAGGATGGTACGGAATGTCCAACCATCACGGAGATTGTCCGAATGTTGGAACAAAACGGCATGAAAATTGTAAAAGGAACACATTAAGATTTCAAAGAAAGAGTGATACAGCTGTATCGCTCTTTTTTATTTTTAGATATAAACAATTTGGGACATACTAGAACGTAAAACAAGAACAAGGAGAGAGGAGTATGGATATTTCATTTGATGCAGTCTATTATGAACCGTCGGTATTATCTTATCCTTTAGGCCAACAATTAAAAGAAAAATATGCAAATTTACCATGGCAGGAAATTGAGAGCCATAATCATATACAGCAGTTCAGAAATGCTCAAAATCATGAGTTTCCAAGACTAAAACGCAATTTAATCATTGGCACCAGAAAAACACATAAATATACGGAAAATCATAAGGTTTCTGATTTTTTGGTTCCCTATACTTCTTCCGGATGCAGTGCGATGTGTCTCTATTGTTATCTGGTCTGTAATTATAACAAGTGTTCCTATCTGCGAGTATTTGTCAATCGTGAACAAATGATGGAGAAGCTGATTCGTACTGCCAATCAGTCAAAAAAGTCTCTCACATTTGAAATTGGAAGCAACAGCGATTTAATTTTGGAGAACGTAGTTACAGAAAATCTTCCATGGACCATTGAACAATTTGCCGCAAATACAAAAGGAAAATTAACCTTTCCCACAAAGTTTGACATGATTTCACCTTTGCTTTCTCTAAATCATCAGCAGAAGGTGATATTTCGTATGAGTTTGAATCCAGAAACAATTATTAGAAAAGTGGAATTGGGAACTTCAAGGCTCAATCAGCGCATTATGGCACTAAATGCTATGTGTGATGCAGGCTATCCTGTGGGGATTTTATTGGCGCCTGTTATTTTTGTTCCCCAGTGGAAAACGTTATATGCAGAACTGATTTCTCATTTGGCAGATACCTTGAGCAGTAAAGTAAAAAAGTCTGCATTTATAGAAATTATTTTTATGACTTACAGTTATGTACATCATGCAATCAATACAGAAGCGTTTCCCAATGCGGTACCCTTGTATGACAAACAAGATATGACCGGACGAGGAAGGGGAAAATATTGGTATAAAGAGGCATTACGAATAGAAGGAGAGACTTTTTTGCGTGAGCAGATAAAGAAAAAATTAGATGGAATGCCTATTTTATATGTAGTGTAATTTTCTTGCTGATAATATATAAAAAAACGGGGGATACTAAACCGAAATACGTTGTAATATAGGATGCGATCTAACATGAAAAATTCCGTTTTTAAACAAGCTGCCTGTTTTATTGTCTTTTTCACCATGATGATTCTCATTTTTTATTGGATTTGTTCTGTGGTAATCACCATGCCCGAAGCAGAACCTATGACGGCTGTTACCCAGCATGTTCATGTAAAAAACAGCGACGGAAATCAGGCAGTGGGACAAACAAAATCCATCGTAAATGATGATAAGGAACATGCAGTCAGTATTCATTATCCTATTACAGGAATCTCAGAAATTGACCGTGTCATCGAGCAGGAAGTATACAGCAAAATAGAAGAGTTTGAAAACAAAAAGATAGGTTATCAAGCGCTGGAACCTGATGTTTCTTCCTCAATCTGGATTGATTATGAATCTTATATCAAAGGAGACATCATTTCCATTGTTTTTTATACGGAAGAGAATTTTTCTGCTTTGGCACATCCTATGGAATGTGTTGATACGTTGGTATTTGAGGTATCTTCCGCAAAACAACTCAGTTTAGGCGACATATTCAAATTTGATGATTTCTCTATACTGGCAGAACTGGCAAAGGAACAATTTGCAGGGAATTCGGATGTGAAAAGTCAAATGGATACGGAATTATTTTTAAACGGAACCACGCCCACAGAACAAAATTATCAGCACTTTGCTTTAAAAGAAGATGGGTTGGCGGTTTATTTTGAAAAATATCAAATTTTGCCGGGATATTTTGGAATTCCATTCGTTACCATTCCCTATGACAGTTTGTCCGAATATTTGAACATCGATTTGTCTGGTACAGCTCCTGAAGCAGTACAAACAACAGCGCTGCCAAAAGGTGAGTTAACAGAACCGCAAACTGCAATCATTGATAAACAAAAACCAATGGTTGCCTTGACATTTGATGATGGTCCGCACTATACTGTAACACCTCGCATTCTTGATATTTTGCAAAAACATAATGCCAGAGCAACGTTTTTTGTGTTGGGAAACCGTGTTGACAATTTCCCCAATATTATTCAAAGAGAGTATAGCCAAGGGCATGAAATAGGAAGTCACTCATTCAGTCACCCGCAAATCACAACATTAACGTCAGAGGAAATTGAGTATCAATTTGCGGAAACAGAACATCGTATTCAGCAATATGTACCTTATACTACCAAATTGATACGGCCGCCATATGGGCAAATTACGCAATCATTAAAAGATGTACTTCAAAAAACCTTTGTATTATGGTCCATTGATACGCAAGACTGGAGAACAAGGGATAAAGACGCCATTGTCAGTGAGGTATTAAATAACGTAAAAGATGGAGATATTATACTCATGCATGATATGTACAGTACCACTGCAGATGCTTGTGAGGAATTAATTCCTGCATTAATAGAGCGAGGTTATCAGCTTGTTACGGTTTCGGAATTGTTAAATGCAAAAGAAATCACGCCTGTAGCAGGTAGTGTATACAGCAGAGTATTATCGACAGAGAATGTAGCATCGTAAGGAGGATTTTTTATGAAGGCTCATGTAGACAGAAGAGGATGTATTGCTTGCGGACTTTGCGTAGCAACCTGTCCTGAAGTGTTTCAATTTGAAGATGGATTATCTTCAGTCATCGTGGATGAAATTCCGGAGTATTGCATTGATGACGCACAGGAAGCAGAAGAAAATTGTCCTGTTTCCGTAATATCTGTTTTTGAATAAAGGAAAAGCGCCCCGATTTGCGGGGCGCTTTTTTATCTCTGTTCCCTGTTATTGTTTCCATGCATAGAATACTATCAGGATAACTGCATGGGAGGAATGTATGTGGTAACAGTCAGCTTATGTATGATTGTAAAGAACGAAGAAGACGTGCTGGCACGCTGTTTGGATTCGGTTAAAGATTTGGTGGATGAAATTATTATTGTAGATACAGGTTCTAAAGACCGCACGAAAGAAATTGCTCATACCTATACGGATAACGTATTTGATTTTGTATGGATAGATGATTTTGCGGCAGCCAGAAATTTTGCGTTTTCCAAAGCCAAATGTATGTATTGCATGTGGCTTGACGCAGATGATGTAATATTGCCCAAAGACCAAGAAGGATTTCAAAGATTAAAAGAGACATTGTCTCCCGAAACAGACATGGTTATGATGAAATATCATACTGCTTTTGACAGCAGCGGCAAGCCTACCTTTTCTTACTATAGAGAACGATTAATTGCCAATCATAAAGGCTATCAATGGGTTGGAGCTGTACATGAAATTATACCACCTGCAGGTAACATATATTACAATGATTCCGCAGCCGTATCTCATAAAAAATTACAAGTTCAAGATCCTGACCGCAATTTAAGAATATTTGAAAAGTTAATTGCGCAGGGAAACGTGTTAGACGCCAGACAACAGTTCTATTATGCACGAGAATTGTATTATCATAATCAATTTGAAAAAGCAATTCAAGTATTTAACGCATTTTTACAAAGAGAAGATGCTTGGGTAGAAAATCAAATTGATGCATGTAAATATATATTTTATTGTAAATGTCAGATGGGTCAAAAACAAGAAGCGCTTTACGCGTTATTTCAAAGCTTTGTTTATGATGAACCGCGTGCAGAAACTTGCTGCGAAATAGGAAACTATTTTATGGAGTGCAACGCATATCAAAGAGCGATATATTGGTATCAAACGGCGGCCAATACTGCACGAAGAGATACGGAAGGCGGTTTTATCCAACCGGATTGTTATGATTATATTCCATACATGCAAATGTGTGTGTGCTATGACAAACTTGGAGATTACGATACAGCCAACTACTACAATGAAAAAGCAGGTGACTGCAAACCAAATGATAAGGCATATTTGCTGAACAAACAGTATTTTCAAAAAAGATTTGAAGAATCGTAAACAAATGTTAAAATTATAAGGTATATCATAAAGAATAAAAGTGTTACCTTTGGAAGAAAAATATTTCAACTTTGCCTCGTTGCTGTATCTCTGATATAAACATTTATTTGAATGATTGGTTTTAAAAGAACAGGCAGCTGTCTGCCAATGCAGACAGCTGCTTTATTTTGAAGCTGCCATATTTGTTTCGTGTCAAATTATGTTTATACTCATAAAAGAAGCATATTTGAAGACCATATAATTGATTGATAGGGATTATTTTGTGTTTTTTCCGATGTATTTACTACATTTACTATATTTTATTTCAATTATTTAACATCAGCCTATTTGGCGTGGCCCATTGATAAGATAATCGTTTGGTATTATAGTACGCTATGTATCTGAGAGTATCACTTCTTGTTTTATTGTTTTTCATAGACTTTACGAAAATTGTAAAATTTTTTCACTCTATTTTTTGAGCATGGTTTTTGCCTTTTGTAAGTAAATAGACTTATTTGCATTAAACACATAGGAAATGGTGCATACAATAAAGAAATACGGGATAGATTCAAATCCGAAAATTTCTCCTCCAATGATAATTGGAGCCAAAAAGGTATTTGTAGCGCCGCCGAATACAGCTGCGTAACCCAATGCCGCCACAAATGGTACAGGAAGACCAAACAAACCTGCCATAGCTGCTCCAAGACTGGCTCCAATTGAAAACAAAGGTGTTACTTCGCCTCCTTGAAATCCGGCTGAAAGGGTCACAATGGTTAATATAAATTTTAAAATCCAGTCCCAGCCATATATGGTTCCGTTGTGAAAAGATGCTTGAATCAAATTGGTGCCCAGACCGGAGTAACGGCCTTGATATAACAAGAGAAATAAAGCGCTTAATCCAACGCCAACCAGTGCAATACGGATGATAGGATTCTTTACTTTATCCGATAAAAAGCGTTTTACCAGCTTTAAACACCATGCAAACAGTCCTCCAACTACGCCAAAAATAAGACCCAGCAGGAGAAGTTGTGCAAGCAATATCCATGAGAAAGAGATATTTTCTGATAATATAAAAGTAAATTTGCTTAAACCCAATGCCTGAGATGTGGTACTCGCTGCAATTGATGCTGTAAATGCCGGAAGAAGCGCTTCAAACTTCATTTCTCCAATGACCAATACTTCCATTGCAAAGAAAACAGCTGCAATGGGCGTTCCGAATAATCCGGAAAAACCGGCAGCCATACCTGCTACAAGAAAGATAGGTCCTGCATTTTTTATGGGCAAATGTCTGCCAATCCAATGAGAAAAAGTTGCACCAATTTGAACGGCAACACCTTCACGTCCCGCACTGCCGCCGAATAGGTGGGTAACCCATGTGCTTCCCACTACAAACGGAATCAATCTTAGAGGAATCTTTTCTTCATCACCATGTCCCACTTCAAATATCAGTGTCATTCCTTTACTGCTGGTTCCTCCAAACTTTTGATAGCAGAATGCAATTAAAATACCGGCAAGCGGCAAAGCGGGGATGAGATATAAAGGATACAGCTCTCTGATACCCGTTATTTCAAGCAGTATTTTTCCAAAAGCTGTATCCATAGCTCCGATGATAATTCCCACGGGGATTCCTATAAGGCCCAACAGAAGCTGCAGTGCAATGGGTTTGCCCATAGTTTGTATTTGTTTGATAAATTTTTGCATATAAATCCACTCCATTCATCTTGTATCTTGGCTGTTATTTCCGTCTTGTGTTCATGATTTATAACAGTCAGATATGCTTTCAAGCCGTTTTTATACCGTTCTTTCCGCTTTAAAAAGGAAAAAAGTATTTTTATAAGGGAGGCGCACGCTCTATCTGTGGACATAAATCAGTGTAAATTAATCGTTGGCTATTTTCCAAATAATGTCGAAAGCATTTTTGTATCTTTTGAATAAATTTATCAATTAGGCAGAAATGATAGCGGTTGCTGCTTGCCATTGTATTTGACCCCTTTCTTTTGCAAAAAAAAATGACTTCTGCATCAAATGCAGAAGTCATTAGCTTTACTAAGCAGTTCCGGCAATGCCGAGGGAGAACTTCATTCCCTGCCTATATTATATCGTTGTAAAATCGTTAAGTCAATAGATATTAGAAAGTTTGTTTTTTTATAATATACATACATCACTTTATGATAATGGTTGAGATTATAATTTATGATTGAATCATGGCAGTAAGAAAATGTATCAGTGGACAGAATAGTTACGCAAAACAAAAATCAATTATACAGAAAAATGGCAGAAATGGATTGAGATAAATAGAAGGAGTTTATCATACTGATTTTCTTGAGTTAAAAAAATAAATGAACTCAATGAAATCAATTTTGTTTTTCTGTTAGAACATTGGAAGCAGACGGGGATTAGGTGTTGGAACAGATGATGTGATAACCGAGATAATTCGTTTTGTAAAGTATAGATATATGAAGGCATGAACGAATATCAGCAATAAATACAATGCAGTACTTTATATACGTTATACTATCATTTTATCTCAAATGATTCGTATTTTGCCTTATTCCGTAATACGTTTGATGTGATATAAACTGTTTAGTACAGTCCAGCCCTGTTGATATGGCCGCATAATATTCCAATATCCTGCGCCTCGCAGTCCATATTCGGGGATTAAAGCCAATTTGGCCTGAATACTGCGAGCGTCTTCAAACCATACGACATGTTCCCGACCTCTTTTATCGTAATAGTTGAAATAAGGTGCTTGTGCAGTTTCATCATATTGGATTTCAGCACCGTATTGAATTGCCAGTTTGATTGCTTCATCGTTAGAAATAGAGCGTGCCTTGTCGCCCTTTTCAAATGGCAGAGTCCAATCGTAGCCATAATTGGATATACCCATAAATATTTTTTCACGAGGAATTTCTGAAACAGCATAGTCTAACACTGCGCGTACATTTGGTAAAGGAGACACTGCCTGCGGCGGTCCGTATGTGTAGCCCCATTCATACGTCATAACAAATACGGCATTCGATGCAATGCCGATTTCTTTATACAAATGTCCTTCATATATGGTACCTCTTTGCATTGCCGAAATTTTGGGGGCAAGCGCAGTAATCACTTCATAGCCCAAAGGATTTAAACGGGAACGCAGATTGGAAATAAATGCAGCATATTTTTCCGCATCCTGCTTGTTAATAAATTCAAAGTCAACGTCAAGTCCATAGTAACCTTTGTCATTCATATTTTCGATAATTTCATCAATTAATTTATCTTGTATGGTTTGATTGTTTAATACAATGGAAGCACGTACACTGTCAAAGTTGCCTTTTTCTGTTAAGGTGGAAAGGTGCATTAACGGGGCTGTATCATATTCTTTTGAAATGTCTATCATATGGTTATCATTCAGCATGACCAGACTGCCGCTTTGAGTTAATCCGTAAGTAAAAGGTGTTACATATGTTAAATAAGGCAATGTTTTTCTCAGCAAATCATCTGAAATAGACGGTTCCCCATATCCGTTTACTTCAAAACTTCCAAGTTTTTCTTGGTCGTAAGTAATAACAAGCTGTTCCCCGGGCATAATGGTAGAACGTCCATTTAACTGGGGATTGTTTTGATAAAGAGAAATGACAGAAACTCCGTATTGTTTTGCAATGGTATATAAGGATTCTCCTTGCTTTACAGTATGAACCACCGTTGGAAATTGTACAACAATGGTTTGCCCGATTACCAATGTGCTGTTGTATTCAATTCCGTTGTCAATTGCAAGACGATACGGAGAAACGCCGTATTCCTGCCCTATTTTATAAAGAGAATCTCCGGGTTCTACAACATGAATAATCATAGTATAACTCCTTATCTGAACATGAATCGTTTATTTCTTTTATCACATCATATGAAAGTGCTGTTTGGAATGTGCAGAGATTACTTTAATATTTAAATTCTTGTTAAATTTAGGAGAAATGATTGAAAAGTGATAATTAAATATAAAAAAGCTGCTTTATATTTTATAAAAGCTTGTGTTTCCGCATTGCTATTTCAATGTGTGTATTATATAATGAATAAATATAAAAGTTTTGGCTGTATCAGTAAGTTACAGTTGTACACCCGTTATCAAGTTGGTATAACAGGAGGAAGGAACTATTTATGAGAAAAATGCTCGCAATCGGTGCGACAAAATTTTTAATATGGCTTTGACAAGCAATGAACAGGGTTCTTCTACTCCGGGCAAAATTGGGCTGAAAATTTATCCGAATTTACTTAAGGATTTGGCTGCCCAAGTGCGCGAAGATATTTTTGTGGTTTGCGGTACCAACGGAAAGACGACTACCAATAACCTTTTATGTGAAGCACTTCGCTCTGAAGGCAAAAAAGTTGTATGCAACAGTGCAGGCGCCAATATGTTGTACGGTATTGTAACTGCATTTGCAGATTCTGCCAGTATTAGCGGCAAGCTAAACGCAGACTGTGCTTGCATTGAGATTGACGAAGCTTCTGCGCGCAGAGCATTTCCCCACTTTAAACCGAATTACATGGTATTGACCAATTTATTTCGTGATCAGCTGGACCGTTACGGCGAAATTGATATTACAATGGATGTGCTTAAAGAGGCTTTGGCAATGTCACCAAATACAAAGTTAATTGTAAACGGCGATGATCCTTTGTCTGTAGCGTTGGCAAAACAGAGTGGAAATTCATTTGTTACCTTTGGTGTGGATGAACAAGTAATCGATGCCAAACATGCGGCAAAGGAAACAAAAGAGGGACGCTTCTGCCAAATATGCGGCGCTGAATTACAATATGATTATTATCATTACAGTCAATTGGGAAAATATCACTGTCCCAAATGTGATTTTGCAAGACCAAAATTGGATTACGCTGTCACTAATGTGCATTTGGACAGAGGTATTTCTTTACGCATGGAAGGCAGACAATTCCGCATTAAAAGTCATGGATTTTATAATGTATATAATATCCTTGCCGCTTATGCGGCAGCAAGAACCGCAGGTTTTTATCTGGAACGGTTTGACCAAGTATTGCGCAAACATAAAACGCAAAACGGACGTATGGAACTGTTTGATATTGGCGGAAGACATGTGGTTTTAAATCTTGCAAAGAATCCGGCCGGTTTCAATCAGAATATTTCCGCTGTTTTGGAGGATAAATCTCCGAAAGATTTAATTGTAGTCATTAACGATAAAGCACAGGACGGCAAAGATATTTCTTGGTTGTGGGATGTTGACTTTGAGCGTTTTCATGATGCGCGCGTTCAAACCTTTATTGCAAGCGGCATTCGTGCTTTGGATATGCAGCTGCGGTTTAAATATGCAGATATTCCATCAAAAGTGGAAGAAGATGTGACAAAGGCAATTGAACGCCTGGTTACGGAAGGAACAGGCAATTTGTACGTATTATGCAACTATACTGCATTATATAATACCCATCTTATCCTCAAGAAATTGGAGGAAGGGAAAGTATGAAACTGACAATAGGGCATTTGTATCCGGAATTATTGAATCTTTATGGAGACCGCGGCAATATTATTTGCATGGTACAACGTCTGAAATGGCGCGGTATTGACGCGGAAGTCAAAGAGTTTGATTTGAATGATAAAATAGACTTTTCCAAATTGGACATTGTATTGCTTGGCGGCGGCTCGGACCGAGAACAATTGCTTGTATGCAATCGATTAAAAAGAATTAAGAAGGACTTTATTGATTATGTAGAGCAAGGTGGCGTTGTATTGGCAATTTGCGGCGGTTATCAGCTGCTTGGCAATTACTATAAAATGGGAGATGAAACCATAGAAGGATTGGGTGTGGTAAACATTCATACCGAACGTGGAGACAGTCGATTAATCAGTAATATTGTATTGCAAAGCGATTTGTTCCCGCTGCCTATCGTTGGCTTTGAGAATCACGGAGGCAGAACGTTTATTGAGGATTATCAGTCTCTTGGAAAAGTGTTAAGCGGACATGGAAACAATGATAAAGATAAAGGTGAAGGCATTGTATATAAAAATGTAATCGGCACTTATCTTCATGGTCCTTTGCTTCCTAAGAATCCTCATTTATGTGATTATTTGCTGCAAACAGCATTAAATAGACGTTTTGGTAAAGTAGATTTACCTGAATTGGATGATAAAGATGAATTGGCGGCGAATCATTATATCGTAAAACGATTTGCACAGTCTGAATAATCATAAAACAATCCTTGGATATGTATTATATCCGAGGATTGTTTCGCGTAATTAGTGTTTGTTTGGTAAAATCATCTTTAGAGTTTTTCGTATTATGCAGTACGTATGAATGATTTGCAAAGTGCTTCAATCCAAAAATGTTAGAATTTGACTGAATATTTTCTCAAACATCTATTCATTGACTCGTTTTTGTTGTTAAACTTTTTTATTAGAAAAATCCCTTTAGATTGAAATATCTAAAGGGATTTTTGCGTGATAAAAACCTAGTAATTTGTATGATATGTTACATTTTTGGACAAATATTTATCATAAATCACAAAAATAAGAATTGTTATTATTTTTTAATAGACATGTCTATGTATTAAGTGTATAATAAAAATATCCAGAAAGACGAGGAGGAATGGCACTATGGCTATTTTTAAATGTAATGTATGCGGTTATTTATATGATGAAGCCGGAAACACCCTGTTTTCTGCTCTTGCGGATGATTGGCGCTGTCCAATCTGCGGTGCTGAAAAAGCAAAGTTTACAAAGATAAAAGAGGCGTCTGAGGAACCAAAAACAGCAGATATGCCAAAAGATAATCCTTTGGCATATCCAAAGGAATTTGCAAAACATGATTCCCAAGATGAACCATATATGGACATGATTCATCAAATGTCTTTAACGGGAGAATCCATTATTTCTCCTATGGGTACACATTTGTCAACTGTCAGCTGGAACGATATCCTGATTTTGGGTGCTCAATTAAATCCATCTCCGCTGGATGCACATGCAGATGTAACCCTTACTACTGTAATCGGTAAGCATGCAAGACAGCCTATGGAACTGGATGGACCCGTTTATATTTCTCACATGAGTTTTGGTGCACTTTCCAAAGAGATTAAAGTGGGGCTGGCAAAAGGTTCCGCTATGGCAGGCACTGCAATGTGTTCGGGAGAAGGTGGCATTTTGCCGGAAGAAAAAGCCGCCAGCTATAAATATATTTTTGAGTATGTACCAAATTTATACAGTGTAACAGACGAGAATTTAAAAGAGGCAGATGCCATTGAAATTAAAATTGGTCAAGGTACAAAACCGGGTATGGGCGGACATTTGCCCGGAGCAAAAGTAACGCCGGAAATTGCAAAAATTCGTAACAAACCGGTTGGAGAAGATGTAATCAGTCCAAGCCGTTTTCCGAATATTCAAACCAAGGAAGATGTAAAAGCAATGGTGGACTGGCTCAGAGAAGTTTCCGAAGGCCGTCCAATTGGCATCAAAATTGCAGCAGGACATATTAAAAAAGATTTGGAATGGATTGCATACGCGAAACCGGATTTTATTACCATTGACGGTCGTGGAGGCGCGACAGGAGCAAGTCCTCTTATATTACGAGATGCCTCCAGTATACCTACCATTTACGCATTGTACAGAGCAAAGAAATATTTAACTGAGCATCATTTGGAAATAGACTTGGTAATTACAGGCGGTTTGCGTGTCAGCAGTGACTTTGCCAAAGCGCTTGCTATGGGTGCCGATGCCATTGCCATTGCAAGTGCAGCTTTGATGTCGGCGGCATGTCAGCAGTATCGCATTTGTGAAACAGGAAAATGTCCTGTAGGTATTGCAACGCAAGACCCTGAACTACGTTCCAGATTACATATTGATCATGCAGCGAAACGTTTATCCAATTATTTGAATGCATCTTTTGAAGAGCTGAAAATGTTTGGACGCATTACAGGTCATCAAAACATTCATGACCTGTCTGTGCAGGATTTAGTCACAATTAACAGAGAAATTTCAGAACATACCAATATTCCTCATGCATAATAACTTCTATATAAAAAACGGAAAAGACTTGTCTTTTCCGTTTTTTATATAGGATAGTGTTACATTATTGATACTACACTTTTTATGTAGAAGATGATATAATGAAAAAAATATATATGACGATTATTTTGATTGAAAATATCATGTAAAGGTGTATAAAATGAAGCGGAAACTATTCATTACCATAGCATCGGCTTTATTGGCAGTTGCATTAACCGGTTGTTCTCCTTTGGGTCTGGATGCGCAAACATTAATGAAACCGCCGAAAGCAACCGGTGAAAGACAAGAGATTTATAGTGTGTTGGAAGAAAAGGCAAATCATCAGCTAACGTTGCGTTATCCGAAAGCGGGAGAGTATCGTTCGTCTATTGTCATGAGGGATGTTACGGGTGACGGCAATGATGAGGCAATTGCGTTTTATACCAAAGGGGAGGAGCCATATACAATTGTATCGGTCATTAGCCAGATAGACGGAACATGGACCGAAATTGCATCCTATAAAAATCCTTCCACACAGATTGACAGAATTTGTTTTGGAGATTTTAACGGCAACGGAATCGTTGATTTTGCAATTGGCTGGGGGAATTCTACAACAGGTACCAGTGAACTGAATTTGTATACATATAAAGATGAAACAATCAAAGAGGTTCCAACAAAAGAATTGTACAATGAACTTGCTGTAGTAGAGTTTGAAAGTGGAAAAAACGGTATTTTAACCATTCGTTTGCAAACAAAAGAAAACCCTTCCACTGCAAAATTATTTACAGTTTCAAATGGCAGTATCAGTTTATTAGGCACCGCAAAACTGGATTCAGGTGTAACAAAATACAATAAGGTTACAGTAGGTAAAATAGGTGCCAATGATTATGGTGTGATCCTTGACGGAATGAAAAGTGTACGCACGTACCAAACAGAAATTTTATATTGGGACCGCAATGACTCTAAATTAAAGAATCCTTTGTACAGACCCGAGGATAAAACCGTATTGTATACGGAACGGAATACCTCCGTTCAATCCCAGGATATTAACGGGGACTCCATCATAGAAATTCCGATTACACATATTTTACCGGGAATTTCTTCAGATGATATCAACGATACGGCTTATATCGTAAATTGGCATCGTTATGATGTCAGCACAAATACATTTACCAATTTATTGAGTACAGTTGTCAACAGCAAAGACGGTTATATGTTCATGATACCGGATACATGGAAAGACGCTATTACAACCGAGTGGAGTGAAGAAAACAGAGCGTTAACCTTTTATGAATGGATTCCCGATACAGCAGGAGCTGACAGCGGTGTGAAAGGGGATGCCTTGTTAACCATACAAGTAATGACAGAAGATGAGTGGAAAAATCGTTCCGAAAGTACGGAACTGTATAAATTAAAACAGCATGAAAATATGGTGTTTGTGGCAAAATTGGAACGTACAGATTCCAAACTGTCATTGACTATGGAGCAGGTGGAATATTATTTTAGATTATTTTCACCAAATTAATTGTCCTATTTTAATTCAGGAGGAATAACACATGAAGAAAATTCTAGTATGTGAAGACGAACAAGTCATTCGTGAATTTGTTATCATTAACTTAAAACGTGCAGGATATGAAGCGTATGAAGCGGAAAACGGAGAGCAAGCACTGGAAATTTATGAACGTGAAGGCGGCGATTTTGATGTTGCCGTACTGGATATTATGATGCCGGGAAAATATGATGGTCTTGCAGTATGTAAAGAGCTGAGAAAAAGAAGCGGAACCATTGGTATTATTCTGTTAACTGCAAAAACACAGGAGATGGACAAAGTCAGCGGTTTAATGATGGGTGCGGACGACTATATGACAAAACCATTCAGTCCGTCAGAATTGGTGGCACGTGTCGATGCCATTTACCGCAGAGTTGCTCTTGCAGAAATGAGAACAGAAAATAATTTTAAGGAAGAAATTCATTCGGGCGAATTTTCTTTAAATTTACGTAACAGATACCTGCTCAAACGTGGGCAACCTATTGAATTGACCCAGGTAGAATTTCAAATTATGGAATACTTTTTCTCCAACCCTGCCACTGCACTTGACAGAACAGATATTTTGAAACATGTGTGGGGAGAAAGTTATTTTGGTGAAGAAAAAATTGTAGATGTGAATATTCGCCGCTTAAGAATGAAAGTGGAAGATGAACCGTCTAACCCAAAACATATTGTAACTGTTTGGGGACTGGGATATAAGTGGGAAGCATAAAATGCTTTTCTGCTTTATCATTTAGAAAAGGGGAGAATATACCGCCTTGTGGATTAAAGGTATCACACGGCGCTGGTTATTTAATGTTTTAGGAATTGTAGTATTGGTATTGGTTGTTTTAATCGTATCACTATCCTTTGCAGTGCAGAATTATACATATAACGGTATTTTACAAGCACTAAATGCCAATTCCAGAGAATTAACCAACGTGTTTATTGATTATAAAAATAAAACATCTTCAGATTTTACAACCTTTGCATATACCTATGTAGAAAACTTTACCAGCAAAGAAAGTATGGAGCTAATGGTCATTAACAGTGATGGTAGAATTGTACTAACTTCTACAGGTTTTACTCCGGACCAAAATCAGCCTATGAATGATTATTATGCAGCTTTGCAGGACGCCGAAGGTTATGGAAGTTGGAAAGGAAAGCTTTCTTCGGGTGAGAGAGTGATGGCAGTTACCCGTGTACTGAGAAATAATGATGGTATGGTTGTAGGCGGGGTACGTTATGTGGTATCATTAGAGAATGCAGACCGTCAAATTTTAGCCATTGTGGCAACTTTAACGGGAATAGGTGTTTTGATTATCCTGTTTGTCTGCATTTCCAGCACTTATTTTGTAAAATCTATTTTAAATCCTGTGCGTGAGATTAATAGTACGGCAAAACGAATTGCCCAAGGTGATTTTGATGCCCGTATACAGAAAAAGCATAACGATGAAATTGGTGAGCTGTGCGATACGATTAATGAAATGGCTGTAGAATTGGGGAATTCTCAGCAGATGAAAAATGATTTTATTTCGTCCGTTTCTCATGAGCTGCGTACTCCTTTGACAGCCATAAAAGGCTGGGCAGAAACGATGCAGAGCGGAGAAATTGACCGTGGTACCTTTGATAAAGGTATGGGCGTTATTATTCGCGAGTCCGAACGTCTTTCCGGAATTGTGGAAGAATTATTGGATTTCTCTCGAATGCAAAGTGGCAGAATGACGCTGATGATGGATCGTATTGATATTCTGGCAGAACTTGGCGAAGCCGTTTATATGTTCAGTGACCGTGCAAAAGCAGAGCATAAGTTTTTACTGTACGAAGAACCTGCAATGTTATCTCCTGTTTTGGGAGATATTAACCGTTTACGTCAAGTTTTTGTAAACATTATTGATAATGCCTTGAAATATACGGACGAACAAGGTACTGTTAGTGTATCAGCTTGCGAAGAAGACGGTTTTATCAAAGTACAGATTGTAGATACAGGCTGTGGTATTCCCATCGAGCATTTGCCAAATATCAAGAAGAAATTTTATAAAGCAAATCATGTAGTGCGAGGAAGCGGTATTGGTTTGGCCTTGGCAGATGAAATTATCACCTTGCATAATGGTACTTTAGAAGTGGAAAGTCAGGAAAACTTGGGGACAGCTGTTACCATCCGTATTCCTGCAATGCAGCAATTTGACAATAAAGATATGCAAGAAGCGCAACAGGAATTACCAATAGAATTACAGGAACAACATATTACTGATACAGAAACGATGGATACATCGGATATGGATCAAAATCAAAGTAACAGAGAGGTTGAAGAAAGGAACAACAATTCAATATGGCAAGAGAACAAACAAAAATGATTACCTCCATTGGCGGTCAAGCTTTAATGGAAGGCGTTATGATGAGGGGGCCGAAAAAAACTTCGGTTGCAGTTCGGCTTCCTGACGAAACAATTGATGTGGAAGAGTTAAAAACCAAATCTCTTCGTGAAAGATATAAATGGCTCAATTGGCCTTTTATCAGAGGCGTTATTGCGATGTATGAGTCTATGACCATTGGTTTTAAAGCTTTGGGAATGTCTGCGGATAAATCTTTGCCTGAAGATGAAGAGGATGCAGAACCTTCAAAGTTTGACCAATGGGTGACTCGTGTATTCGGAGAAAATGCGATGAATTACCTTATGGTAATAGCAGGAACTTTAGGCGTATTAATTGCAATCGGGTTATTTTTCTTTTTGCCGGCACTGAGTTTTAATTTGATTTATCATTATACAGGAATCGGCGATGGTTTTTTGCCTTGGCGCTCTACTTTTGAAGGCGTAATTCGTATACTGATTTTTATTGCTTATATTGGTATCTGTTCTTTGATTCCTTCAGTCAAACGAGTATTTCAATACCATGGCGCTGAGCATAAAACCATCTTCTGCTATGAAAATAAAGAAGAGTTAACTGTTGAAAATGTCCGTAAACACAGCCGTTTCCATCCGCGCTGCGGTACCAGTTTTTTGGTGCTGATGCTGATAGTAGGTATTGTAGTGGGCTTTTTCATTCCATTTGAAAATCCATTTTTGAGAACATCAGCAAAATTATTGCTGCTTCCTGTTTCCGTATCCATTGGCTTTGAATTGATTAAAATATGCTCCAAATATGACAATATTATTACACGTATCGTTGCAGCTCCGGGCTTATGGATGCAGCGCATTACCGTAAAAGAACCGGATGACGGCATGATTGAAGTTGCAATCGCAGCAATGAAAGATGTGATTCCTGAGAATGGAGAAGATATTATATGCGGACGCTGCAAGTAATTTATTTAGAAGGAAAACAGCGTTTACAAAAGGCAGGGAATGAAAGCCCTGCCTTTGATGCTATATGCCTGTTTGAGCATGTGTTTCATATGAATCGGCAGGACCTCATGCTGCATGGCAATACAAAACAGGCGACTTTGGAACAGGAAACAGAATTTTTTTCTTTGATAGAGCAACGGGCAAAAAAACGACCCTTACAGTATATTCTCGGAGAATGGCCGTTTCTCGATTTTCATTTAAAAATGGGAGAAGGCGTATTAATTGCTCGAGAAGATACCACTGTGTTGGTAGAAACAGCAACAAAATTAATACAAACAAAACAAGCAGCAATTTTAGATTTATGTGCGGGTACAGGTGCTGTTGGATTGGGAATAGCCTCCCTACTTTCCACAGTAAATGTCACTTGTGTGGAAAAATATGCACCTGCTTTTGCATATTTGCAGCAAAACATTGCATTGTGTAAAGAGCAGGGAATTGAGAATGTAGCTGCTTTGCAGGGAGATATTTTGTCCGAAGCATTTGCCTCTGCTTTTCAAGATATAGATGCGATTGTATCTAATCCTCCGTATATTGAAACCGCAGTCTTACCCACTTTGCAGGAAGAAGTACAGAAGGAACCGACGACCGCATTGGATGGCGGGGAAGATGGCCTGCTGTTTTACCGTGCAATTGCGGATATTTGGATTCCTAAAATGAAAACAGGCGGTATTGTTGCAGTAGAAATCGGTGAAGGACAAGAAACAGATGTTGCTCGTATATTCTCAAATGCCGGTATTGAGCAAATACAGTTTGAAAAAGACAGTGGAAATATCATTCGGGTAGTAGCAGGAATCAAAAAATAAAAGCCAAACATTTGTTTGGAAAAATTGTGAAATCCATTGATTTTAGCGAAAATATGTACTATAATAAGACACATACTGATACAAATATGGAGGAAATTATGGCTGTGATAGATAAAAGCAAAGCGCTGGATACTGCACTGGCACAAATTGAAAAACAATTCGGAAAAGGTGCCGTTATGCGTCTCGGTCAAGAAGATGCCTTGCAGGTAGAAGCGATTCCGACAGGCTCTCTGTCTTTGGATCTTGCCCTTGGCATCGGCGGTTTGCCGAGAGGCAGAATTGTAGAAATATACGGACCTGAATCTTCCGGTAAAACTACTTTGGCATTACACTGTATTGCGGAAGGACAGAAAAACGGCGGTACAGCTGCTTTCATCGACGTGGAGCATGCACTTGACCCTGTTTATGCGCGTGCTTTAGGCGTTGATGTGGATGCACTGTTGGTTTCTCAGCCCGACACAGGTGAGCAGGCTCTGGAAATTACAGAAGCTTTGGTACGTTCCGGTGCAATTGATGTGATTGTAGTTGACTCCGTTGCAGCCTTGGTTCCAAGAGCGGAAATTGAAGGTGAAATGGGAGATTCCCATGTTGGTTTGCAAGCGCGTTTGATGTCTCAAGCCTTGCGTAAGTTGGCAGGCGCTATTTCAAAATCCAACTGTGTTGCTATTTTTATCAATCAGCTGCGTGAAAAAGTGGGCGTAATTTATGGAAGTCCGGAAGTCACCCCGGGCGGACGTGCACTGAAATTCTACTCCTCTGTTCGTATTGATATTCGCAGAACCGAAACCTTAAAAAACGGTACGGAACAAATCGGTTCCCGTACCAGAGCAAAAGTAGTGAAAAATAAAGTGGCTCCTCCGTTCCGTGAAGCAGAATTTGACGTGATGTACGGACGCGGTATTTCCCGCGAGGGAGAACTGCTTGACTTGGCAGTAAAGCTGGATGTAGTTCAAAAAGGCGGTTCTTGGTTCTCTTATGGAGAGACCCGTTTGGGACAGGGCCGAGATAATGTAAAAGAGTTCTTGCTTGCAAATAAAGAGATTTACGATAAAATCGAAGAAGAAGTAAAAGCAAATGTTGGCAAGTTGTATGCAAAATCTACCAGAGGGGCTGCAAAAGCAGTTGCAAAACCGGTAGTAACAGAGCCGGAAAAGCCTGAAACTCCTACTACCAGAATTGCATCTAAGGCAAATATTGATATTACCGTGGACGATTAAGCGGTATCCCATAAGGCGAACAATTTGTTCGCCTTATTTTCCGTTTTATCAAAGAGGGGAAAAGATATGCTCATAACAGCGATAGAAAAAAGACGTAAAATGTTATCTGCATTGTTTTTGGACGGGGAATTTGCAGTGAATATTGATACGGAAACACTGCTGCAATTTCGTTATAAAATTGGTATGGATATTACGGATGAGCAGCTGCATGAGTTGATTTTGGCTTCAGATGCCCGCCGCGCAAATGAAAAGGCACTATACTTTTTGGAGCACCGCAGCCATTCCAAAAAAGAATTGATAGAAAAAATTCAGCGTACCACCAGCAAAGAAGCGGCTCGGTCGGCTGCTGACCGCATGGAGGAATTGGGGCTGGTCAATGATGAAGAGTTTGCCAAACGATATGCTGCAGAATTGTTCAACAGAAAAGGATTTTCCGGCCGACGTGCACAGTATGAATTGCTGCAAAAAGGCATTGATAAGGAAATCATTGCGCAAGTAGTAGAAGAACTGGAGCCGAATCCGGCAGAAAAGATAAAGGAAATCATCGAAAAAAAATATTTACGCTGTCTGCAAGATGAAAAAGGCTATCGACGTGCTGTAAATGGATTGCAAAGACTGGGTTATCGTTATGAAGATATCAGACAGGCAATTTCATGTTTTTCCTTAGAAGCAGATGAAGATATTTACTATGAATGATTCTTAGATACAGTCATTGCAAATAGAACGGTAGTGACGTATAATAATAATTCAGACAAATTCAGTAAGGAAAGGTGTCTTTATGTCATACAAAGTGGGAATGGTCAGCCTTGGCTGCTCTAAAAATCAAGTAGACGGAGAAATGCTGCTGGCAACCGTTCAGCAAGCAGGATATACGCTTTGCAATTCTGAAGAAGAAGCCGACGCAGTGATTGTAAATACTTGCGGTTTTATTGAAAGTGCGAAAAAAGAATCCATTGACGAAATTTTACAGCTTGCACGCAGAAAAGAAGCAGGCAAACTAAAGGCAATTGTAGTAACAGGCTGTTTGGCGGAGAGATACCAAACAGAAATCCGCAAAGAATTGCCTGAAGTAGATGCAGTGCTGGGAATTGGTGCAAATAAAGACATTGCACTGGCACTAAAAGAAGCTTTGGAAGGACATAAAAAAGAGTTATTTGCCTCCAAATATGATTTGTCCTTGTCAGGTGAGCGCGTACTTTCCACACCAAAATTTTATGCCTATTTAAAAATATCAGACGGTTGTGATAACTGCTGCACTTACTGTGCCATTCCGCTGATACGCGGCAGATTTAGAAGTCGTACTATGGAGGACATTGTAGCAGAAGCAGAACAACTGGTTGCAAACGGTGTAAAAGAGCTCATTGTTATTGCACAAGATACCACACGATATGGGGAAGACATCTACGGAAAGTTGATGCTTCCTGAATTGCTGCGCCGTTTATGCAAAATTGAAGGCGCCCATTGGATTCGTTTACTGTATTGTTATCCCAATCGTATTACGGATGAATTGATAGACGTCATAGCAACGGAAGATAAAATTTTGAAGTACATCGACCTTCCTTTACAACATTCTGTTGGACGTGTATTAAGTGAAATGAACCGCGGTGAAGATACCGAAAGTCTGACAGCATTAATTCAAAAAATGCGTGACAGAATTCCCAATATGGTCATCCGCACTACCTTTATTGCAGGATTTCCGGGAGAGACGGAAGAAGAATTTAACCAAATGGCAGAGTTCTCCCGTAATATCCGTTTTGACCGTATGGGATGTTTTGCCTATTCGCAGGAAGAAGACACGCCTGCTGCGTTGATGCCGAATCAAATTGACGAAGATGTAAAACAGCATCGTGCCCAAATCATGATGGAAGAACAAATGGACATTATGCAGCAATTGGGACAGCAGCGTATTGGTACGATTATGGAGATATTGGTGGAAGGCTACGATGAATATTCCGGGTGCTATTACGGCAGAAGCTATGCAGATTCCCCAGATATTGACGGCAAAGTATTATTTACAGCGGTAAATATACTACCGACTCCGGGTGATTTTGTTCATGTACATATCACAGATTGTACCAATTGTGATCTTATGGGTGAATTGGTGGAAGGAGGGCATACCTCATGAATTTGCCAAATAAACTGACGGTAGCCCGTATTATTATGGTGCCGTTTTTTGTAGTATTTCTGGTAAACGTTACAATTCCTCACCACTTTTTAATCGCAGGACTGATTTTTGCTTTGGCTTCTTTTACTGATTTATTGGACGGAAAAATAGCAAGAAAAAGAAACTTGGTCACAAATTTTGGTAAGTTTTTAGATCCGCTTGCAGACAAAATATTGGTCATATCCGCATTGGTGTGTTTTGTGAATTTAGGTCTTGCAGAGCTTTGGTTTGTCCTAATTATCATCGCACGTGAATTTATGGTTACCTCTATTCGCTTGATTGCAGTTAATACGGGAGAGGTTATTGCCGCAAATATTTGGGGTAAAGCAAAAACGGTCAGCCAAATGGTTGCAATTGTAGGTATTTTAATCATGCAGTATCTACAGGAACTGATTAACTTGTCAGTTATGCCAAGTTTCACTGTTGGCCAATTTTCCAGCAGTACGGTATTCTGGTTTGCGGGAAACGTTTTAGTAGGTATTTCTACTTTATTTACCATTATTTCAGGTGCAATTTATTTAAAACAAAACTGGAATTTGTTTAAAAATTCAAAATAAAGTAGTGCATTTTTATTAGCTTTGTAATATAATAGAGAGTAATCAAATGTAATAAATAGGAGAAGTACTGTTTGCTTCCGTTGCAGAGAGAGAATGTCCATAGGCTGAAAGCATTCTTAATGTTGAACAAGCAGGAAATGCACCTGTTTGGCAAAATACAAGGTATTTTGCATGCAGATAAAGGGAAACCGCTCATCTTGTGGAAGTATCTTTGTACGGTTGGCACCGTTATTGGCCCTGAGAGTGATAAAACGGAGTGGAACCGCGACTGTTATGCCGCCTCCGTCCCTGTAACAGGGGACGCAGGCGGTTTTTTATTTTTGTATGTAATGCTTGCCCATTGATTACGGCAGAAGGAGGCAATTATGTTTAAACAGTTAAAAGAAGATTTGGATTCTATTATGGAACGCGACCCTGCTGCCCGTTCCAGGTTAGAAGTGTATCTGCTGTATTCCGGTTTTAAAGCCGTGCGTTCTTACCGCAAGGCCAACTGGTTTTACAGACACAATATGAAGTTTATTGCCCGCTGGATTTCTCAGCGTTCACGCCATAAAACAGGAATTGAAATCCATCCGGGTGCAAAAATAGGCAAAGGACTATTCATTGACCATGGTATGGGAGTGGTCATTGGAGAAACAGCTGAAATTGGAGATAACTGTACCATTTATCAAAATGTAACGCTGGGCGGTACAGGAAAGGACCACGGAAAACGACACCCAACGCTTGGTAATGATGTTATGATAGGTTCAGGAGCAAAAGTGTTGGGACCGTTCCGTGTAGGTGACGGAGCACGTGTTGCCTCCGGTGCAGTGGTGTTGGACGAAGTGCCGGACAACGCTACAGCGGTTGGTGTGCCTGCCCGAATTGTAAGAATCAACGGAATTAAAACTTGCAATTTAGACCAAATTCACGTATCTGACCCGGTAGCACAGGAGTTGTGCCGCCTGAGTGTAGAGCATACCAAATTAAAGCTGGAAGTAGAAGATTTAAAAAAACAGCTTGCTGCAGCAACAGAACAAAAATTATTGCCGGCTCCAACAGAGAAACAAACCGGTGATACAAAAGAAGAATGAGCATAAGATGAAATAGGAAGACAGAAGATGAGAGGAAGAGTTGGATGAGAATATATAATACCTTAACCAGAGAGAAAGAAGAGTTGATTCCTCAAGAGGAAGGCCATTTCAAAATATATGCCTGCGGACCAACGGTTTACAATTATATTCACATTGGAAATGCACGGCCGATTTGTGTATTTGAGGTACTGCGCCGCTACCTGGAATACCGCGGAAATAAGGTAACGTTTGTACAGAACTTTACGGATATTGATGATAAAATCATCAAAAAGGCTAATGAAGAGGGTACGGATTATCTTACCGTTTCCAAAAAATACATTGAGGAATATTGGAAAGACGCTGATGGACTCAATGTAGGTCATGCAACTGTGCATCCGCTTGCAACTGAAAATATGGATGAAATTATTCATATCATTGCTGATTTATTGGAAAAAGGATATGCTTACGTTGCTGAAAACGGGGACGTATACTTTAGAACCAAAAAGTGTAAGGAATACGGTAAATTGTCCCATCAGCCGCTGGACGATTTGCAATCCGGTGCCCGCATCAGCGTAGGCGAAATGAAAGAAGATGCCATGGATTTTGCGGTTTGGAAGGCAGCCAAAGAGGGAGAACCATACTGGGAAGCTCCTTGGAGTAAGGGGCGTCCCGGCTGGCACATTGAATGTTCTGCAATGGCACGCCGTTATTTAGGAGAAACCATTGATATTCACTGCGGCGGTCAAGATTTAATTTTCCCACACCATGAAAACGAAATCGCACAAAGTGAATGTTGTAACGGGAAAATTTTTGCGCGTTATTGGATGCACAATGGTTATATCAATGTAGATAATCATAAGATGAGCAAATCATTGAATAATTTCTTTACGGTGCGTGATGTAGCAGAGAAGTATGGATATGAGCCGATCCGTTATTTAATGGTGGCCTCTCATTATCGCAGTCCAATCAATTACAGTACAGAAATCATTGAGCAATGTAAAGCTGCTTTGGATCGTTTATATCATTGCCGTGAAAATTTAACTTTCTTACTAGAAAATGCGGAAATAGGAAAGAAAGAAGGCGAATCAGCACTAAAAGAGAAATTTAATCGTCATGAAGCGCATTTCATTGAGGCAATGGACGATGACCTTAATACTGCAGATGCGATTTCAGCATTATTTGACTTGGCCAAAGATATAAATACTCATTTAAATGCTTCTTCAAAACCATCGAAAGAAATATGTCAATATGCGCTGGATATGTTTAACCGTTTGGCAGATGTGTTAGGTCTGCTTTATAGTAGAAAAGAGCAGTCTTTGGATGAGGAAATAGAAGCTTTCATTGCACAGCGTACCAAAGCCCGTGCGGAAAAAGATTGGGAAACTGCTGACAGAATTCGAGATGAATTAAAAGCCAGACATGTTGTTTTGGAAGATACACCTCAAGGCATTAAATGGAGAATTGAAGAATAAGTTGACAGATAAAAAACGGCTTTTTTAAAAAAGCCGTTTTTTCATTTGCAATAGAGGAAACTACCTGTTTTACAGTATGACGTAAACTTTATGGCATGTTTGCTGACTTTTTTAGAACTATTTTTGTATTCTGAAGAGGGAAACGTTACTTAATTTTGATATAAAATTGAAGGCGTATTTATGCTATAATTATCCCAAAATAGATTCATATGAGGAGAAATAAATATGCAAATATTTGAAGTAACTGAAAGGCCTGTATTGCTGATACAACAGTTATTGCAAGTGTGGGAGAGCGCTGTGAAGAAAACGCATCTGTTTTTGTCAGACAGCGAAATAGAAGATTTCAAAAAATATGTCCCCCAAGCCCTAGAATGCATCTCCCATTTAATTATTGCAGAGAATGAGCATAGAATTCCTATTGCCTTTATGGGGGTGAAACAACAAAAACTTGAAATGTTATTTGTTTCACCGGAAGAAATAGGAAAAGGATTGGGAAAGCGATTGTTGCAATACGGAATAAAGCATTATTCAATTAATGAGCTGACTGTAAACGAGCAAAATATATCTGCAAAAGGATTTTATGAGCATATGGGCTTTTGTACATATAAAAGAACTGACTATGATGAGCAAGGAAATCCGTATCCACTGTTATATATGAAACGAAACGGATAAGTCAGAGAAATATAAAAAAATCTATTTTTGTTTTGTCAGTGTGCTTTATCTTATAGCTATATACTCGGGAATAAGGTTAAGAATCTTTTGTGCAGCCAATATTGATACCTAATTGGTGACTTTCTGTGACTATTTTTATTCCTCACAGAAATTATCCCGTTTGCGTATGATATCCTAGAACTATTTTTAGGAGTGGTGTCATGGGCAAACATAAATTGCAGGGAGAAAAGCGCTCTGTCAAACGTTCGTTGTTCATGGTACTGGGATTATTGGGACCGGGACTGGTTGCTGCTTTGGCTGACAATGATGCTGGAGGGGTAATTTCCTATGCAGTAACAGGCGCCAAATTTGGTGTTGGATTGTTTATTCCGCTTACATTGCTTATGGTGTTAATTACTTATACGGTACAAGAAATGGCAATGAGATTAGGGATAGTGGCTGAGGATAGTTACAATACTTTGGTAAAACAAAAATATGGAAAGTTTTGGATGATATACCAATTGCTTTCCTTGGTCGTAGAGAATTTTATCACTTTGATGACAGAATTTATTGGCATGTCTGCAGGTTTAGTCATTCTTGGGCTGCCTATGTGGGCAGCAGTGCTGATAGGATTAGTATTGGTATTGGCAATTGCGTTATTTCGCGGATATGCAACCAAAGAAAAAATAGCAGTAGGTGTTGGCTGTTTAAACATTGTGTTCATTGTTATTGCCTGTATGACAAAACCTGATTGGAATGCAATTGCAAATTCATTTATAACATGGACAGTTCCCAGTGGAGAACAAGGTAATATAATATGGTACATGATTGCACTGGTTGGTAATGCAATTGCTCCCTGGATGATTTTTTATCAAAACAGTGCGTATATCAATAAGGGTTCTAAAAAGGAAGACTTAAGAAAAGGAAAAATGGATACTGTAATCGGTTGTGTCTTGCAAGTTGTCATTGCAGTATTTATTATATTAATAGGAGCCGCTTTATTTGGGTGTATTCCTGATATTGAAAATGCAGGTCCTTCCGAACTGATAGGAGCGTTGCAGGAAAAATTCGGCTTTGTACCTGCAATGCTGTTTGGAATTGGACTATTTGATGCAGGTCTGCTGGCGGCAATTACAGTTTCGCTATCTTCATCGTGGTCGGTGGCGGAAGCGTTTGGATGGAGTAAAAGTTTAGATGATAGCATTACCAAAGCACCTAAATTCTACGGTGTATATTTTGGATGTGTCATTGCAGCAGCAGTTGTAGTTATGATACCGGGTTTACCACTGAATCACTTAGCTATCTTGGTGCAGGTTATAAGTGGTATCCTTATGACACCGATATTGGTATTTTTAACGTTACTGACTTCCCGCAAAGACGTCATGGGAGAGTATCAAAATACAATGTTTCAAAAGATAAAAGCTTGGATTGTCGTTGCAGTTTTGGGAGGAGTTTCGATTCTCTCATTTGTAACTTTGTTTTAAAAGGAGTACTATGAAGTTTATTTTGAGAAAGTGCAAGATGTCAAATGCACCCAGTTTGGCTCTATATGCCAATAATAGAAATATGGCGCAAAATTTGAGAGATGTATTTCCTTGACATGTAATTTCTATATCCGTATACACTAAAAGATGCACAGGAGTACATTACAGCAGCACTATAAAGCGATTACTCAAAACCATATTGCGCGCCATAGAAGTAAATGCAGAAGTGATAGGAAGTATTGGAGTATTTGGAAAAGATGATATTTACAGAAAAACTGCAGAAATTGGATATTAGTTGGGGGAACCGTTTTGGGAAAATGGTATTATGAGCAGGGCTATGGAGGAAATAGGCTATACTGCATTTGAGCAATTCGATATTGTACGTTTGTATGCTGAGTCCTTTGCTATCAACAATGGGTCGCGTAGAGTGTTGGAGAAAGAAGGGTTCAACGGGAAGAAGTTTTATCGAAAAATATTTTAAATTAAGAGAAGTATTGGATTCCTGCATTTATGAAAAATGAAAAGAAAAAGAGGAATGAGCAGTGGCAAAGGAGCAAAAAACAAATGCAATGCGTATACTGGATAAAGCGCATATTACATATACAGAATATACTTATGACAGTAAGGACGGAGCAATTGACGGCATGTCTGTTGCTCGTAAATTACATCAAAATGTCAATCAAGTTTTTAAAACATTGGTGACACAAGGTCATAGCAAGCAATATTATGTATTTGTGATTCCGGTAGTAAAAGAATTAAATTTGAAGGCGGCAGCAAGAGCAGTAGATGAAAAATCTGTGGAGATGATTTCTGTTTCACAAATACAAAAAGTAACAGGATATATTCGCGGCGGCTGTTCTCCGATTGGTATGAAAAAACAGTATCAAACTATAATAGATGAGAGTTGTACCAACTGGGGTACTATTATCATAAGTGGAGGAAAGATTGGCACACAAATCGAATTATCTCCTAAGAAATTACTGGATTTTATACATGGAAAAACAGCTAAGATTACTACGGAATAAACCAATTTTGCCGCATTCGCAATATTTGATAAAGATAGCTTCTAAAAATAAATGTTATTTTCTTAATTTTATCAATCAGTATAGCTAGATTTATAAAAACTATCTTTGAAAATAATTAAGATAGAAAGCCAAGGGAAAATCATATGATTTTCCCTTGGCTTTTATAGTAAATGTATTTTTTATAAAGGTGTACTTTTACAAAGAATTTATATTATTCCATAATGTTAATTATATAATATAATTTTATCTTTTTCAATCTTCATAAATCGATAATTTAAAGGATATGTCTATATTTGATTTTCTTTAAAAAAGTACGCTTTTATGAAATAATCCGTAAGTATCCCGCATTAAAAAATGATAATAGGGGGAGTAGTCATGAAAAACAAAAGATTAATTGCAATGATTATTTCAGCAATTATGGTATTCAGTATGATTCCAATGGCTGTTTTTGCGGCTGCAGATTCTGCAATTACAACCACTTTACCTACTGAAGCCAAAGTAGGAGAGCAAGTAGAATTCGGGGTAACCAGTACTGCCGGTTCTGATGCAGGCAAAACAGTATTAGCAAAATTCCATGTTAGTGGTCCTGCTGCAGCAGATACAGAATATTACGAAACTGGGGGATCAGCTGCAGGCCAATGGTTGCCATTGACAGGAGATACATTCGGTCCTACTACAGGTTTTCCATTTTTGGATAATATGACAAGTAAATTCCGTACTACGTTTAATACTGCCGGTACATATACTGTTACAATTGACATTATTGATTTTAATGACCAAACACAAGTGTTGGCAAGCACAACACAAACTATCAATGTAACTCCGGTGGTGGAACCAACAGTAACAATTGACATGCCTGCAACCTTTACAGTAGGCCAGCCAATGGAATTTTCTATTTCCACAACAGGCGGTGATAAAGCGGGAACAATGGTGTTGGGGACATCTGTATTCTCTGGATCTGCTGCAATCGAAAAAATTGAATATTATGAAGAAAATGACGGAAATTGGTATGAATTAACAGGAGATCATTTTGGTCCGGCATCCGGTTTTCCATTAGGCGATTTCACCAGCAAATTCCGTGTAACCTTTAAAGAGGCAGGTACTTTTTCTCTAACTGTAAACATTGTAGAAGCTGCAAACCAACAAAATGTATTGGCAACAGCAACTCAAAGTGTTACCAGTGTTGTAGGTGCTGATTATACAAAAGTAGATGAAGCAATTGCTAAAGCAAATGCACTTAACAGAGATGAATACAAAGATTTTACAGCTGTAGACCAAGCGGTTGCATCTGTAGTACGTGGTTTGGATATTAGCAGACAAGCTGAAGTAGATGCAATGGCTCAGGCAATTGAAGATGCAATTGCAGCGTTGGAGAAGAAGGAGGGAACTCCTGTAACTCCAACAGAGCCTACTGAACCAACCACTCCAGGTGCTTCGGGAACGATTGATGGAACAACAGAGCAAGGCATGAACTCACCTCAGACTGGAGATAACAGTAATACTGTAATGTGGATTGCTGTGGCCGTGCTTGCAGCAGGTGCTATGACAGGTACTGTATTCTTTGCAAGAAAGAAAAAAGCTGAATAATATTGTTATGCATAAAAGAGGCTTCTTTGATATGGAAGCCTCTTTTGCTTTTTTAAAATTATCCTAAAAATAAATGAAATTAAAGATATTTTACAGAGTATTAAGCAAGAAAAATAATAGATTTGCTGCTCATTGCTACTAATTATGCGGAGACTTGTCTATGATAGAAAACGTGAATCTTTGTCAATCTTTTACCGTATGCACTTGAAAAGTGAGCATTGACAAAGGTAACATAAAATAGAATTAGGGATATTCCGTTTTAGTATTTTGGAATATCCCTTAATTATTTCAATTTAATATTCTTTAAAGATATAAATGATGTAACATATTAGCATAGATATTATGGTTTCCGTTTTGCCATAATACCACTGAATAGGGCAAAACCTCCGCATAATACAGCACAAGTACACCCACAAATAGAAACAATCATATACTCGCTTCTCAAAATCAGAGAAATAATAATGCCTGTAATGCCGAGAATCAATGTTAGTGCACCGATGATAATGGTGATTAAATCAAGATGTTTCATTAAAAAACACTCACTTTATGTTAGTATGTCTTATATTATATGATAATTTTACATTTTTCACAAGACAGAGTGTATAAAAAGATAAAATTCTTGTTAATCATTTTATATTTGTAAACTTTTCATAAAATATATCAAAATATTGCCCCATAAATGCAAAACAGGCGTATAATGGATTTCAATGTGCATCATATTGTATGATAAAAATGATCTAAAAGATAGGGAAGAACCATGAAAAAAGTAATTTGTCGCAGTATTTTTGTGCTTCTGGCCGTAGGAGGATTTGCAGCACTTGCTATTTGTATCCAGCTGGGAGTAACTCAAGGATTTGATGATTGGGTATATGGTTGGGTATCTCAAACAATTACCCCTCCATTGACAGGATTTCTCAAAATTGTTACATATGCAGGAGATGTTTTTGTCATCATAGGAATATGTATATTGTTATTGATTATACCCAATACCAGGAAAAAGGTGGGGATACCGGCCTCTATTTCAGTAGCTGTTGCCATTGGTTTAAGTGTAATGTTTAAGCACATTTTTTCAAGACCAAGACCTAATATATTAAGATTAATTGAGGAAACAGGTTTTAGTTTTCCAAGTGCACATGCTATGCTCAGTGCAGCTTTGTATATTATGCTGATTATTTTGGTATGCAAATATTTAAAGAGCGTATTAGCTAAAATAGTATTGGTTCCGTGTTTTAGTGCACTAATTTTAGTCGTGGCATATAGCCGTGTGTACTTAGGAGTGCATTATATCACAGATATTATAGGTGGCTGGCTAATAGGTTTTGCTATTACACTAGTTGTTTATACTGTATGTAGGCTAACATTTTTAAGAAGATAAAAAGAACAGCTTCACGCTAATGCGCGAAGCTGTTCTTTTTATTCTTCAATAAAGTCTAAAATTTCGTCTATTGTTTTAGAACCAAATAAAAGTTTATCGTTGTTTTTGATAACAGCCGGAACACTCATAATTTTGAATTCTTTTTTTAGCTGAGGAAATAATGCAATGTCCATCATAGAAGCTTCAACATGGGGATTCAATATTGCAATGCGTTGACATGCTGCTACAACATCAGGACAGAATTTGCAGGAAAGGGAAATACATACTTTTAATTTTACAGGTTTATCAATTGCCTTAATGCGATTTAATGTTTTATCATCAATGGCTTGTCCCGGACCTGCCAAATTATACAATGCCAAAATAAAGGAATTCATTTCATGACCGCCCGGAATTCCATAAAATTTTACACCGGTATATACGCCGTTTTGATCTAAAAAGGCTACAACCGGCAGCTGGTCAGCGCCAATTTGCTCTTCAATGGCAGTATTTGTACCTTCTTCATAGGAATTTAGATGAATGTGAGAATTTAAAGTTGGCAGTACTTCCAGCCAATTTTTTAACTCCAGAGAATGTTCATTTTGAGAATTTACAATGGTAACCAATGTTACATCCTGATTCAATGCGTTTAATATACCTCGAACTTGTTCTATCAGTTCTGCTGGCCACAATGTTTCTTCAGTTTCTTCCGATGGTGCGGTGGTGGTTTTTGAAGGAGAAGTAGAAGTAGTTGCAGATTCAGTAGATTTTGATTTTATTACTTTTTCGTCATCTTTGATGCCAAGACGTTCTTTTTCCTCTGCAACGTAACGTTCTGCAGCGGTTGCCGCGATGGCACCATCTGCAACTGCAGTTACAATTTGTCGCAGTGCTTTTGGACGAAGGTCTCCTGCTGCAAACACTCCTTTTACACTGGTGTGCATATTGCTGTCGGTAGGAATATACCCATAATCGTCTAATTCAATGTGATCTTTGAATAAAGTGGTAGCAGGTTCATAACCGGCAAACACAAAAATACCGAATGTTTGGTCTTCCTCAGAAGCGGTATACGTAAATTCTTCTCCTGTTTGATTGTTTATGAAAGTAGCTTCTCGTAATAAATCATCACCATCGGCTTTTTTGATCTCAGTATGATAGTGAATCGTAATGTCCGGATGCTCTTTTACTTTATCAGCAATACTTTTGGCGCAGGTAAAGTCTGGTTCACGGATTATCATAGTTACATGCTTTCCGTAACGTGTTAAATACATTGCCTCTTCCGCAGCTGCATATCCTCCGCCAATGACAAAGATATCCAAACCCGTAAAAAATTCTCCGTCACAAGTTGCGCAATATGCAATACCCCGCCCTGTATATTCTTTTTCTCCTTGAAAACCTAACTTACGGGGCTGAGCACCTGTTGCAATAATCACAGCTCGGCATAAATATTCTTGTTTTTCGGAAATCAAACGTTTCACTTCACCTGAAAAATCTACTTCTTTAATTTCATCCGTAACAAATGAAACACCAAAATCTTTGGCTTGCGTATGCATAACTTCCATTAACTCCGGGCCGGAAGTTTTACGTACACCTGGATAGTTTACAACTTCGGCTGTGTTTACAATCTGTCCGCCAACCTGTTTTTTCTCTATAATCAGAGTTTTGAGCATAGCGCGTCCGGCATATAGTCCGGCTGAAAGACCTGCAGAACCGCTGCCGATAATAATTAAATCATAAATTGTTTCCATATGCATCCTCCTATAAAAAAATGCCGACGGCATAGTGCCGGCGACATTTCCAAAGCGTTTTCTTAGTAACTGACTGTGAGCGAAAACTTATAGTTTACCAACAAGGTCTAAGCTTGGTGTCAGAGTTTTGCTGCCTGGTTTCCATTTTGCTGGGCAAACTTGGTCGCCGTGTTCTGCAACGAATTGAGCAGCTTGTAGTTTACGAAGTAGTTCTTCAGCATTTCTGCCAATTCCTAGGTCATGCACTTCATATGCCACAATTTCACCTTCAGGATTTACAATAAAAGTTCCGCGTAGAGCTTGACCTGCGTCTTTAATAAGCACGCCAAAATCTTTTGATAGTGCCCATGTTGGATCTCCTAACATAGGAAACTGAATTTTACCAATTGTTTCGGAGTGATCTGCCCAAGCTTTATGTGTAAAGTGAGTATCTGTTGATACAGAATAAATTTCACAATTTTCTTTTTTGAATTCCTCGTAGTGGTCAGCCAAATCACCTAGTTCTGTTGGACAAACAAAAGTAAAGTCTGCTGGATAGAAAAAGAAAATAGACCAATGACCTTTTGTATCTTGTAATGTAACTTCTTTAAAATCACCTTGATGGTAAGCTTGTACTTTAAAATCTTCTACTTTATGGCCAATTAAATGTTTCATGTAAAAACCTCTCTTATTTCATAATTTTGATGCACTATTGTGTACGATTTTAGTATAGTTTATATTTTGGAAAATGTCAATATAATTTTTATATTTTTTTGAAAATTTTGGTTTTTATAGGAATGTAATATTAGTATGGAACGAATTAAGTATAAATATACCATTAAATTTATAAATTACAAATTATTACTAATTATAACAAATTTTTTCGTGAATTTTACGCATATATAGTTGATTTAGTAGAGAATAGCATGCTATGATATAATTACTATAAAAATATTAAATTTTAAGTGTAGGAGTGTGTATATGAAGAAAAAGATAGCAATTATTCTTTCGACTTGTATTATTTCTGGTGCGATTGTTCCAACCATTGGTACAGCGTATGCATTAGAAAATTTAGAAACGAATAATTATGAGACTCAATCTGGATCTGAAGTTTCATCAGAAGTTTCTGAGAATACAGAGAATTCAAAGGAAAATAGCAGTGCTGTAACTGATGATAACATCTCATCCTCGAATGCCTCGGAGGAGAATGTTAGTGACACAGCTGAATCTTCAGGGGAGACGAAACCTTTAACAGATGTTTATGTACAGAATAATGGTGTAGAGAGTCTGAAAGAAGAAGTCAACATACTGGAGAATGGTTACTATACAATAGGAAACGGAAACCAGGTCATAGATATTTATGACACAGGGTATACCGATGGAGTGCAGGCAATTACATATCAGGCGAGCAGCCAAA
>UQLQ01000017.1 GCA_900541905.1 uncultured Oscillospiraceae bacterium
CATTTTGCTGCTATGGCTCAGTAGGCAGAGCACGTCCTTGGTAAGGACGAGGTCACGCGTTCGAATCGCGTTAGCAGCTCCAGTTAAAACCTCGATGCTTAAGTTGCTTCGGGGTTTTATTTTGTATATGAAGTTTTTATGCGCGGTTACAGCGATATTTTTTGCAGCGCAAGCCCAAACAGGAAAAAGCACGGACAGTACTGTCCGTGCTTTTTCTGTTTTAAAAGATTAAAAACATGCAATATACTCCCACGGTCCGATACCGTTTGTTTATATATATTTGGATAACTTATTTGATGAAAAAAAGAGCTTTTCCCACCTTAGGTATTTTGGAAACCAGTTCTACAAATCCCCAACTAATTGCAAAGGTGAGTAATAGCGATACTATAATTTTACTGTAGATTGACAGCCCATACAGTGGAATATAGCGGGCAATCATGACCATTATAGGATTATGTACAAGAAAAATTCCAAAGGAATACTTTGCAAGGCGATGAAAAATACAAGTTAGCTTACCGGGAAGACAGCAGTTCTTAAAGCTCATAAACAAAAATGCAGCTGTTAATGCCAGAGGAATAAAGTCATACCAAGCAGTATAGAAATGTCCTATTCTTGTTAAATAGATCTGCGTCAAAACAGTTATAATAAAAAACACCCCGGCGGCTAGCAAAAAATATTTTTTCAGTGAATACTTTTTTATTAAGTTAACTGAGGATTCTTTATAAACCATATAACCAAAAATTAAATATGTTCCGTAAATACCTCCCAGGAAACTTAAATCAATACCATTTGATACGGTTGTATGTCCGAACGCATTCAATATCAGGTTTATCGTAGGCGTACCAAATGAATATGCCGCCACAATTGCCAATGGAATAATCCATATTTTCCAATGAAACCTTTTCAAAATAACAGATACAAAGGGTAGGCTGATATACATACCTAAAATCATGGGGAGATACCACATATGGATCATATCTGAAGGCCTCAAAAAAATCATAGTTTTAAATAATGTGACCCATTGAAAATCTGTTTTCCAAAACCAGGCGGAAAACAACTGATAAATGAAAAGCCATACTTCTGTAAGAATAAACAGTGGTAATAAATTATGCTTCCAAAAGCGAAAACATTTTTTGTTATTATATTTGCGTTGTAACAGAAGATAACCGCTGATAAATAAAAACAAAGGTACACCAAGTCTCCCTAATGTAAAGAACGTAAAAATAAAAAGCTGAAGAAAAATACTGCTATTCGCGATATCAGTGTTTTGAGTAAAGTATATATTGTCAATTGAATGGCATAAGACGACAAAAAATGTTGCGACTCCTCTTACAGTATCTATCCAATCTAATCTTGTTTCCATATTTTATCCTTTTTTTATATTTTTAGTTAGTACTTCCTAAGTATCGTTAATATAGAAAATTGGTTACGTATACTTTTGCAAAACACCTGAAAAAGTAAATTTCACTTGAAAAAAGTGAGTATTTATATTATAATTACGCTACAAATTACAAATTATAGGTAAACTTGTAAAAGTATACCTTTAAAAATGAAAACAGAAAACAATCATATTATAATAAAAAAAGAGGCTTTAATTTATTTCAAGCCTCTTTTTAATTAAGAAAAAATATAAAAAATAATTGAGCCAAAAGTTAGAAAAAATAAGATATTAGTCTTGTGTTTTACGTTTTTTAATAACAACAAAACCTGTAATTGCGGCGCTTGCAGCTGTAACCGCAGCAATACTAATCATTAGATTTGTATTATCTCCGGTTTGTGGAGAGTTCATATCGTTACCAATATTTGTACCGCTGTTTGTACCATTATCATGGTCGATATTCAGTTGTGTTTTGGTTAACACATAATCAGAGCAGTGTGTAATGGATACTTCAACATAACCATTTTCGTCTACCACATAACCGTCACCCATTGCCTGCATTACATTTAGTTCCGGATTATAGTAGTAGAAGTATGCAGTTTCGCCCGGTTGGAAGCTTGCGCTTACATCTACTTTTACAGTTGCTTTCGCGGGTAGATTGCCTTCATGAGCGAAAGAAAGAACAGTGCCTTGGTTACCGCCTAAAGCTTCCTTAATTGCTTGATTATCTTCAGAAGAGCTAACTGTCAAAGCTAAGTTTACATCAATTGTGGTATCTGTAATTTCGCTGCCGTCAAAAGTCCATGAATAAAGATCTTTTCCATCAGAGCCTGCAACATGGATGGTAAATGTTTTGCCGGAAGCTTTTACTTGTTCAAATACAGCTTTCTCCAGTTTAATTTGTGCCATTTTAACATTTGCATTTTGAATTGCTTCATCAGGAATGGTTACATCCAAAGAAATATTGGAAGTTGTGCTGTTTGCAATGGTTTGTACCAAAGCGGTTGTTGGAAGATGCACGGAAATGGTAACAGGGTTCTCTGCGGTTGCATTGTTGAGCGCATCTTGAGAAACTTCAACAGGAGCGCTAACGGATGTAGTGTCTCCAACTACAGTTTCATCGGATAGCTCCGGTGTAGGAGCAATAATATCGTTGCTTGGAGGAGTGACAACTTCATCATTTTCAACGGTAATAACACAGGTAGCGGTTTTACCGTTTGCTGTTTTTGCAGTAATGGTTGCTTGTCCTGGAGCATGGGCTGTTACAAGGCCATCTTCAGATACAGTAGCCACTTGTTGATTATCTGCAGAGAAAGTTACTGTTTTGTTTGTTGCATTTTCCGGATTGACAGTTGCATGAAGCTGAACCGTTTCGCCCGGTTTTAGTGTGACGGCAGTTTGATCTAAAGTTACTTCGGATACTTCTACATCAGCTGCTTGTGCAAGATAATAAAGATCTTGTTGTTTCTCATTTCTGGTAGGTGCTGCAAGACCGGCAGCTTCATAACCTGCAATTGCATTTGTATATTGTATTGGTTTATCAACACAAATAGCGGCAGGGCCTTCAGCGTTGTAAGAGCCATCATCTGTATTGGTATAGGTCATTTTAGAACCTTCAGCAAATGTTAAGATAGGATTTGTAGTTTCTACACCAACACCGGAGTCTACATTAATACCATACCATGAGCCCGCTGCAGTAGAAACAGATAAGTTGCCGTTTACTGTCACGCTGGAAGCATTTACAAGCATAGCTCCACCATTTGTAAATACGTTTGTAACAGAAACATTGTTTAAAGAAACATTTGGGCTGGTATAAATATTAAGTGGAAATTTATTGCTTGTTCCGCCAATAATGGACAAGTTGCTTAAAACGACAGCATTGTCAGTATCAATTAATACTACGGCAGGGTTAGAGGAGGAAGAGAAGTCTCCTACGCCTGTAATAGAGTGACCGTTACCATTTAGTGTAATGCCTTTTGTAATGTAGGCACTTTGAGTAACAGTAATATTTTCATTTAATGTGATTGTACTTCCTTCTTCAGCAGCTGCCAAAGCATCTTCAAGAGAGTCAAACTGAGCTGAACTTTCATCTTTTGTAACAGTTACAGCTTTTTGTTCTGTTGGTTGGTTAGAACTGGTGCCTGTATCCCCGGCATCAGTATCAGTAGTTGCAGAAACAATTGCAGTAGGAACTGCTACTGTAGCTAACATACATACGGATAAAAAGGTTGCCAATGCTTTTTTCTTCATGTTTTTAACTCCTTTTATACATTTGTTTTAAAAGTTTGTAATTTTGTCTACAATCTAATTATACACAATTGCAATAAAAAATCCAGTATCAATATTTGGAATATCATTTTACATATTTAGATTGTGAATTTTTTGCACAAAATTTACCAATACATCAAAAAATAAATTTGATAGGGAGATAGGGCGTATTTTTGCAGATATGATATATCGGGAGAAAATGCATTTTTGCAATTTTGTGCATGAACACATTTAGGAGAAATGATAAACTGTGTCTAAATTTAAAAAAGGGAGCTACTACAAATGGGCCAGATTTCCATAGAAGCTTATATTTTAGTACACCAATAGTGTACCGGTATAAAATGACGTATATTTGGACTGTTTAGGAGGTTTCATATTATGGAATATGGATATGTGAGGGTATCCAGTAAGGATCAAAACATTGCACGTCAAATGGCAGCAATGTACGAGGTAGGGATAGATGATAAGCATATTTACATCGACAAATTTTCAGGAAAAGATTTTAAAAGACCGCATTATAAAAGGATGGTAAAAAAATTAAAAGCAGGGGATTTATTGTACATTAAATCAATTGATAGATTGGGAAGAAACTATGATGAAATTATTGAACAATGGCGATTCTTAACAAAAGTGAAAGATGTGGATATTAAAGTAATTGATTTTCCGTTGCTTGATACAAAAAGTCCTGTAAACGGTATTACAGGTAAATTTATTGCAGATCTTGTTTTGCAGATTTTATCTTACGTTGCTCAGGTAGAAAGGGAAAATATTAGACAGCGTCAGGCGGAAGGCATTCGTGAAGCCAAGGCAAAAGGTGTTCGTTTTGGCAGACCGAGGTTAGCGATTCCGGAAGGGTTTCCTGATGTATTACAGTTATGGTTAGATGAACAAATTAGTCTTAGAGAGGCTTCCCGTAGAATGAATACCAATCATAATACCTTTTCTAGGTGGGCAAGAACATATTTGTATGAAGACAATTCCAATCAGGTTCGGTAATCTTAAAGTGCAGTATCATCAGGACCAATCCACTCTATGATATATATTGAAAATATCAATTAAATATTTTGTTTAAACTGAGAATAAAGATGCATATATTAAAGATTTGGATTTAGAATGAGCTTTTAGATGGATTGGTCATAGATAAGAAATTTGTCGTTTTGTTTGAAATTTTCAATCATGTCTAGACTTATTATTTATGCACCAAGGGGCTATACATTTCTTTATGTTGTTTGTTTCAAAATATTTTTATATGAAATAAAGAGAAAGAATTTTATAGTTTTCTTAACAGTATATAATATCGAAATATTAATATTGCAATTGAAATTCATGGTACAAATGAATGCAAGTTTCACCGTGAAAAATAATCTTGAATAATAAAAACTCAGGAGACTGAAAATCTCCTGAGTTTTTGCTTTAGAATCACAATAATTTAATAAGATTAGCTGTTATTGCATATAAGGGAAAATAATGAAATTTTTAGGTTAAGCAACACTTTTTTGTCTAAGTATGAAATATGTGAAATTAAGAAAATTGGGGACCATCATAATAGAGAAAAACAAAATCTTTTTATTAAGTTGATCGTCAATTACAGCTAATACATATTATATTTATCCGATTCTGATGTAAACTATTATATTTTACAAGAAGAAAAAGAATTCGTTTTTGTTCTACCATGATTTATAAAAAGTATAACATAGCACATGAGAGTGTGGTGAACACAAATACAAGGAGTGTTAACCAAAAGTGACTGAAATTTTTCACTAAGGCAAAAATGAATTGATTTTATATTTGATGAATGTTAGATTGATGTTAAAGATTTACAAACGAGGCGGGGAGTATATGAAAAAACAACAGCATACACGAGTACGGTTAAAGGCATCTGTAAAAGAGATGTTAAAACAAAATCCGACGCAGGCAATTAATATTAAATCTATTTCAGCAGCCTCCCACATATCAAGAACATCTTTTTATGCAAACTTTGAAAATATGGATGACTTAATTTATGAGCTTCATGATGATTTTATCAGAGGAATTGGCGATATTTATAAAAAAGATTTGCATACTGCCTGTCATCCCGTCTCTCAAAGTACTTTAATGGCAGTATCGGAATACATACACAGCAATCAGTCCCTTATTCAGTTTTTGCTCCATGAAGAAGGATTGGATTTATTCATGAAAAGAACTTATTTGCGTAATATAAAATTTATAACGCAATTTTTTAACTTAAACGGTATCAATATTTCTCAGCAGAAGAAACATCAAATGAAAATTATTATCATTGGTTGTGTACATTCCATTTATCAGGATTTACCTGAGTGCAAAACAGAAGATATTTATATAACATTAAAAAATGCTTATAGTCTGTTTTTTGATTTCATTTTGGACAGAGCTTCGTAACATAAAAGTATTATGAAGGTTGAGGATTGAAATGGAGAAACATATTCTGGAATTAAAAAATGTGTTTGTAACTGCGGAGACAAAAAGAGGTTCCTCTACCATTATTCAAGATATTGGTTTTATGGCAGATAAGGGTGATCGTTTGGCTATTGTTGGAGAAAGTGGATGCGGTAAAACAATGACGGCGATGGCTATTTTTGGTTTGCTGCCCGGTAACTGTCACGCAGCAGGGAAGATTTACTTAAATGGAAAGAATCTTTTGGAGTTAAAACCAAAAGAAATGAATGCACTCAGGGGGAAAGAGTTCGCATTTATACCTCAGAATGGTTCGGAATTTTTGAATCCGGTATTAAAAATAAAATATCAAATGTTTGAAACATTCAAAGCAAATGGTATCAACAAAAAGCGGGACATGCTTGCAAAAGCAATTGATTTATTATATCAAGTTGGTTTTGAGAATCCTGAAACAATATTAAATAAATATTCATTTCAGTTATCAGGCGGTATGGCTCAGCGTGTCATTTTAGCAATTGGACTATCGTCATCGCCTCAATTGGTCATTGCAGATGAGCCGACCAGAGGAGTGGATGAAAAAAATGCGCTGTTATTTCTAGACCGCTTAGATGAATCGTTTCAAAATAGTGCGGTCATTCTAATCACACATAGCATCGATATTGCAGGGCGTTGTAATAAAATAGCTGTGATGTATGCAGGAATGATTATGGAATACGGAGATGCAAAAGAAATATTGCGGCAGGCTGTTCATCCCTATACCCAAAGTTTGATACATGCGTTGCCGGAAAATGGTTTTGAGATTTATCAAAATCCGGATGGAATACAGTCAGAAACAGGGTGCCCTTTCTATGCTCAATGCCCGATTGCTAAAAATATTTGTGCTGAGCAGATTCCTCAACTGCATCAGGTTGATACGGTTTGGAGGAGGTGCTTTTTTGTCTGATATTTTTTTTCGAGCAGAACACTTAAAAATGCAGTTTTATGCAGGAAACAAACAAAAGCAGGTGGTATTGGATGATGCCTCTTTCACGGTAGAACAAGGGGAAGCGGTCGGAATTGTAGGTCCAAGCGGTGCCGGAAAATCTACCATAGCCAGAATTATTTGCGGGTTGATACGTCCTGAACGCGGAGATATTTATTTTAAGGGAACGCACATCGTTGGGGCTGAAAAAACATTTCAAAAAGAATTTCGTACTCGAATTCAGCTGATTCCCCAACAGCCCTATTTGTCGCTTGATCCCAAACAAAAAGTTGGAAACAGCATTATGGAACCTTTATTTGTACATAAATTGGTCAAACAGAAAAAACAGGCTCAAACATGCGCTTACCAATTATTGCATTCTGTCAGATTGAATCATGACATCTTTACTCGTTATCCCGGTCAAATTTCAGGAGGGCAAGCGCAACGTGTTGTAATTGCAAGAGCATTGGCAGTATCACCCGAATTGATTATTGCAGACGAATCCACATCTATGTTGGATGTTTCCGCACAGGCACAAGTGATACAAATTTATAAAAGATTGATAAAAGAACAAAATGTAAGCTTTATTTTTATCTCGCACAATTTTCCTTTGGTAAAAGCATTTTGCAGTAAAGTTTATGGTTTGCAAAATGGTATGCTCAGTTTAATGAAAGGTACGTAAACACTTTGAGTGATTTACATAAATTATTTAATTTTGGAGGAGTAAAGAATGAAAGGAAAATGGAAAATACCCTCATTCATCATGGCAGCAGTTTTATGTATTGCCGTATTTGCAGGGTGCGGAACGCAAGAGAATACTTCAAGTGCATCGAATGAACCGACTGTAAGTGGAGCAGCCGACACAACAAAACAAATTGACACAATGGTGATTGGTACCACAATGAAGATTACCTCTATTAGTCGAGAGACATATGATTTTGATGTATTGTCAGGTACATTGACACATATGGCGCTTGTAAAACAAGATGAAAATGGAGATTTAAAGCCGTTCATGGCTGAAAGCTTTGAAACAAAGGATAATAAAACGTGGACATTTCAGCTGCGTAAAGGGTTGACTTGGCATGACGGAGAACCTGTTACAGCACAAGATGTGAAGTTTACAGCAGAATTGCAGAATACGTTTCCGAATTACACAATTCGTGTTGTAGATGACCAAACAGTAGAGTTTGTATCAGAAACAGAAAATGCAAGACTACCGATTGATTTGGTTACATTCCGTATTCTTCCGGAACATATCTTTAAAGATGTAACAGATTTGGAAACATTTACAGATGAGAAATCAGCCATTGGAAACGGTCCTTATGAATTTGTAAAATTTGATGAAAGTGCCGGCACCTTGGAATTTAAAGCTTATGAAAACTACATTGACGGAAAACCGAATGTAGATAAGATTATCGTGAAATTATATGCAAATACAGATACGTTATATATGGCTTTGGAAAAAGGCGAAATTGACATGGTTTATTTCTATGCCAACGGAATTGACGCAAACGAAGCAAAAAAATTGGAGAACAATAAAGATATTACACTGCAAGTTGTTCCGGACACCGGTATCACTTTAATGTATTTTAATACCCAGGCTGAGCCCGTTAACAATGCAGATATCAGAAAAGGAATTGCATATGCCATTGATTACAAACAAATGGCTAAATTATTTGGTACAGAATATGCAACCACAGGTAATTTTGGCATTATCCCAAAAGGTTCCTTTGGATATATTGATACAGAGCAGCTAACAAGAGACATAGAAAAATCAAAACAGTATTTAGAACAGGCGGGAGCCAAAGATTCTAACCAAGACGGAATTTTAGAATACAATGGCAAAGATTTGGAATTAGAAATTTTAGTCAGAACCGATAAACCTACCTACGCCAGAATGGCAGAATTGATTACTGCTAATTTGAAAGAAGTTGGGATTCAAGTAGTTCAAAAATCAGTAGATACCGCACAGTTCAGGACTATTTCGGAACAAGAACGCGGCCATGTAGCCATGCTGACACGTGCTACGCCTTGGGGAATGGTTATGAAACAGGGTGCAGGTGTTCCTTATATGGATAGCCGTTCCAAAACAGGTATGGCAAATGTGAATGATTCTGCTTTTCAGGAGTTGGCTGATAAAATGGGAACGTCTAACAGTGACGAATATGCTGATTTGGTAGCGGATGTACAGCGTTATTATGCAGAAAATGTGCCTGCAATTCCAATGTATTGGGACCAATTTATACAAGCATATAACAGTGAATATGATAATTTTACCGTTGACGGTACCTTTGGATTATTAAATATGGATACATGGTATTCCATCACAAAAGAAGTAACAGAATAGAACGTTTGGGATGTGATACAGCGTAATTACTGTTCACGTCCCTTTATTTATTGGGAGAATATAGGTATGAAATCTAATATAGAAGCAATCTCTGATTTGCTTTCAGAGCAAATTGGTTGTACCCAAAAAGAGAGAATGGAGCAGTATTCTAAATGGAATATTTACTGGAATCACATTGCCAAACACCAGAACATCAATGAGAGCAATAATATAACACAAAAAATCATTTCCATGTTAAATGCACAAGAAGAAAACTCAAAAGAGTGTCAAGTGTTGGAGATAGGATGCGGAACAGGAGAATACACATTAAATCTTGCTGCGAATTATCAACATGTTACCGCTGTGGATATGTCAGAACAAATGCTATGTGTTTTGAAACAACGCGCAGAGAAAGAAAAAATTACAAATATTACGTATCGTCAGTCTTTATTTGAACATTTACCTGAAAGTAAACAATATGATTTTGTCTTTGCGTCAATGTGTCCTGCTATTTGTGATTATGAAAGTTTGATGAAATTTGAACGTTTGTCTAAAAATCATTGCTGTTTGGTCTCGGTCGTCAAAAATTCATCGTCAAGACTGAGAAAAGAATTGAGAATGCAGCTTACCGACCAACCGCTGAAAGGATTGTCGCCGGATATCATATATCAATTTCATTTGCTTTATGTATTGGGCAGATACCCCAATATACAATTTTTTCACTCTGCGTCACATTCTGTGATACCGCTGGAAGAAGCTGTGGAACGGTACCGGATTTATTTTGATATTTTTGGATACAACCAACCCAAACATCACGATATCATTTACACGTACTTATCTGAGAATTCCGAAAATGGAATGTGTACGGATGACATTACTTATCATATGGCGGTAATGAATTGGAAAACAGGACAATCTCGGAAAAATAAGGAGGGGAATTTTTATTGATACGTTCCAGAAAACAGATCATACGTCGTATTATCAGCAGTATGATTTGTTTATTTGTTGTAATTTTAATTAATTTTTTCCTTCCCAGAATTATGCCGGGCAATCCTGTATTGATGCTGACCGGTCAAGATGAATCTTCGATGAGTGAAGAGAAAATGAAGGAGTATGAAACAAAACTGGGGTTAGATAAACCGTTAGGGCAACAATTTGGCGATTATCTCCTTCATTTGCTTCAAGGTGATTTGGGGTTTTCCTATCATAATAATGACAGCGTCAGTAATTTATTGAAAAAGAGGATATCTTCTACGTTAATGATTGCAATTCCTGCATTAATATTATCGTCTCTTTTGGCTTTGGTACTAGGTACCATTATGGGTTACCGTAAAAATACAAAATTAGATAGTGGAATTACAACCGGTTTTATTGTTCTGGATGCAGTTCCTACTTTTTTACTCGCCATGATGTTAGTTACGGTGTTTAGCTTTCAACTGGATATATTTCCTTTGGGCGGATTAACTTCTACCAATGCTTCATCAAACAGCTTTTTTTCCTTTTGGGACCGCGTTTGGCATTTAATTTTGCCTATTTTAACCGTAACGCTGGTATCCACTCCTAATAAATATTTGCTTGTACGCAATTCTGTGGCTGCTGCGAAAGAAGAAAAATATGTGATATATGCAAAGGCAAGGGGATTATCCACCAATCGTATTCGTTTTATTCATATTTTTAAAAATGTATGCCAATCATTCATTGCTATGGTAGGCTTAAATCTTGGTTTTTTAATTTCGGGTTCCATGATTACAGAAGTTATTTTTTCCATTCATGGCATGGGAAGCCTGATTTATGATGCAGCTGTTTTTCGGGATTATCCTACGCTACAAGGTTGTTTCTTTTTTATTGCTCTTTTAGTGATATTGGGGAACATATTAACAGACGTTATTTGTATATTGGTTGATCCTAGGCAAAGGTTTGGTGTGAACAATGAAACATAAAAAATATTTGGTATGGATGACGCCTTCCGTTATCATAGGAGCGGTTATTATGCTTATATTTGCATTGTTTTCCTTTTTTCCACAGTGGATTGCTCCATATTCTCCGAAAGACATGTTTGAACCTTGGGCGCCTATGAGTGCTGTCCATTGGTTGGGAACCAATGATATGGGATATGATATTTTATCAGAATTGATTTATGCGGCGTCTACCACTATGCTTGTAGGAATTACCGCTGCATTTATTTCACTGGCTGTAGGAGTACTGGTAGGGATTGCCGCAGGTTATTTCCAAGGGTGGTTAGGAGAAGTGATAAATGGGTTTATTAATATATTTTTGTTAATTCCCATGCTTCCCATGACGATTATCTTGGCTGCATACCTGGGGGCAGGAGTTCAAAATGTTATTCTGTCCATCTCTTTGTTGGGATGGTGTTCAACCGCAAGAGCTGTCAGAGCCAAAACCAAGCAAGTAAAATGCGCTCCTTTTATAGAATCATTACAAACATTGGGTGTACCCAAATGGCGTATTATGCTGAAACATATTTTGCCCAATGTATCAGATGTCATATGGGCAAAATATATTTTATCTGTGGGACAATGTATGCTTACAGAAGCTTCGGTAAGTTTTATGGGTCTGGGAGATACCACTCATGTTACATGGGGAGGCATGATTAATTTTGCTTTTAAACGAGGAGGATTTTCCAGGGGAATATTTAATTGGTACTTACCTCCCGGCATTTGTATTTTATTATGTGTTATGGCATTTTATTTGCTGAATCGTTTTTTTGAGCACAGAGCGGATTTAGTAGATCGTTCTGTACAGAGTTATATGGATTAGACAAACATAAAGAAAACCGCCCCTTTGATATGATTGGGCGGTTTTTCTATTTTAATGTTCGACTAACTGTTTTTATTATTTTTTCGTTTTTTTCGATACTGTTCATTTTCATATAACATAATTACAAGTTTTGCAATTAAATCTTTATTTGTACTGGATAGATTATATAATGAATTTAATGGAAATACACCTGTTTCTGTTTTAAAACCTTGTTCAAAATTATGAAAAGGTAGTCTCATTTGTGTCCTTCCCAATAGAAAATCTACACTAACGTCATATAAGTCAGCAAGCGCAACAAGAACAGAATATGAAGGCTGGCTGGAACCTGTTTCATAACTGGAAATAGCTGATTTTGTAACGTGAACTTTTTCTGCAACTTCATGCTGTTTCATGTCTTTTTCTTCTCTCAATGTTGACAAAATTTCATGTAATTCCATATTGATTCACCACCTATCATTATTAGGTTAATCATAACAGGTTCAAAATATTACTTACAGTTATTACAGTAATAGTATATTTTTTACAATAAATATGATTGAAAATCCAGTGATAATAGATTATAATTACTGTACATTCACGTATTGAAAGGATAGATTTCAATGAAGGTGGCAATTATATCTTCCGCAAGCTTTCAAAAAATAAATTTTGCAAAATTAATACCCAAAAATACTACAAAGGTAATATCTTCAGTGCCGGAGCATTTAAATCAAAGTATTGTTCAATATGCAGATGTAAATCGAATTCGCTTTGTTACAAAAAATTTGGCTGAATGTGAAAATAAGGAACAAGCAATAGAACAATTCTGCGAGCAATGCGACCATATTATTGCATTATGGGATGGTCAGCCCGATCTTGTAAAAGAAGTGATTGATTATGCTGTGGAACATCATAAATCCATTTCCTTTTTTGAACTGGACAGCTTATTGTATACGGAAAAACTGGACAATCTTGGCAGAGTAATGCTGCCTTCTACTATCAGACAAAAATTAGGTAATCCTGATGAATTTTCCCTGGAATTAGAGGGCGCTCGTATGATACTGCATCCGATTGACAAAAAATGTGTATTTTGTTCACACGTTGAACAGTTAAACCATATGGTCATTCATCATAAAAGTATTTGTATTTGTGAATCCTGCTTACATGCAATCAGTCAGATAGGTCAGAAGTGAATCAGACAGAAGAAAATGGCGCCTTTGACGCCGTTTTTATTTTAATACAAATGACTGTAATTTTGTTCCTTTTGTGCTTGATATTTACATATTTAACAATACAAATGTCAGTTATATTGTTATTTATATTAACATTAAATAATCAAAAAATAATAACCATAGTATAATACTATGGTTATCTATCAAATATCAGTATTACTTTGTCATAAAGTCCGCGTGTTATAATGAAAAAAATAACAGAAAGGACATATAAATATGAAGTTATCAGTAGTAGGATATCCGAGAATAGGTACTTTAAGAGAATTAAAGTTTGCAAGTGAAGCTTATTTTAAACATGCCATAGAGCAAACAGAGTTAAAACAAACAGCCAATAGATTACGTAAGACACATTGGAAAACGCAGTTGGAACATGGTATTGAATTTATTCCATCCAATGATTTTTCGTTTTATGATACAACACTGGATACCGCAGTACTTCTAAATATCATACCGGCCCGTTACCAGAAGCTAGGGTTATCTCCGTTGGATACTTATTTTGCAATGGCAAGGGGATATCAAGGAGAAAATGGTGATGTAAAAGCATTGGCTATGAAAAAATGGTTTCACACAAATTATCATTATATTGTCCCTGAATTGGACGATGAAGCGGAAATACGTCTGTGCGGCACAAAAGCGTTTGATGAATATTTGGAAGCGAAAGAGCTGGGGATAGAAACAAAGCCTGTTATCTTGGGTGCCTTTACTTTGCTGAAATTATTAAAATTCTCAGGGAACAGAAAACAAAAAGATGTGATTGATGATATGGTCATTGCATATATGGACATTTTAACAAAATTTCATTCGATTGGAGCCCAGTGGATTCAGTTCGATGAGCCGTACTTGGTGCGAGATTTATCTAAAGAAGATATAGCGCTGTTTCATCAAATTTACAGCAAAATTTTGTCAGTTAAACATTCTGTTCATGTGTTGCTGCAAACATATTTTGGAGATATACGTGACTGCTATCAAGAGGTTTGTTCGCTTCCTTTTGATGGTGTGGGTCTGGATTTTGTTGAAGGAGTAAAATCGCTGGAGTTAATCCAAACTTATGGCTTTCCAGCCGATAAAATTTTGTTTGCAGGCGTTATAAACGGAAAAAATATTTGGCGCAATGAGTATGCGAAAACTTGTAGCTTGATAGAAACCTTGCAGACCTATTGCAATGAAATTGTATTAAGTACCTCTTGTTCGTTGCAGCATGTACCATATACATTGGAACATGAAAACAAACTTTCCCAAGATTATAAAAGGTACTTTGCGTTTGCCGAAGAAAAATTAAAGGAATTAAAAGAACTAAAAGAAATTTTAGAAGAAGATACTTATCAGACAGAGAAATTTTTGCAAAATCGTCAATTGTTCAGCCGGGCAAGAAGTGGAATCAATCATGCAGTGCAAGAATGTATCGTATCTATTCAAGACAGCGATTTTGTCAGACTACCTGAATTTGCAGTACGTGAACAAATACAAAAAGAAGTTTTGAATCTGCCATTGTTCCCAACGACTACAATAGGTTCTTTTCCGCAGACATCTGATGTAAAGTTAAACCGAAAAGCATTCAAAGCGGGAGAAATTTCAAAAGAACAGTATGTACAATTTAACCGAGATAAAATTGCCGAATGTGTAAAGCTGCAAGAGAATATAGGCTTGGATGTATTGGTACATGGCGAATATGAACGCAACGACATGGTGGAGTATTTTGGAGAATATTTGAATGGTTTTTTGTTTACGGAAAAGGCATGGGTACAGTCTTATGGCACACGTTGTGTGAAGCCGCCTATTATTTGGGGAGATATTTCCAGGGAAACATCTATGACAGTAGAATGGTCTGTATATGCACAAAGCTTAACAAATAAACCAATGAAAGGCATGCTTACAGGACCGGTGACCATTTTGAATTGGTCTTTTCCAAGAGAGGATATTTCTTTAAAAGAATGTGCTTATCAAATTGCCTTAGCCATTCGTGATGAAGTGTTGGACTTAGAAGCAAACGGTATTCGAGTCATTCAAGTAGATGAAGCTGCATTAAGAGAGAAACTTCCGCTGAGAAAATCTGAGTGGAAGGAAGCATATCTCAGCTGGGCCATTCCGGCTTTCCGTTTGGTTCACAGCAGAGTCAAACCTGAAACACAAATACATACGCATATGTGTTACAGCGAATTTACGGACATTATCTCAGCAATTGACGATATGGATGCTGATGTGATTACGTTTGAAGCGTCGCGTTCTAATCTTGCTATTCTTGATGCCTTACAAGAAAATCATTTTCAAACTCAAGTAGGTCCCGGTGTATACGACATTCATTCCGAACGAATTCCATCTGTAGAAGAGATAAAACAAGTTTTAGATTTGATGCTGGAGAAGCTTCCAAAAGAAAAACTATGGGTAAATCCTGACTGTGGCTTGAAGACCAGAGGTACGGCTGAAACAAAACCGAGTTTGGAGCATATGGTACAAGCTGCGGTACAGCTAAGAAAAGAGTATCAATCCTAATTAGCTTAGTATCGTATAACCGTCCGCTGCGATTAATGTTTTTAATTCTTTGATATAATCGATAGCCATAGAACTGAGGGGAGCCTTTTTGTGAATCAGAATTCCAACTTTCATGGTTTCGTTGGTTTTTAGTTTAACGGAAATAATATTATCGCCGTTTAAATTGCTGTTCAGCACACCTGAACAAATAGTATACCCATTTAGACCAATCAGGAGATTAAACAGAGTGGCTCTATCACTGACATGAATCGTTTTTTTATGAGGTTCTGTGCTTAAAATTTCTTCTGAAAAGTAAAATGAATTGTAAGTTCCCTGCTCAAACGCCAAGAAAGGATATTCTGATAAATCTTCCAGTGAGACTTCCGAACAGTGGGATAAAGGATGAGCAGAACTGATAAAGACGTGCGGTTCTGCTTCAAATAAGGGGATGAAGGATAGATGTTTTTCGATCAGCATTTTTTTTAATATCTTTTCATTAAAATGACTCAAATACAGAATCCCCACTTCGCTACGAAAATTTGCGACATCATCAATAATTTCATATGTTCTGGTTTCACGCAATGTAAATTCATATTCTTCTGCAGAAAGAGAAGAAATCAAATTGACAAAAGCATTGACGGCAAACGCATAATGCTGGGTAGAAACAGAGCAAAGCTGTTTAGAAGGCTTTTTATTGGTATATCTTTGCTCCATCAGTTCTGCTTGTTCTACAATTTGGCGTGCATAAGACAGAAATTCAATGCCATCAGGGGACAAAGATATTCCTTTGGAAGTACGATAGAAAATTTCAATACCAAACTCGGTTTCGATGTCTTTTAAGGCTGCTGATAAACTGGGTTGAGAAATAAAAAGTTGTCTGGCAGCTTCTGTAATAGAACCACACTCTACAGTTTTTATTACGTATTTTAGTTGTTGTATGGTCATAAAGAACCTCTCATAGCTTTTTTCTATATTATATAGAAATATTGTCATAGTTTCAAATAGAAAACGAAAATAAGAAAGATATGTTAATTTTAATCCTGTATTTATAGAATCATTTTACCTATTGTAATTATTATATAGACTCTATCGGAGACCCCCTTTGTATTTCTATCTTTATTACAGAAATACAAAGGGGTTATTCATTGAGAAAATTTAATCAAATAAGTTAGACATTGGCAATAAAATTGTCTATCAAAAATTACAATCATTGCGATATAATAAATTATAAATAAATTAGGTTTTGGCTTATAAATGGGAGGATTATTACAAATGAAGCAGAGATGCAGTAAACAAGATTTGCTCATAAATGGCAGCATCAGCAAAGCGCTTATTTGGTTTGCCCTTCCATTATTGGGAAGCAGTTTTATTCAACTTTTATACAATGCTGTGGATTTAATTTTTATAGGGAATTATGTTGGCAAGAGTGCCTCTGCAGCAGTGGGTTCAAGCAGTTTGTTGCTTACTTGTCTGGTAGGTTTTATTACAGGCATTTCAGTAGGTGCAGGTGTTGTGGTTGCTCAATATTATGGGGCAAGAGACTATAAAAATTTGCAGGATTCTGTTCACACGGCAGTAACTTTGGCCGGCATAGGGGGTATCATTCTTACCATTGCAGGATTACTTTTTGCACCGTTCATACTACAATGGTTAAGAGTGCCGCAAGAAATTTTTGAGCTCTCCGTTCGTTATATTCGTATTTACTTTATCAGCATACTGCCAATGGTTCTTTACAACATGGGAAGTGCAGTTTTAAGGGCATATGGTGATGCAAAAAGACCTCTGATCTATTTAGCGTCCGGTGCAATATTAAATGTGTTTCTTGACTGGCTGTTTGTTGTGGTTTTTTCATGGGGGGTAGCAGGTGCTTCATGGGCAACGACAATTTCTCAGACATTATCCGCAGTTCTTATCATCGTTCATTTATTCAGTACAAAAAGAGAATACCGTATTTATCTGAAAAAACTTCGTATACATAAAAAACAAATGATTCGCATTGTGAAATTAGGAGTTCCTGCAGGTATACAATCTTCACTTTTAACCATATCCAATATGGTAGTTCAATTTTATATCAATGGTTTTGGACAAGATGCAATGGCTGCATTTACTGCTTATTTTAAAGTAGAGAACTTTATGTATTTGCCTATTTTGGCATTTGGTCAGGCGATGACTTCATTTGTTGGGCAAAATATCGGAGCGGGACAATTAAAGCGTGTCAAAAAGGGGGTAAAAATAGGTCTTTTGTTGGGTATGGGCTGTACAATCGCAGTCAGTACAATTGTACTGTTGAGCCGTTATTATTTATTTAGAATGTTTAATTCAGAACTTGAAGTGATTCAATGCGGCATACAGATTCTTATGATTACAGCTCCTGTTTACTTTATATATGTTGCAATAGAAGTACTATCGGGTACTGTTCGAGGGGCAGGTGCCTCTATTATTCCTATGGTAATATCAATTAGTAATTTGTGTATATTGCGAGTTGTTTTATTGGCCATTGTTGTTCCGTTATGGAATAGTGTTCAGGCAATTGCAATTGTTTATCCAATTACATGGGCTGCTACTGCCTTTAGTTTATTTATCTACTATAAATGTTTTCGATGGAGAAATACGGCTATTACAGTGCAGTGCAGTCAATCTGTTTCTTTGGAATAAAAATAAGGAATCCGGCTGTTAAAACAGCCGGATTCCTTATTTTAAAAGAACGAAAAAATTTAATTTTTAACCACAATATTTTATTGTATAATAAAACTCTATTGCTGTTTTTTCAAAGATTTTTCTAAAAATATTAATGAAAGAATTGTACATGTGATACAAATGAGGATAATGATTAATGCAACTGCAATCCAAATTCCCCAGGGAATAAAAATAAGATTTTTTAGCAGAAAATCAAACGAAATCTGTTTAATTATAACAATAGACAATACTATACCTAATAAGATACCAAATAAGTTAAAGAATAAAGTTTCAATTATAAAAATAGAACGAATTGCTCCTGCAGACAAACCTACGATTCTTAATAGTTTTATTTCTGGCCGACGCAGTAAAATTTGTATGACTAACAAATTACATAGACCAATTAATATAACAATTGCAGTGGCAACTATGATTATTAATGTATTACGCAATTCATTTGATGATTCCCTTTTTTTCATTTCAATCTGGAAACTATCTTCTCGTGGGTTTTCAATACGATATCCATCTTTTGAGTATATGTAGGACTGAATTTTACTTAATACACTGTCAAAATGTTTTGGCTTTGTTTTTATATAAATTTTTCCTATTTCAGGATAAACCAAATCCTGTAATTGTTTTGTATTCATAATAATGGATAGTTGATTAGAAGCTCCATTAAATGTTTCAAAAGGATTAATATCAATAAAACCGGCGATAATAAACGTTTTTTCTTTTACAAATTCAGGATTAGATGGATTTTCACTGTCTTGTGCTAACTTTATGGTTAATTTATCTCCAATTTCTAATGTAGTCATTTCTATATTTGTATTTTGGTATTGTTCAAGATATTTTGGTATAAGAACATAAGGTTGGTTTTGTATTAGGGGTTCAATACTGCCTTCTATTAAATGTTGCTCCAAATAATTTAATTCATCATCTTGACACCCTAATACTCCGGAATCTAACCAATTATTTTCAGTGAAATTTGGAAATTGAGAGATGGACAGTATTTGTCGATATAAATCAGTAAATTTGTTGTTTTCTACTTCTGTAATTAAAGAGCCCTGTTGTAGAGGACCCTGGTGATTTATTTCTACCAAGTATCCTGTCGGAGCCATAATCTCATCAATTTCGGGATCATCTTTTAATTCTGACAGAAGATTTTGTTCTGGTTGTTCAGCGTTAGCAGAGATTGTAATGGCTAAATCATAATTATATTTTGTTTTCTGATCTCCTTTTATATAATACAGGTTTATTTGTGTCATGGTTACAGTAAATAAGCAAAATAAAAGTGTAATAGATAAAGCGGCGTAAATAAAGCGCATTTTATGAGTTAGAATATTCCTAAATGCATACTTTATATAAAATGCAAATGGTATTTTATTTTTAATCATTGTCGAATGTTTTATTTGCGATTTACCTATTAATTTTTGTGTGCTTTGCTTTTTTATAGAGGAGATAGGGTCTTTAAAAATAATAAATAAAGATATAAGTAGGCTTGGAATTAACAAACAAATGAGATTAAAAATAAAACCATATATCATAATAGGTGTTATGCTTAAATAATCAAATCCTATCAAACTGCCTGATAACAAATAACCTAATATGCTTCCAATAGGTAGGGAAATAAAATAAATAAATATAATATTGAGTAGTTGAATTGCAATTACCTTTCCGCAAGTACAGCCCATTGACCTTAATATGCCAAACTGGTGAATGAGTGCATCTTTTTGAATATTTAGAAAAGTAAAAATGAGTGCGGCGCTCAGCGCTATGATAATACATATATAGATAATATTTAACCGGTTAATAGCTGCATATGTGCCAGAGGTTTCTAAAGTGCCTGAACCGCTAATATGTTGCAAACCAATTAAATTACCATTAAAAATAGGATAAGAATCGTTGTTTGTATCATCTGTATTTTGATAAATACTATATATATCATGTATTTTATAACGTTTTATACCCTGTACATTCGTTTCAATATCTGAAATTACTTGTTTTAAATTGGCATTATTCTCTAAAGAGATTAAAACAGAAGTATTAATATCAGTGTTATTTAGTGCGCTAGTGTCAGTACCCCATGGTAAAGTGGCAGTTCCATACGGTATTAAATTTTGGTTTTTTTCTAGGGACATATATAAGGGAACTGAATCTTTTGTAGTATTGTAATCTGAATCAACCGTACCAACAATACTGTATTCCGAACCGGACAGATTCATTTTGGCTGGAAGCTGATTTATATTATATTTATGGATGAACCAATCAGGTACAATAATTTCTGAACTATTTGTAGGATATTGTCCCTGATTTAAATGGATAAAATTTGTTATGTTGCTATCAGTAATTCCTAAAAAATAGAAAGATTCAGAATATTTACTGTCTTGAATATTGGGAATATAGAAACATTGATATACTTCTTTAATTCCATTTATTTGTTTTAAATTATCTTTTGCAGATTCATCTTCCAATAAATATGCAATGTGCCAATCTCCTGTAGTTTGTTTGGTAGTTTCAATTTGTTTTTCTAGAGTATAGTTATTTGTTGTAATGCTGATAATCAGAAGAGCGATAGAAATGGTTACACCAATCATTGTTAAGGTAAAATTGCGTTTATTTCTGATACATTGTCTCCATGCAAAAAAAGGGACAAGACTATGAGAAATCGTTTTTTTCATAGGCTCACCTTCACAATTTTACCATCACTGAGCTCAACTCTTTTGCTGCATCGTTTGGCAAGTTCATTATCATGTGTAACCATAATAATTGTTTGTCCTGTTGAACGATTCAAATTTTCTAACAGGTGAATAATATTTTCAGTATTCTCAGAATCTAAATTACCTGTAGGTTCATCGGCCAATAAAATATTCGGTTTAGATATAATGGCTCTTCCAATAGCAACTCTTTGCTGCTGCCCTCCTGATAAACGTGATGGAAGCATATACCTTTTTTCCGTTAAATGCAATTGTCCTATTACTTGATCCAATTCCTGTTTAGATACTTTTTTTCCGCTGATTATCATAGGTAAACATATATTTTCTTCTACTGTCAGAATAGGAATTAAATTAAAAAATTGAAAGATAAACCCAACATTTTGTCTTCGGAACTTAGATAAATCTTTATATTTGTTTAAATTCTTTTCTTTAAACAGTATTCTGCCTTTTGTTGGAGTATCTAAACCACCAAGCAGATTTAAAAGTGTTGTTTTTCCGCCACCAGACTTACCTGTAATGGCAATAAAGTCACCTTGATTAATTTCTAAATTAATTCCATTTAAAGCATTCACTGTTATTGCTCCTGCTTTATATTTTTTATATATATTTTCAAGTTTAATGTACGGCATTATATATCCACCTTTTCTGATGCCTCAGGAATCATTTTTCGTTTACTTCTGAGACATATTGAATTTTTAAATCCTATCATGATACTATTTTTGTATTGAAATTTTCCTAGGATTTTTCTAATGATACATAAGATAATGGATCCTATTATGCATCCAATCAATAAATATATTGCATCCTCAGGAGTTACAGTTAAATACCATGACTGAAATACAAAACACACAAATAGTTTTAAAAATTCAACAAACAAACATACTAGAAAACTAATTAGGAAAAAATTTGTCCATGTTCGAACATTCATTTTAATTAGAAAACCAAGTAAGACACCAATGCATATCATAGGTACAACAGAAGAAAATATATATTGCTTTAAAAACATAGGTAAGTTCTCTGGGTAAGACCATTCCAGTATTTTCCGTAATTCAGAAAAAAACTCAAAACTTTGTATTTTGGCTGGATATACACCTTGACTGATAGCTTCTTTTTGGTAATATAGGGGAAAGAATAGGCTTGCAATGGAAATAGTAATTATAATCCAAAAAAAAGCAAAGCGAAACATAAACGTAATGTCACTTTTTTTAAAATATAATAAAAGTAAAGATATGATAAATATAATACTAGAAATTATATAAACTATAACAGAAGAAATCATAGTACACCTCATAATAAAACGCTATTTTAAATTTTTAGATTGATTTAAAATAGCGTTTCATAATTAAAATATTAAATTTTATGGGCTAAATTAATAATTATACATGTATACATTATTAGAATTAAACCAAGCATTATAAGCGGCAGCATTATCTGGATTATTTTTAGCAAAATAAAAATTATAGTCGCCAGGACCCGCATTGCTCCAGCGATTATCATTCCATCCACCATAGTAATTAGCAGAGCCTACAAAAGAGCTTCCATACCAATAGTGTCTCCACAATCCAGCATTAAAGCTTGCATTGGTGCCATCATTATTTACTGTCATAGACATGCCAATACTTTGTCCATCAAAATATCTTTTGGCACCATTTAGAGTAGTATTGAAGCTTAATGTTGATGAGTAACTGCTAGCGAATACTGAGGTCGCTAAAGCACATACTAAGACTAGTCCAACTACAATTGTTACTGAGATTTTTTTAATCTTTTTCATAATTTAATCCATACTTTCTTATAATATACTTTTATGGAAGCTATAGGAATATTATACCTTATTTTTACAAAAAGTCAATCCGATTTTAGGAAAAATCCATACTTTTTACAAAAAACTATAAAAAATAGTAAATTTTGCATTAATTATAAAAATAAAAAAGTAGATCTGTATTCAAATACAGATCTACTTTTTGGCAGGGGCAGAAGGACTTGAACCCTCGGCACGTGGTTTTGGAGACAATAGTCGTAATTATCTGTATACATAATTAATTAAGAGTAGAAGGTTTTAGAATAGAATAATGTGAAAGTTATATGGCTATAGATGTATGAGAGACAACGGATTTAAATTGTTCTGAAAGATACTCATCTAATTTAGTAATGGAGAGGGTTAACATACTATTTTGGATATGCGTATATATTTGCAAAGTAGTTATGACATTAGAATGACCGAGTAAATGAGAAGCAGTTTTTACATCTACTTCGGATAGATATAATAAAGTAGCATATGTATGTCGGAGCATTTGAGGGGTAAAGTATATGATTTGTTTTAATCCTTTTGGATTAAATTTACTTACAGCCTGTCCCTTTAAAATACTCCAATACTTTTCATTAATGCTGGATATATAGCTCTTCCATGCTGATCTCCATGAACTAGGAGTATGTATATTTCCTTGTGAATTGGAACAAATATATCGGCTATTAGTATATTGGCTGCTTTGTTTTAGTAATTTTAATAAAAAAAGAGGAATTTTAATACGTCGAAGACTTAGGTCAGTTTTTGCTTGATGTTGTATTATGAATTTATTGTTATTTTCGTATACAGATTTATTAATGATAATTTCACAGTTATCAAAATCTATATCAGACCATTCTAGGCAAATCAATTCTCCTCTCCGCAATCCGGCTAACATAAATATAAGAGAAGTAATATACAATTTATGTTGTTTGGTAATAAAAACTAAATGTTGCTCTGTTTGGTTTAATGAGCGCAACTCAGTTATAACAGCTTTTTTAGGAATTTTTCTACCCTTAGCAGGATTCCGCAATAAAATATCATTTTCGATAGCAAATTCAAATATTCTACTAATGAGATTACGAATGTATTTTAGTGTTCGTTTTCCCAAAGGTTTATTAATAGTAGGACTAAATTGTGCCAAAGATGATAACATGTCATCGATATGGTGAGCTTTAATTTGATTCATAGGGATATTTCCAATAAATTTGTTAGCATGATTTAAATTACATATTAAACTTTTATGGTAATTTAAAGATATATTGGGTTGTATCTGATGTAAATAATAGTTTCCCCATTCACTAAAAGTATTATTTTCGTTTAAATAAAACATTTTATCTCTCCTTCCAATCCTTACAATAAATAATACCAGATATGATAAAAAAATAAAGATGTTTGTAAAAATAACATATTTTATTGTCTTAATCGCTTGTATTTTTATGCATATATTACAAAGTTTTTTATAAATAGAAAATTTAAGTAGATTTTATTGGATATAATATACTTGAGAAAAGACATTCTAAAAAAGAATGTCTTTTCTCTTTTTACTGCATTGAAAGGAAGTGGTCATAACATGCAAGTGTTAAAAGAAAGGCTAGTTGGTATAGGTAATTCAAATAAATTTAATTGGGAATATCACAATCTTGATACAGGAGAAAAGGGAATCGTGCAACTTGAATCCAATATGAATCGAAATGAAATCGTATCAGTTGATAATGACATAAATAAATTTTTATCGTCAGGTACGATATGCTTAAAGGAAATCTTAAATGAAACAAAACGATAAATGAAAGGAAGAATAAATTATGATTATATCAGAAGAAAGAGAAACGGAATTATATGAATTATGGTCGTCAGAAACCAACGAAGAATGGACGCAAGAATGGCGCGATGAATTAACCAGTGCAGAAAAGAAGCTGGTAGAAAATTGGGATAATGGCTGCGCAGAAGGATTAATAAAACTTTGTAAAGAGTTTAAAAAAGCAGAAGAAAGGAATTAAAATTATGATAATTTCAGTAGCAAACCAAAAAGGCGGCGTGGGAAAAACAACTACCACATTAAACATAGGAGCAGGACTTATAAAAGTAGGAAAACGTGTATTACTGATTGACGCTGATCCGCAGAATCATTTAAGCCGATGGCTTGGTTTTACACCTGACAGCAAACCAACACTCAGCGATTTAATTTACCAAGAAGTATCGGGAGCGAAAACAAATAATTACTCAGATTTTATTCGTAAGAATCAAACTGAAAATATAGATTATATACCATCTACAAGGATTATGTCCGGTGCAATTATGATATTGGGATTAGACAACGATAGTCAAAACGTATTAAGCCGTATCTTTAAACAACCGTATTTTTCGGAGAACTACGACTATATTATATTCGACTGTCAGCCTTCTTTGGATTTACTGGTTTCAAATATATTGAAATGCTGTGATAAGCTGCTTATCCCTGTACAATCAGACCCATTGGCTTACGAAGGAGTCAGTGATATGTTAGATAAACTCCAACAAATCAAACAAACACAGGACATAAAAAAATATATTCTCGGAATGCTTATCACAATGTATCAAAAAAAGACGAATGTATCCCATGCCGTACAAGAAGCATTGGTTACTAGTTATGGAGAATATGTTTTTGAAGATTATATACCACTGAGAACAGAAGCGAAACAAAGCAGTATAACCAGAGAAAGCCTGATTAAATATCCAAAATCTGATGTGGGACAGAGTTATATGAACATTGTCAATAAAATTATGGAAAGGAGTTTATCAAATGGCTAAATTCTCTTTACAAATACAACCTAGTATTCCAACGCCAGAAGAGGCATATCGACAAACCTTAGAAGGGTCAAGAACAGAAAATTCTGAATCGATTGTTTCTCTTCCGATAAAACTTCTAAACCATGCACAAAATCATGACTTTCATATTCAGGAAGATAAAGTAAATGATTTAAGAGAAAGTATTCGTGAAAAAGGGATTTTAATGCCACTCATTGTACGTGAATATTCAGATGTTCCGGGATATTATGAAATTATAGCAGGTCACCATCGTTATGAGGCTGCCAAAAAAGAAAAGGTAGAAAAGGTTCCATGCATTATTAAAAATGTTACAGACGATGAAGCCGCACTTATTATGATTGATACTAATATCCAACGTGGTTTTACTGATATGAAGCCTAGTGAAATCGCAAGAGTATTAAAAAAACGACATGAGATATTATGCAGGCAGGGGAGAAGAACTGATTTAAAAGAACATTCAGTAACTTCTGGACAAGATGGCCAGAAGTTAGAAAAAGAAAGTAAAATGAGTTCCAGAAGCATTAGAAGATACATAGCGCTGAATAATCTTATTTCTCCATTAATGGATTTTGTTGATAATAAAACAATATCCATGTTATCAGGCGTTGAACTTTCTTATATCAGAAGAGAAAATCAAGAGAAAATATCAAATTTTTTATTGGTGTATAAAAATAAAATGACATTAGACCAAGCAGAAAATTTAAAGCAACTTGATAAAGAAGGGAATTTTCCAAAAGAACTGACTGAATTTTTTGACCCGCCAAAATCTAAGAAAACACAAGAAAAAGCAAAGAAAAATAATGTTATAAAAATCAAATTGGATGAACTAAAGAATTACATTCCAAATGATATATATAATGAAGAAAATAATTCTCCTGATGATATAAAATTTCTTATATTTGAGGCTTTGGAATTTTATATTACCAATAGAAGGAATGACACAAATGAATGAAAATAATATATTTCCTATTAGAAACATTTTTACCATATGAAATCCTTTTATCAACCATAATATTACTATCAGCATGTCTGTTAATCATACTGATTTTTGAAGAATTCGCAAGAAGTCTATACCGCTTATCCGACCAATTTTTCTTTAGAATATTGGCATGTGTAACAACGGAATGTGCAGCAGTTTTGTGGTATTTTTGGGCAAAAAATTTTATTCAAACCCGTCCACAGATTAAAGAATATGGAAATTTACCTATCACTGTTTTTATCATTATCAGTGTTAATGTTATGATCATGACAGGTATTCTAACATCATTACATATACACAACTGTAGATCTGAAAAACAAAATCGGCAGAAATAAGTTAAGACATTCTGTAATAGAATGTCTTTTCTATTTTTACAACACATGGAAAGGTGTGAAAATATGAAATGCGTATTAAAGTATCCAGGAGCAAAAAATAGGTTGGCTTCATGGATATGCAGTTACATACCTGCACATCAAGTATACTTGGAGCCATACTTTGGCAGTGGTGCAGTCTTTTTCAATAAAGAACCGGTAAAAATTGAAACCATCAATGATTTACACGGAGAAGTAGTAAACTACTTTAAAGTGATAAGAGATAAAACGGAGCAGCTTGCCTCTCTGCTGCAACTCACTCCTTACGCTCGTGATGAATATGAAAACTCATTTTCTATAAAAGAAGGAGAAACAGATGTAGAAAGAGCCAGAAAATTTGCGGTACGCTGCTGGCAGGGATTTGGATGTAGTAATCTATATAAAAATGGTTTTAGAACCAGTCAGCAAAGCAACAGCCCCCATACCACAAAAGAATGGAGAGAACTGCCTGAAAGAGTGATACAGGCAAACAAACGATTATTGAATGCACAAATAGAAAATCTGCCTGCCTTAGAACTTATCAATAGATACAACACAGAAGATGTTTTTATCTATGTTGATCCGCCTTACCTGCTAAATACAAGGAAAAGAAATCTATACCTCTATGAGATGAGCGATGAAGAACATGTGCAGCTGCTTACCTTACTAAAAAAGCACAAAGGACAAATACTTATCTCAGGCTATGATAATGATTTATACAACGATATGCTAAAAGGATGGAATAAGGTATATAAACCAAATCAGGTAGAGCAAGGCTTAATCAGAACAGAAACACTTTGGATGAACTATGAAACGGGACAACTAATGCTGTGAGGAGTAACTGATGACAGACAGAGAAAAAAATCAAGAAAAATTAGAGTTGGAATTGCGAAAAGAGAGGTATGAGGATGCAGTATTTGGTCTTGTCCTCTTTATTTTCTTGACCTTGGCAGTCCTTTTGATCTACTGTGCAACCTCAACTTCATCACAGGAGACTGTACATGTAAAAGTATATGGAAATGGTGTTCTTCTTTTGGAGTACACAGGAAAAAGCAACAGCTGGAAGAAATCGGGAGAGGGATACTCTTTTACAGTTGATGAAAAAAACTATATTTTTAAAGATGTTGATACTATTGAAATAACTAATCTTGAAGACAAGGAGGAATGAATCAAAGTGGAAGAGATGATAGGATTTTTTGTATTTATCCCTATTTTAATTCTCATGTATACTATTTTTTGTTTTTTTGGAGGAAAGAAAATTCTGAGAGAAAAAGAACATCTGACAGGCAAAATTCCTTTTAGATTACTTTTTAATTATCCCCTATTTTCTTTGAAAACAGTCATTGCGACATTATCAGTCGGACTTTTAAATTTCTTTTTATTTATTACATTAAGATATGTAGATATAAATATTTCTGATTCTTGGCAATTAAAATTATTGATTGCAATTATCTTTATTATACTTTGCGCCGGTATTTTACTTTTTATGAGAGACACTCCTGTGAAAATTGTAAAAGAGGAATCTATACAAGAACGAACGCCTGAAAGTTGGAATATTTTAACGTGGATTGCGGATAAAGAAGATTTTTTAAAAGTGATAAACGGAGACAGGGAACTTAAGTATCCGGTGTCATTGTGGATAGAAAATTTTCATAACTCTCCTTTCATCGGAGACCTGATTTTTTACAGTGAAGCTATAGACGGTCGTATTACAGGCCGGTGGATAATATTGAGAATTACCGATATAACAAAAACCGAGGGTACTGTGACTGTAGGTATAGAACCTTGCAAGCTCGTAACAGACGGAACCATTGAAATACAGGATGAACTAAAAAAGCATGAAGCTTTCACAACCGATAGTGAGACCACATAAGGAGATGAGAAATAAATGCTTGATGTGAAACAAGAACATGAAAAATTAATGAAGTATCTGAAAGAACATCATGATAAATGTATGAATAAAGACTTTTATTTAATTGATTCTAAAAATGAATTTATGGAAGGAATACATGAATTAAAAATCCGAAAAGAATATTATGAAGCGATTCTAAGTGGAAAGAAAACATTTGAAATTCGCAGAGACGACAGACCATATCATGAAGGAGATTTTTTGAAATTAAAAGTATATGAAAACGGTACTTTTACAGGAGAAGAAACCATATGTAAGGTGACCTATATCTATCGAGAAGAACTATGCAAAGAAGGTTACTGTGTAATGTCAATAGATGTCGATGGAAACACTGAAATATTAAGATAATAAGGAGAAATAACAAATGACAACACTATATGAATCCATTTTAAAAGACTTATCAGAGCAGCATATTAATAAGAATGTGTACACAACCCCACAGCAAGCAGAATTGAAATTGAAAGCATACTCTAAAGAAAAAACTGATTGGTTATATCGAACATATAAAAATATTGCATAGAAAAAGACATTCTGAATTTTTGAGAATGTCTTTTTTATTTTGCTGGGACGAACCGTCCCAATAGAAAGGAGCTAAAATATGATTTTAAATTACGTTGAAATGGAAAATCAATATATAACAAATTTTAATAAAAAAGGACTGGATATTAATATTTTGAAGCCGGATGACTTTGAGGACTACAAAAAATTTGTAGAGGAAAGTGGAAACAAAGTCACAGTAGTCGGCAACACCAAATTAAAATCTGTAAAGGAAGATAATGATAATAACTATATCACCATACAAGGTAAGAAATTTGGAGTAACAGACGGAAAAATGTGTTCAGTCAAAGGATATATTCCGGTTGGAAATAATCAATTTGTACGTCTGGAAAAAACATATTTAATGGGAGCAATCATCGCTAGTTCTTGCGGTATTGCTGCATGCGGAGTGATTACCGGATTGGCCATAGCACTGCCACTGCAACAATCTGTGCCGGCCACTACCTCTTCCCTTCTCATGGAAAGTGGAAGTGACTGGGACGGACAGCAGCACCTAAATGGAGAAGGCTCCATTTCATCACAAGAAAATACGTCCATACCGGGATATGCGCGGGTATCTACCAGCAAAGACAGACCGTACCTATCTTTATATAATCCTCCGGAAAATACAGTAAACTTTGTATATACCATAACCAAACCACTAGATACCGTACAGGAAGGCACGTTTTCCACAGTCGAGCAAGCACAGAACTATATAAACAGTCACGCCGTTACATACGAAAACTACTATAATTCGGAAACAAACGAATATCAACTGAAAGACAGCAACGACAATGTGACAGATATTTTGACAGAATATAAGTCAATTGCAAATACAGACGGCACTTATACTGTTATCAAAGTAACATCGAAAATGATTTATTTCACAAACGGAATTGCACCGGATAAAGCTGTCGATTGGAACGTTTATAATTCTCTTGGACAAGGCAGTCATAAAGTACAAGTTCGAATTTCTACCTATGATGTTGAAACAAACGTTCAATGTTATGGAGCAATTCAGGATACAGAAATCACAGTATCCTAATCATATACCCGTTAGAGCAGACTTATTAAGCCACGTTATGCGTAGAAACAAAGGAGAAATCACCATGAAAAAAATTGTAAGTTTAGCAGCAGTTACTACTATGGCAGCAGTATGTGCTTTGCCAACCTTTGCCTACACCAACTCTACAGAGGCAGTAAATGAAACACAAAATATTTCCGCAAATGAAACAGCACAAACATCTGTCTATGCCGAAGTAGGCTCCACTTTTACTGTAACAATTCCTAAAAAAATCACTCTATCGGGTGAAACAAAATCAGGTACATATAACGTAACCTGTACCGGTGACATTGCAGGTGACGAATTTATTTCCGTTGCACCAGCTGCTTCTTTTGACATGACCCAAAAAGGTAAAGAAGATGTAACAGCCACAGTGACACAAGAAACTACCAAATTCAGAGCAGATAATTATACAACAGAATTAGAGGAAGGTGAAGCAAAAATGGCTACGGGTGCTACTGGTTCTATTGCAGCTTCCGGTCTTACTTCCGGAGGCTGGAACGGCACATTTAACTTTACAATTGCTTTAAACCAAGATTCTGCCGACTAAATTAAAGTATTTTATTAACTAATTCCATAAATAAAAATAATATAACGTGGCTTAATAAGTCTGCTCTATCAAAAATTTATAGAAGAAAGTAGGAGTGTACATGAAAGCGAAAACAAGTAAAGCTGCCCTGCTTGTAATGATAAGTATCAGTTTTGTTTTACTTGCTTCTTTAGGTGCAGCTGTTCATGCTGCAACACGTGCCGGAGATAAGTATATAATTGATGAAAACCTTTTTCCTGACCCAGCTTTTAGACAATATGTTTTGGATACCATAGATGAAAATAAAAGTGGAACGCTTGAGGATTTTGAGAGGAATCAAGTAACGAACATTCTTTTAAGCGGTGGATATAACAGTACAAAGATTTATGATTTAACAGGAATAGAATATTTTCCCAATCTAACATATTTAGATTGCAGCAATAATCAGTTAACTTCCTTAGATTTGAGTAATAACCCCAGTTTAACTAGATTAGAATGTGTGAGTAATCAACTCTCTTCCTTAGATTTGACGAACAATCCAAATTTGGAAATATTGTATTGCTATTCTAATAGACTAACCTCACTGGACGTGACTAAAAATAACGATTTAACAGAATTATGGTGTTATAATAATCAATTGACTGAGCTTGATGTTAGTAATCAACCGAATTTAGAAAGAGTCGAATGTTCCAGTAATAAAATAACCACTCTAAACGTAGCTAATACTCCAAAGTTAAAAATGTTGTATTGTAATTGGAGTTATACTCTATCCGGTCTTAATATTTCAAATACGCCGGCTCTGGAAGATTTGAGGGTAATGAGTGGTAAATTATCCAATATTGATGTCTCAGAAAGTCCAAAATTGAAATCTTTTTATTGCAGTAGCAATGCATTGACTAACCTTGATGTAAGTAAAAATACTGCTCTTACTGAATTATCGTGTGGTAGTAATCATTTATTGTCTTTGGATGTAAGTAAAAATACAAGTTTATCGACGCTGAAAGCTTCCGGCCAAACTCGAATACTATCGGTTCCTTTAGACGGGTATGACTTATCACAAACGGATCCCAATATAAATGGTAGTAAAATATCCAATGTAAACGGTGCTGCTTTTCATGATACCTTCATGGAAAATTATAAAAAAGGAACTAATGTTACTTATGCATATGATACCGGAAATGGAAAAACAATGGATGTAACTTTAACATTAGAGATAGAAACAGTAATCTCCAATATTAGCTACAAAGACGGAAACAATAATTTTACAAGTTGGAAAGCCGGCTACACCGCACCAATCACTTATGAAGAAGGAACAGGAGTAACACTGCCAACATCCGACAATGTCGAAAAGGAAGGATATATATTTGCCGGTTGGTATGATAACGAAAAATTTACCGGTGAACCAATTGATATATTGGACGATTCTGTTCGCGGTAATGTGGTTTTGTATGCAAAATGGGTACCGGAAAGATTTAGTGTTACTATTCCCAAAAGAATTACTCTATCGGGTGAAACAAAATCAGGTGCATATTTTATCAGCTGCACCGGAAACATTAAAGATACTCGCTACATTTCTGTAGTACCTGATTCTTCCTTTACAATGACTCAAAAAGGGAAAGCAGATATAACAGCAACAACGCTACAGCAAATAACTAAATTTAGGTCAGCAGACTATACAGGTTTTTTAGAAGCCGACGAAACAGAAATGGGAACAGATATAGAAGGGGTTATTGAAGCTTCCTCTTTATCAGCAGGCAGCTGGAATGGTGTATTTAATTTTAAAATAAATCTCATTTAAAATATATAAAAAAGCAAAAGACTATTTGTCAAAACAGCAAATACACTTTATATCCATAATTTGGTATACTAATAATAAAGGAAACTATCGACAACACATACCAGATTGACTTTTCCGGTTCTTAGGGGTATAATAACAACATAGGGTGAGCACATAGTTATGTGGTCATAGCGAAACCCCCAGAGCTGCAACTCTGGGGGTTTTCTTTTTGGGCTGGCTGTCTTAGCTATTTACTGTCCAACCACTTACAGATAATATGTACTACAATACCTGTCACGACAGCTTTTATTAGGGTGAGCATGTCAGTCATGTGGTCACCTCCTTCCTGCTGGAAAGAGTCGACAGCGAAATCAGTATACCATAAAGACAAAAAAACTTGCAATACAGACTGTGAACATAAAATAGATACATAAAATGTGACTTGAAATTAAAATAAAGAAGTGACAGACAATGAAAAAAGATTGCATAAAATGTTTGAGTATAGCGGCAATTACTCTTGCTCTGATATCAATGGCAGCGCTGTTTTTTTATTTCCATACAGAAAATAAAATGTTTGTAGTATGTGTATGGTTGGGAGCAGTTGTTTCTATCACGGTACTAACAATCATATGCATCGCACGACTAAGAAAAAATTGGCGTGAACTAATTACCAAACTGGAAGCAATACTGAAAGAAGAAAGCGAGTAATTGAGATTTAACGTTTATATGTTAGGAATTGTAAAGCAATTTCTTTTATGTTATAATAGAACACAAAAAAATCCGACGGAAGGAGGAAATCATTATGAATGAAAAAGAATTGTTGGTTGCTTTGAGCCAAATGATGGATGAAAAACTTCACCCTATAAACAGCAGACTGGACAGAATGGAAGCAGATATTACCACTTTAAAAGAGGATATAAGTACTTTAACATCTGATGTGAGTACAGTAAAAGAGGATGTCGAACAGATTAAGGAAGATACAGAGATTACAAGGGTTACTACAAATGCACTGGTACAATGGGCGGATAAAGCAGGAAAAGAAATAGACATTGCCTTATAAGTTTTCTTTAAAAAGACCTTTTGAAAGGTCTTTTTTTCTTGCATAAAAATGTATAGATATAATAGATAAAATGGATGATACAAATTTATGGAAATACACGCTGTTTAAATTCCTATTCATATTGTATTATATAAAAAACAGATTGTTTGAAATGTTTTGATTGAAATAAATTTGATGTAAAGGAGAGATTAGATTATGAAAAGAACAAAAATCGTTATGATATGCGCAGCGATACTAGCAAGCGTTTCACTTATATCTTTAACTGCATGCGGTAGTAATGATGAAGCTGTTAGCAGTACAGTTGAAAGCAGCGTAATTTCCGAAACCAGCGTAAGTCTTGGTATATATACACAAGATACAGACAATGACGGAACACCTGATAAAATAGTTGATAAATACGGCAATGATTTAAGCCATTTGTACACCTTAAAAGAAGACGGCATTTATGAAGGCGAAACATTGTTGTTACCTATGGAAAATACACAATCCTATGTACCTGTAACAGAAATCGCCTTTACTGTGGAAGAAAAAACTGTACATCCTGAAAATTCTTTCACTCTTGACCTTGTAATACTTCCGGAGGACGCTACTACTAAAGAAGTAGATATTACAACGGATAACGCAGAGGTACTAAAAATAGAAAACGGCAGTATTACTGCGCTAACTAATGGTGAGGCAACCGTAACAGCCACAGCAAAAGCAGGTGGTACAAAGGCAACCTGCAAAATAATTGTAAATTCCGAAGCAGAAGAAGCAGAAACACAAAATGAACAAGCAATCGCTTCCGGCGGAACCATATATAATAGCAATAACACAAATAATAAAAATACCGTTACCGCGAATACAAATACTGGAACTGGAACAACAAATCATTCTGCCAACAATCAGACAGGCGGTAATATAGCCGGAAATTCCGGTGGAGGAAATACCAACAACAATGCCACTGGTGGTACTACCAATAACGGTCACACTGGTGGAGGAAACACCAACACTACGCAGCCCGACCCACAGCCGGAGCAACCACAGCCTACTGTTCATGCTCCAATTTATAAACAACAATGGGTGGTAGATACTGCTGCTTGGACAGAAGAAGTACCTGTATATGAAACTAAGGAAATAGAAATATGCAACTATTGTAAAGCTGAAATTACCGGAAATGCAGAAAGTCATTTATATGAGCACGCTTTAAACGGAATTGCCACAGGTTGGCATTCAGAATTTAGACAAATCCAAACAGGAACAAAACAAATCTATCATGAAGAAGTAGGACATTATGAAAACGTTCTTGTGTGTGGTGGATGTACAGGAACACATTAAATTCCATTGCAATAGAATCGATAGTAAAGGCATTCTAAAATTAATTTTAGAATGCCTTTTTTATTTTTACTTCTATTTTAAGGGGGTGATTCCGTTGATTTAGATAAGAATTTTATATTTTCTCAACAGCACAATAATAATTCTTTATATAAAGAAAGGAGATATTCATGAATATTCTGAAAAAAGGAAAAAGAAAACTCATTGCCGGTATTCTATCTGCAATTATGATGTTATCTATACTTCCCATAACAGGACTATCCTCAATGGCGGCAGAAACATCGGAAGTACAGCAGCGATTAGAGCTTGCAGCCGAAAAGGGTTTGTCCGAATGGGTAGATACAGAAGGATACCTGAAAGAAGAATTTTATCAAGATAAGTTGTCACAGTATGACTTAGAGCAAATGGGCGTTCAAAGTCTAATTAACACTTTTAGCGAATCGGAACGCAATGCCAGAATTAAGATGTTGCAAAATGGTATCATGACACGCACTGTCACAGGCTTCCGAGATATGGTAACTGACGGGGTTAACGTTGTAGGATACTTTGAAGTTGACGGTCGTGTGGCAGTGTGTGTTGAGCACAGCGTAACTACTCCGGGTTTAGGTAGTCCAACCGGAACTCCTGTCGAAAGCTTTAATCAGGAGTTAAGAAAAGTTTTATATTATGGCAGTTACGGTCCCAGTGCAATTTTAAGCACATCTGATAAAGATTGGGTAATTACTTCTCTTGCAGCCAGCCGCGCAAATGGAGATACAGCAGGAACCAATGCAGCAACCTCTTTTATGAATACCATTGCAGGATTACCGGAAGCACCGTCTAATTTTCATGTATGGATTGTAGACACCAATGGTGGTGCCACACAAGATTTGGCTTACTGGACATTAGATGAAAAAGGATATGTCAATCTAAATAAAGTATCAGCAAATCCTGAAATAACAAACGGTAATTCCTACTATTCCCTAGCAGGTGCTGTCTATGGTGTATATACAGAATGGGGCTGCTATAATGAGGTCGGCAGACTAACCACTGATGAATGGGGTAATACCAATACATTAGAATTAAATGCCGGCACATATTATGTAAAAGAACTTATTGCTCCACAAGGTTACGCTTTGGATGACGTAACAGTACATGAAGTAACTGTCACGGCTTCCCAAACAGCTACAGTATATACAAGTGATATACCGCAAAATGACCCTGTTGTAATCTTGCTTCACAAGAAAGATTACGATACAAATACCGATGTACCACAAGGAAGTGCCAGTTTGGAAAGCGCAGAGTTTACCATAAAGTATTTTTCTGGACTATATGACACAAATCCAGAAGAACAAGGCATTTCTCCTACACGTCAATGGATTCTAAAAACAGATAGTAATGGTATTACAATGTTATCCAATAATTTTAAAGTGTCTGGAGATGAATTCTATTATAATTCTCAAGGTAGTGTAACTTTACCTATTGGCACCATAACAATTCAAGAAACAAAAGCTCCGGAAGGATACTTGCTTAATCCGGAAATTTTCATTCGTCAGATTACCAGTGACGGTTCATCAGAAGGTGTCAACACATATAATGAACCTGTGATTCCCGAAACTGTCATGAAAGGCAGCGTTGAACTATACAAATCTGATGATGAAAGTGGCAACGCACTTGCCGGTGCAGTCTACGGAATTTACTTCCATGACGGTACAGAAGTTGGCAGACTGACTACCGATGAAACAGGATATGCAAAATCTGACTTGCTCCCTTATGGCCAATATTACCTACAAGAAATCACTGCACCGAACGGCTATGTATTGGACAATACCCAGTATCCATTTACGATTAGCACTGACGGGCAAGTAATTACCATCAATGCCACCGATAAAAACCAGATGGGTCAAATTCAAGGTACAAAAACTGGAGAAGTTTTAGTTGCAAGCGATTTCAGACTAACTGAATTCGGCATGATGTATGCCCCTATCTATGAGGAGCAGGGATTGCCCAACGCAGTATATGAAATCTATGCAAAAGAAGATATTGCAACGCCGGAAGGCACTGTAAAGTACACTGCCGGCCAGCTGGTAGAAACAGTAACGACCGATGAACAAGGCATGTTTACTTCTAA
>UQLQ01000018.1 GCA_900541905.1 uncultured Oscillospiraceae bacterium
GAGCATGCGGCTGTTAACCGCAGGGTCGTTGGTTCGAGTCCAACTTGAGGAGCCAGGCTAAGGAGAGAGTAGTTTTCTACTCTCTCCTTTTTTATTTGCTTAATTACTAGTTTTATGTATTTACTCACAATTTAGAAAGTTTTGGATAACAAATCATCAAATTGAAAATAGTCTGTAATGTAATATATCAATCAAAATTTAATCTTATAAGGCAGTGTTATTAACTATCACGGTACTAAAGTACCATATCTCTATTCATGATTAAACATTCTATGTGTGGAAAAGGAGGAAAGAATATCTTTTGTAGAGATTAAAGTAGATAAAATATGTTCTGAATTTTCCTCAAATATTGCTTTTATAATTTTATGGACAGTTGCAACTGCCAAGAATTCAGACATTTCATCTCTTCGTTTTTTTTCATAAATATTTTTATCATTTAGATATCTTAGGATAATACATTTCATTTGTTGCTCCCATTTTTCCAAAAATTCAGGATCCCCATTTTTATTTAATAACATCCGAATCACAAATTGTCTCCGTTTAATATATTGAGCCAGCTGTTCAAGAAGTTGCAAATCAGAAAAAGAAAACATAACGAGAGGTTCTTTTTTTAAAGTGGACATTTCAAATAATACGTCATTAGTTATCTGCTGCCAAACTTCTGTTAAATTGGTGTAGTAATTATAAAAAGTAGCACGAGATATTCCGGTGAATTCAATTAATTGTTTTACTGTAATTTTTTCAATTGGCGCTGTTTTACATAATAAAATGAGTGATTGTTTAATTTTATGTGTAGTAGATAATAATTCCAAAGAAATACTCCCTTATTGTTGAGATAGTTTAAACATAATACATTCAAAATAACATGTCAATGGAATAACAGTTATTGATAAAAACTAATCAATAACTGTTATATTTTTTACCTAAAATCAGCTAAAGTAAATTTTTAAAATCTGAAAATGTTATATTTTTTATGTTTTATGTTTACAAAATGTATTTCATTGTAAATATTTATTAAATAAAATTTATCAACTAGTATATTTTTTGTACAAGTTGATTGACTTAAATAAATTGTTCTGTTTATAATTGGGTAGACAAAATTTAAAAAGTGTCTATTTCGTGTTTACTGATGCAAAAAGATAAAGAGCAAACTATCAATTACTTTTTTATTTTAAATTTATCTTGAGAAATGTAGGTGATGATGTATTTGTTGAATATAAAAAATATTTCAAAATCTTTTGGCTCCAAACAAGTGTTGCATGAAGTGAATTTAAAAGTTGCTTCCGGAGAATTCTTCGGTCTGCTTGGAGCGAACGGTGCGGGAAAAACCACTTTAATCCGTTTAATTTCTACATTACTGTTACCTACCAAAGGAGAAATAGAATTAGACGGACAACGGCTTTCACGCACTCGAATTGATTTAAAAAGCCAAATTACTACAGTAACACAAGAATATTCTTTAAGGAATGATATGACAGTGTTAGAAGTAATGGAATTGCAGGGTCGTTTGTATCATATGAAGCCTAAATGGCGGAAACAAGGCAGTGAAACATTGTTGAGAAAATGTGGATTATGGGAATATCGTAATCAAAAGACTCGTCAATTATCGGGAGGATTTAAACGTATGTTAATGCTTTGCAGAGCACTATTACCAAATCCTAAAATTGTGCTGCTTGATGAACCGACAGTCGGATTAGATCCATTGGCTCGAAGAATGATGTGGCAAATGATTCGAAATTTACATCAGCAGGGACTTACATTTATTTTAACAACCCATTATATGGAAGAAGCGCAAATGCTTTGTCACAGGGTAGCGTTTATGAGAAAGGGATGTGTGTTGGGGGTGGAAACTCCGCAAGATTGGATTTTACAACTTGGCCGTTTTGCAGTAGAGCATTTTGAAAACGAAACTGTTAAAACTTACTATTTCAATTGTAAGAAAGAGGCAATCACCTATGCTGAGCATTTATCTTCAGATTTTTTGCTTCGCGAGACAAATTTAGAAGATGTGTTTTTAGAAACAGTAGGAAAGGGGATTCCGAAGGAGAATGGCAATTTTAACTGTTATTTGGGAAAAATGGATTGAATTTAAACATGAATGGATTAAAATTACCATCTCTTCGTTGATTACTCCTTTATTATATTTAATTACATTTGGATTGGGAATTGGAAAGTTTATTACAACAGGAGATAGACCTTATCTTCAGTTTTTAATTCCCGGTATTATTGCTCTTACCACTATGAATTCCAGCTTTAATGCAGTAGGTATGTCGTTAAATGTTCAGCGTTTATACGAACATTCTTTTGACAGCATTATGGTTTCTCCAACACCGCTTTGGCAATATATCATCGGCCAGATGATAGGGGGCAGCTTACGAGGAATGTATGCGGGGACACTTATTCTTATCGTCTCCTTATTATTTTCGGTTCAGTTGCACTTTTCAATTTGTTTTTTTGGAATTATGCTGCTAAACGGTATGCTGTTCGGTGCTTTGGGGGTTATGGCTGCAATTGTGTCATCTACTCATGCTGATATCGCTCGATTTTCTACTTTTGTCATTTTGCCTATGACATTTTTATGCAATACTTTTTTTTCGGTTGAACAAATACCCGAGGCGATGCAGTGGATTATAGAAGTATTGCCGCTTACACATGCAAGCCGTTTGTTAAGACAGTTAGCATGGGGAGAATATATTTCATGGATCAGCATTTTAATATTAATTTCATATGCTGTTTTATTCATGCTGATAGCTCTTTTAAAAATACAAAAAGCAAAAAACTTGTAGAGGAGAGGTCTGTATGTGGGAACATGTCTATCCATTCTCGGCTATTGTAGGTCAAGATACTATGAAAAAGTCGTTGCTGCTGAATGTCATCAATCCGAAAATCGGAGGCGTATTAATCTGTGGACAAAAAGGAACCGCCAAATCGACTGTGGTACGTTCATTGGCAAATTTATCGGATTGTAATGTGGTAGATGTACCGCTGTCTGTTACGGAAGACAGATTGGTTGGTTCGATAGACTTGGAGCAAACGCTTAAACAAGGGCACATACAATTGGAATATGGCTTATTGTATCAGGCGGATGAACAAATATTGTATGTAGACGAAGTAAATCTTTTACAGGACAGTATCGTAAATGTACTATTGGAAGTACATGCAAGCGGTATTAACTGCATTGAACGGGAAAGTTTGTCTTACAGGCACCCAAGCCGATTTGTTTTGGTAGGAACAATGAATCAAGAGGAGGGGGAACTTCGACCTCATTTTTTAGATAGATTTGGATTATGTGTGAATATTCAGGCAGAATCTGACCCTAATGTCAGAGTAGAGATAGTAAAACGCAGGATGGAATATGAGGAAAATGCAGAGATTTTCTGCAAAGAATATTTGCAAAGAGAAGAAGCATTGAAACAACAAATTTTTCAGGCCAAAGAACGGTTGAAACAGATTTATATTACAGACACGGACAGACAGTATATTGTAAATCTGTGTTTAAATGCGCATATACAAGGGCATAGAGGAGATTTCGTTGTCGAGCAAACGGCAAAAACATTGGCTGCTTTTTATGGAAGAACTACTGTCACAACGGAAGATATGGAAGAGGCAGCATCTTTAGCACTATTACATAGGAGAAAAGAAGAGCAGCCAAACCCACAAGAAGAATCCCGGAGTGAACATCCTCCGACACAAGAACAAGAAACGGATTCCACTCCGCCACAGCAGCCTATAGAAGATGAATTACAAAGCAAACAAAGTCAGAATACCGAAACTCATAGTTCTGAAACGTCTTCTCAGCATACATCTTCAACACAAACACAGCATTTTCGGGTTGGCAATGATTTTCAGTTGAAGGAATTTGGTCATATTTCAGATAAAAGAACGCGTAATGGCCAAGGAAAACGCACAAATATACGCAGTGCTGTCAAATCCGGGAGATATTTATATGCTTGTATCAATCAGGGGAAAAAAGATTTGGCTTTAGATGCAACAATCCGTGCTGCAGCACCGTTTCAAAAGCACAGAGATAAAAAAGGAAAAGCAATTTCTATTTATCCCCAAGATATCAGAGAGAAAGTAAGACAAAAGAAAATGGCGAATGTATTGGTTTTTGTTGTGGACGCCAGTGGTTCTATGGGAGCCAATCAACGTATGATTGAAACGAAAGGAGCTGTCTTATCTCTTTTAAAGGATGCGTACATTAAAAGAGATAAAGTAGCGTTAATTGTTTTTCGAGGAGACTCTGCCCAGGTCATACTACCCCCAACCAGGAGCGTTGAACGTGGTTATCGCTGTTTGGAAGAGCTGGAGATAGGAGGAAAAACGCCTTTAAATGCAGGTATTAGCAAAGGGGTGCAAGTGATAAAAAGCGAATTGAAAAAAGATATGAATTGTATGCCAATGTTAATTGTCATTACAGATGGAAAAGGAAACGTTAGTCTGGATGAGAATAAAAAACCGAAAGAGGAGTTACTGGAAATTGGTAAAAAAGTAAAAGAGTTGTCAATTGCAGACAGCATGGTAATTGATATTGAAAAAAAAGGTTTTATGCAATTTGGTATTGCAAAAGAATTGGCAAACATCATGGATGCAACTTATTACAGTGTTGATACTTTAAGAAAAGAGTCCATATTACAAATGGTAGAAAGTGTGAGGGAAACAAAATGAGTCATATGAGTACGAATAAAAATATTACATTTCCATTTTCAGCAATTATTGGACAAGAAGAGATGAAAAAAGGATTGATTCTGAATGTGATTCATCCTAAAATCGGAGGTATTTTGGTATTTGGAGAAAAAGGAACGGCGAAATCTACAGCAGTACGTTCTATGGCAAGTTTGCTGCCTGAAATGGAAGTTGTAAAAGGTTGTCGTTTTCGTTGTAATCCTTATGATGTTTCTTCCATGTGTGACGAATGCCGTGAAAAAATAAATGCGGGTGAAATCTTGGAATCGGAGCTATCTAAGATGAAAGTGGTTGATTTACCTGTATCTGCTACGGAAGACAGAGTGGTAGGGTCTCTGGATATTGAAGAGGCGATTCAAAATGGTAAAAAGAAATTTGAACTGGGTGTATTGGCTCAAGCAAATAGAGGTATTTTATACGTGGATGAAATCAATTTGTTGGATGACCATATCGTAGATTTGTTATTGGACTCAGCAGCTATGGGAGTAAATACGGTAGAAAGAGAAGGGATTTCTTTTTCGCATCCCGCTAATTTTATATTGGTTGGTACAATGAATCCGGAGGAAGGAGAACTGCGTCCGCAATTGTTGGATCGTTTTGGATTCAGTGTTGAAATTAAAGGAATTCAAGATCCGGTTCAACGTGTGGAAATTGTGAAATTACGAGGTGAATTTGAAGAAGATTCCACTGCCTTTATTCACTCTTATGAGCACAAGGAGCGAGAACTATCCGATCGCATTTTACAAGCGCAGCAATTATTGCCCAAGGTGGAAATTTCTGATGAAATATTACTGATAAATGCTAAATTATCCATTGCATTGGAAGTTGATGGACACAGAGCGGATCTAATTTTGATGAAGGCCGAAAAGGCAATGGCTGCTTTTGAAGGAAGAAGCTACGTCACAATAGAAGACGTAGAAGCGGTAGCCAAAATGGTATTTCTTCACCGTTTAAAATCTTTACCGTTTGTAAGCAGCAAAACTTTGGATATGGAAGTTATCCGGAGTATTATTCAAGAAACAGTTCATGAATAGGAGGTTATTTCATGAAAAAAATAGTAACCGTATTATGGCATAATTCTGCCAATCGTCTGAATATGCTCAAACCGCAAACAGATAAATTTGTTCATCTGAAAGTATATTCTGCTGCTGCATTAAGTGATGGCAGGCAAGACTTAAATAATTTGTATCAGGATATGAAAGATGCGGATGCTTTTCTGTTTCAAGTGACCTCATCTGACTCGGCCTGGGCTGAGATTGAAGAATATGCCGAAAAGTTTCAAACTCCAATTATTTATGTTGGGGGAGAATCCGCCGGCAAAATAAAGACGAAAGCTCAGATGAAACATAGTGCAATATGCAACCGATTTTATGCATACAGCGGTACGGATAATATGTTGAATATGCTGAAATATATTTGTTCACAGGTACTGCATGAAAAAATGGATTATCAAGAACCAAAATTGATTCCTTGGGAAGGAATTTTTCATCCTGATTCGGAAGATATTTTTCAAAGTACAAAAGATTATTTTCGTTGGAAAGCTCCAACTTCAAAGGGGACAATTGCACTGCTTGTTTCTCGTACCGCTTGGTTAAGCGGAGACATAGAAGTGGAACGGACTTTAATAAAATACATAGAAAAAAGCGGATATACTGCATTGCCTATTTTTTCATATGCAATGGCAGATATCAACTTGGGTGCAAAAGGGACATCGTATGCAGTTGAGACCTTTTGTTTTGATGACCACGGGCAGCCGATTGTAGACAGCGTGATTCGCATGACTGGCTTTTTTCTTCAAGATCCGAACGAAAATACGAATGCAAATGAAAATTCCGTTATGTCTCGCTTAAACTGCCCGATTGTAAAACCTATCTGTTCTTATTCTATGACCATTGACGAATGGGAAAAAAATGAGGATGGCTCTGTAGCTGATATTGCTTGGAACATCGCATTGCCGGAACTGGAAGGTGTAATCGAACCGATTTTTATCGGTGCCGAGGAACAAGAAGGAGAGATTGAGTTAAGAAAACCGCTTGAAAAGCGTTGTGAAAAATTAGTACATCGATTATCCAAATGGATTGCTTTTCGGAAAAAAGAGAATAAAGATAAAAGGGTCGTATTTCTCTTAAACAATAATCCTTGTACCGCAGCCGAAGCCTCGGTGGGCGGAGGGGCAAATTTGGACACATTGGAAAGTGTTGTCAGAATTTTACATGCAATGAAGAAACATGGTTATCAGGTAGAGCATATACCTGAAAATGGTGACGAACTCATTCAAACAATTATGGAGCACAAGGCAATTTCGGATTTTCGATGGACAACCGCAAAAGAAATTGTACATAAAGGAGGTGTGTTATGCCAAGTTACAAAAGATATGTATATGGAGTGGTTTAAAGAACTTCCACAAAAAGCGCAAAACAGCATGATTGACGCATGGGGAGAACCAATAGGAGAAGCTATGGTATATCAAGATACTATACTGGTAACAGGAGTATCGTTTCAAAATGCTTTGGTATGCGTACAACCTAAGAGAGGCTGCGTTGGAGCAAAATGTGATGGTACAGTATGTAAAATTTTACATGATCCGCATGTAGCACCAACACATCAATATTTCGCTTCTTATCGCTATTTTGAGCGTGTGTATCAGGCGGATGTCATCATACATGTTGGCACACACGGTAACTTAGAGTTTTTGCCGGGGAAAGGCGTCGGGCTTTCAGATGCATGTTTTCCTGATATTTGCATCGGAACTATGCCGAATCTTTATATTTATAATGCAGATAATCCTCCGGAAGGAACCATTGCAAAGCGTCGTGCATTGGCAACGATTATTGACCATATGCAAACGACCATGACGCAAAGCGGCTTGTATGATTCCTTAGAAGAATTGGATCAGTTACTCAATCAATATGATAAAGTGAAATTGTCCGATCCTTCTCAAGCCCATTTGTTGGAGCATTTCATCATTGAGCAAATACAAATGAATCAGATGTTAGCTTACATCAACTTGGAAGACTATCATAGCCATATGGATTATATTGTGGCAGAATGCCATAAAGTACTTACCATGATAAAAAATACGCAGATTCAAAATGGGATGCATGTTTTTGGACAATTGCCGCAAGAAGAAAAAAGAGTGGATTTTTTGTATTCTATTTTACGCTTTGAAGGAATGAATACACCTTCCATTCGTTCTGATGTCAGTCGCTTAATCGGATTGGAACTTTCTGCTCTGTTAGAAAGACCGGAAGGATTCTGCGCTCGTTATAATACGGATAACGGCAGTATTTTGTTTGATATTGAGCGAATCTGCAAAGAAATTATCAGAGTGTTTTTACAAGGAGAAACGATAACTTCCGATATAGATTTGTATGGTTACAGCTTACAAAATCCATCTGGCATAGATGATATTAATGCTCGCTTTGAAAATGTGTTGGATATTAACAGAAGGATTGAATCATCCAAAGAAATAGAGGCGTTGCTTCGTGCCATGGATGGCAATTTTATAGAAGCGGGACTGGCAGGGATTATTACACGGGGCAGAGATGATGTTTTACCTACGGGCAGAAATTTTTATACGTTAGATCCTGAGAAAGTTCCTACCAAAGCTGCATGGGAAGTCGGAAAACGATTGGCGGATTCCGTTATTCAAAAATACAAAGAAGAGGAAGAGGCATATCCCGAAAGCGTGGCTATTTATTGGATGACCACCGATATTATGTGGGCGGATGGTGAGGGAATGGCGCAGCTCCTATATTTGCTTGGGGTAGAACCAATATGGATGTCGAATGGTAAAGTAAAACATTTTAAAATTATTGATATCAATGATTTGGGACGCCCCAGAATCGATATTACGGTAAAAATTTCAGGAATATTACGAGACAATTTTCAGAACTGTGTTTGCCTTTTAGATGATGCCATTCAAGCGGTTTCCAAGCTGGAAGAACCCCCGGAATTGAATTTTGTGCGCAAACATGCCTTAGAAAATCAACAAACTCAACCGGAGCTTAGCTGGGAAGATGCAACTTCACGTATATTTGGCGCACAGCCGGGAACCTACAGTTCAGGTATTAACTTAATGGTCTACGCCTCAGCATGGGAAAATCAAGATGATATTTCCGATTTATTTATGAATTTTAACGGCTACTCTTATGGAAGAAATCGGTTCGGAAAGCAATCGCCTATTGCGTTGGAATCCAGTTTAAAACATGTTGACATTACTTATGACAAAGTAATGTCGGATGAACATGATTTGCTGGGATGTTGCTGTTATTTCGGTAATCATGGAGGAATGACAGCGGCAGCCAGAAAGTTATCTCAAAAAGAAGTAAAAGCATATTACGGTGATTCCAGAGAAGTAACTAATATTGAAGTACGCACATTATCGGAAGAAATTAATCGTGTGGTAAAAAGTAAATTATTAAATCCAAAGTGGATAGAAGGACAAAAACAGCATGGCTACAAAGGTGCTGGAGATATCAGCAAACGTGTAGGTCGTGTGTACGGTTGGGAAGCAACAACAGAAGAGGTTGACGATTGGGTATTTGATGACATTACCAAAACGTTTATTGTAGATGAAAATAACCGTAAATTCTTTGAGGAAAATAATCCTTGGGCTTTGGAAGAAATGTCAAGGCGTTTGATAGAAGCGTATCAACGAGAATTATGGAATCCTGAAGAGGGATTAATTGTTGAGATTCAGGATACATACTTGGAACTGGAAAGCTTTTTGGAAGAAAGCATGGGAAATAACGCAGGAGATTTTCAGGGTGGTTCCATTGATGTGGTGAACTTAAATGATATTGAAGCTTATCGTCAAACAGCAGCAAAATTACATGCTGTGAAATATAATAAATTTGATTGAAAGAAGGCAGAAAAATGAAAACAAAATTACTTTGCATGGTACTTTTAGCAACAATGGCAGTCAGCTTAACCGCTTGCGGAACAAGCGGAGGAAGCAGTAATACTTCGGGAAAAATGAATGCTTCGTCCGTAGTGCAGTCAACAGGTATCACTATTACAGATTCGGCCGGAAGAGAAGTAACGTTAGAAAAACCTTTGGAAACAGTGGTAACTTTTAATTCGAGCTTATATGACACTTTGGTATCTTTTGGTGCAGCCGATACTGTTATTGGTGTGGGTGATTCTATTAAAAAAGCCATTGCAGATGGCGTTCCAAGTGTAGGAGCGTGGAATGATCCAAACATAGAAAAAATTCTTGAATTAAAACCGGATGCAGTACTTACTTATAAAAGTTATATGACAGATGAAAATGAAAAAATGCTGGAAGATGCCGGTATCAAATGTATTTACTTGGAATTATCAAAAGCTGATCAGGTAACAAATGAAATGGACTCCTTAGGTAAAATTTTTGGAGAAGAAGAACAAGCACAAAAATATGTAGACTTTTGCAATAAATATAATTCTTTAATAAATGAAAGGTTGAAAGATATAAAAGAGGAAGACAGAGTAAAAGTATATTACGAAGGTTATACGGATTATAAGAGTGCAAACAGCACAACAGGCGGACATCAATTGGTAACATCAGCCGGAGGCATTAATATTGCGGCAGATGAAACCACTGAATATCCTGAAATCAGCGATGAATGGGTATTGGAACAAAATCCTCAGGCAGTTGTAAAATTAGTAAGCAACACCAAAAATATTTTAGGACCTGATGTGACGGATACATCGAAAGCAGAAGAAGTATATAATAATTTAACTTCACGTCCGGGTTGGTCTGAAATGCAGGCAGTAAAAGACGGAAAGGTAATTATCTTGGCTTCAGAAATAGGCACTACTGCTACAGGCAGCGTAATTGGTTCCTTATATTTAGCCAAAGAATTTTATCCTGAACAATTTAAAGATGTTGATTTGACCAAAGTGCATGAGGAATTTCAAGAGACTTTGTTTAACAGTGAGTTAACAGGAATTTATGCTTATCCTGAAGTGAACTAAGACTGTAACATGTATTGAAAAGAATTGTGGTGTATGTTGTATATGAATAAAACTTCTGCTGCCATTGATGCTTCTGAACTAAAAGAAATAAAAATAGAGTATTCCAAAGGAAAAAAGAAAAAAATTATTTTAATCGTTTCTTTGAGTGCTGCATTGTTTATTGCTTCGATTGTGGCAATTATTCTGGGTGCTTCTTCTGTAAATTTTAATACAGTATTTCAAGTGTTTGGAGATTTATTTGTCCATAATGACGCGATTACCGAAACACAGAGACAAATTGTATTGGGGATTCGTTTGCCTCGTGTTTTAGCTGCTATTTTAGCGGGCATTGCATTGTCTAATGCAGGGTTACTAATGCAAGGTGTATTCCAAAATCCGCTGGTAAGCCCATATACATTGGGGGTTTCAAACGGAGCATCCTTCGGCGCTGCTTTGGCAATCGTATTTAGTTCTCATTTTGCTTTTTTGAATTTGGGTACTTATTTACTGCCTGTATTCGCCTTTATCAGTTCTGTTTTAACTATGATTTTGGTATACGGTATTGCCAAAATTGCAAAAAATTCCTCTAAAACTCTTATTTTGTCAGGTGTTGCTGTAGGATATTTGTTTTCAGCATTGGTTTCTTTATTAAAATATGTAAGTGATACAAAAGAATTACCGGAATTGGTTTTTTGGACGATGGGCGGTTTTTCAGGTATCAATTGGACTGCGATTGCGATTATGGCAGGGGCATGTCTGATTAGCTTTATTATTATGATGTATTTTTCTTGGGATTTAAATGTTATGACAGCCGGAGAGGAATCTGCAATTAGCCTGGGTGTCAATTATAAAAAAATACGTATGATTGCATTTGTATTATCTACATTGTTAACTGCCGTAGCAGTATCATTTACAGGGGTTATCGGTTTTGTCGGTCTGATAGCTCCCCATATTACCCGTATGATAGTAGGCAGCGATTACAGATATATGATTCCTGTATCTTCGCTGGTAGGTGCTCTTTTATTGTTACTGTCCGATACGGTAGGAAGAAATATGATAGCGCCGACGCAATTACCAGTGGGAATTATTACTTCCGTGATAGGTGTACCGTTTTTCCTCTATTTAATCATTAGAAAACGGGGGAGATAGTATGCGTTTGGATGTTAAAAATTTAGATTTCGGATATGTAAAAAAAGTACAGATACTACATAATATTAATTTTTCGGCAGAAAGCGGACAACTGGTTTCTTTGATAGGACCTAACGGCTCAGGAAAAACGACGATCATAAAATGCATCAATCAGATATTGTCGCCTCAGTCAGGACAAATTTTTTTGGATGGTACCAACATTCATACCATGCGCACAATGGAGTTGGCAAAAAAAGTAGGTTATGTTCCTCAGATGACAAAAAATTTTATGGGAGGGACCGTCTTAGATGCAGTGCTGATGGGCAGAAGACCTTACATCAAATGGAAAATTACAGATTATGATGTTACATTGGTTTTAGAGATTTTGAAAAAGCTGGAAATTAACCATTTGGCACATAAAGAATATGAATCGTTATCGGGTGGTCAAAAACAAAAAGTATTGATTGCAAGAGCTTTGGCACAAGATCCCGATGTATACTTGTTTGACGAACCAACCAGTTTTTTGGACATTAAAAATCAGCTTGAGATTATGAACATGGCAAAAGAGTTAGTGCATCAGCATCACAAACTGGTGATTATGGTTGTCCACGATTTAACTATGGCATTAAGGTATTCCGATTATGTTTTATTGCTGGAAAAAGGCTCTGTAATATCTCAGGGAGTGTCTCACCAGGTTTTAAATCCTGAAAATATATTCAACGTATACGGCGTAAATGTTAATATATTGGAAGGAAATTATGTTGCTCCTATTTAGAAAAAACTTTCTATTACTTTATCTCATTGTTTCTAAAATTCATATATTACTATTGTAAAATAATCTGTTTCATCCTATTGCTCTGTTCAGATATATTTCACTTATATATTGTCTTAAGTTATTGCAATTGTTAAAACGTTATAGAGGTAATGTTAATGTTTCTATAATGTAATTTTCTTAGTATTTGTTAGGTAGGAACGTTATCATATTTAGAGAGGGATATTGAGTTAAATTGAATATAGAATGTGGTTTATATCAGCTTTTCCCCAAATATAAGTCAGTGTGATTATAATATAGTTTTTCGCATTTATTTATGTCTCAGATATAAAATATCCATGGTAACATGTTACCATGGATATTTTTTGTTTCCGACATTAGATAAAACATAACAATATTTATTTGTCCGGAAAGTAATCTAATGGATTATATCTTGTATTGTATTTCACAATGATATAACTTTGCAACGGTGGAATATGATGATCTAACAAAGGTATTTTCATTATTAAGTCATCTTCTAATTCCTTGCTATCCTGAATCACTCCAAAACATCCCGAAGAGGACAAAAAGGGATATTAGAGGAGAATAGAAAAAGAGAACAAAAAGTGAAGCGACCTGAGAGTTTTTTATTAGAAAGGCGAGAGAAAAAGTATAATATGGATTACAATAGAAAGAGAATGATTTCTGTTATCACACTAATTGTAATTTGAAATACATAATGCGGAGGAAAATATTATGTATCCAATCGAATCTACTTTTGGGAATAAATAATTGGTAAATTAAGAATTCCTCTGTTGTGTATAATTTTACAAATGGTCTTTATTGACAATCAGTGTTATTTATGATACCATAAATAACACTGAGTTTGTATGCTTGTCTAGTAATGTAATTCTATTATCCTTTTCATAAGGGCCATTAGCTCAGTTGGTCAGAGCAACCGGCTCATAACCGGTCGGTCCCGGGTTCGAATCCCTGATGGCCCACCATATTTATTTAGTCTGTATTTTTGCATATTGTGCAATAATACAGACTTTTTATTTTATAAGTAATATGTAATTCGTTTCCTTATATAAAAACATTGCTGTTATGTAAGAAACAGCAATGTTTTTGTATTTTAACCTCTAAATCCTGCCACTTACCGTTTTGCTACTGACAAAGTACCTCCCAACTTTTATAATATAAATATCAATAAAACAAGGAGGAGATATATTGAGAGTTGATATCGAAATTTCATCTGAAGTACAACAGCCGTACGCGATAATATATACTGCTGAAGTTACAAAAGAAATTCAAGACGCGGTGATTGCTTTGGAAGGCAATTATCATGTAATTACGGCCTCGGATCATGATAAAATAGTTATTTTAAATCCAGATGAGATTTATATGGCACGAGTTGAAAACGAACAAGTAGTTTTCTATGGGGAGAAGAGACAATATTTATCTAATAAAAGATTATATCAGGTTGCAGCTCAGCTTGGAAAAGATTTTATACAAATATCAAGATTTACAATTATCAACTTAAAGTGTATAGACAGTGTTAGACCATGTTTTAATGGTTTGATGCAGATATTTCTAAAAAATGGAGCAACAGACTATATTTCCAGAAAGTACTTGCCGAGCTTTAAAGAATATTTAGGTTTATAGGAGGTTTACGATGAAAAGAATTATACTCTATATTTTACGTGGAATTGGGCTGGGATGCGTATTCTTTACATTAAGTGGTATTATATTCGATATTATTTTTAAAGGAAGTTTTTTGTTGGATCATTGGTATTATACAAAAATGGCAATAGGTTCTATGGTAACAGGAATTGCCTTTTATGTACCGGCATTGGTATATCAGAATGAAAAACTTTCTAAAGGGTTACAAGTGCTCATCCATATGGGAATTGGATTGGTAACATATATTAGTATTGGATTTTATGTTGGCTGGATTCCTTTGCAAGCAGGAGCATGGGTTATTGCAGGAACTATCGTAAGTGCTGTGGTAGTATCTTTTCTTATTTGGTTTGGATTTTATTTGTATTATAGGCTAGAAGCAAAACGTATTAATGCAAAGCTCAAAGAAAAACAAGGAATTTAATTTATAGGCAATACTGTATTTTTTCATTTGTTATGCTATTCCAAGAATATTTGAGAGGTGATTTTGAGATGTATAAAACAGTCGTAATCGAGTATACTCCGGCAGCAGATTCAATGGCTGAAAAAATAGAGGATAAATCAAATGAAATGCTGAGCAAAGGATTTGAATTGATAACAATGACAATTACAGGAAGTGCTAAGGCAATATTGGTATTTAAAACGAAAACGTAATTTGAAGCTAAATAAAGTAAGATAATTTTCTATTTAAATACATGTACTATCATGATTTTTAATATTGATATTAGAGTAAATTATCCTGTTTTTATTACTTTTATATTGTAAAAACAAAAAGACCAAATCTTACGATTTGGTTTCTTTTTGTACTTGAAAGTATTTGATTGATTGAGGGTAGAGAAATAATCTTGAAATAGTAGCGACTCTATCTCTTGATTACAATTATATTATAACAGTTTTTTGATTCAGGTTGTGAATCAATTGTAAATAGATTAATATTGTTTTGTAAATAAATTTTCATTTCTTTTTGAACGCGCAAAAAACAGGTATCAAATATTTGATACCTGTTTTTTATTAGTGCTCACCGCAACCGCAATGGTCATGATGGTCACAATCTTCAATTTTACCTACAATCGGTGTTGGATCAATCCCTTGACGGGTGTAATAATCTGCTACGGCAGCTTTAATGGCTTGTTCAGCCAATACGGAACAATGGACTTTTACCGGAGGCAAACCATCCAAAGCTTCCATAACAGCTCGGTTTGTCAATTTCAAAGCTTCGTCTATTGTCTTGCCTTTGATAAGTTCTGTTGCCATAGAGCTGGTTGCAATTGCTGCACCGCAGCCAAATGTTTTAAATGTTACATCTGTAATTACATTGTTTTCTACTTTAATGTACATTCTCATAATGTCGCCGCATTTAGAGTTACCAACTTCACCAATGCCGTTTGCATCTGCCAATTCGCCAACATTTCTTGGATTTGCGAAATGGTCCATAACTCTTTCACTATATGCCATATTAATCACCTTTCTGTTTTATGTTTATTTATTCTTATTCATAATTTCGTCCCATAACGGAGAGATATCTCTGAGATAAGACACAATACCGGGAAGTACTTCCAAGATGTAATCAACATCTTCCTCAGTGTTTTGGTCACTGAATGAAATTCTCAAAGAACCGTGTGCAATTTCATGAGGAAGACCGATTGCTAATAGAACGTGGCTTGGATCCAATGAACCGGATGTGCAAGCAGAGCCGGAAGAGGCGCAAATACCTGCGAAATCCAATTTCAATAGCAGAGACTCTCCTTCAATGCCTTCAAAGCACATATTAAAGTTGCCGGGCAAACGTTTTACAGCATCGCCGTTAAGACGAGAACGTTCAATTTTAGAAGCGCCTTCGATTAAACGGTCACGCATACGAATTAATCGCGCATTGCGTTCGTCTAAATTGGCGTATGCTTCATCCATGGCTACACTCAGTGCAACAATGCCAGCCACGTTTTCAGTACCTGCACGTTTGCCGCGTTCCTGGGCACCGCCGGAAATTAGATTTGGTAAACGGATACCGCGGCGTACATATAAAGCGCCAACACCTTTCGGAGCATGTAATTTATGTCCGGAAAGGGATAGAAGGTCAATATTTTCTTCTTTTACATTAATTTTTACATTACCTACTGCTTGTACAGCATCTGTATGGAATAATACGCCATGTTTTTTGCAAATGGCCCCAATTTCAGAAATTGGTTGAATTGTGCCGATTTCATTATTGGCATACATGATTGTAACCAAAGCAGTATCTTCGCGGATGGCTTTTTCCACATCTTCCGGTTTTACAATACCGTTTTCATAAACTTCCAAATAGGTTACTTCAAAACCTTCTTTTTCTAACGCTTCCGTTGTGTGAAGAACTGCATGGTGCTCAAATTTAGAGGTAATAATATGCTTCTTACCTTTTTTGGCAAGCTCATGAGCAACGCCTTTGATGGCCCAGTTATCAGCTTCACTTCCTCCGGAAGTAAAGAAAATTTCATTGGGAAGCGCACCTAAATGGTTTGCTACATTTTCTCTGGCTTCTTCCAACGCTTTTTTTGCTTCACGGCCCACTGCATATAGGCTGGAAGGGGTGCCATATTTTTCTGTATAATAAGGCAGCATTGCATTTAAAACTGTTTGTGAAACGGGTGTGGTTGCAGCATTATCTGCATATACAAATCGTTTCATATATTATTTCACCTTCATTTTCTTAATAAAAAATAGTTTAGCAACATAAGAAAATTTTTCTAAATGTTGTTGTTTAAATATAATATACACTAATTTAGTATACATTGCAATACTTTCAGCAAAAAAATTAGTATGTGGGGGAGTTTTTCACTTTTTCTGCGGCAGCAACTGCCAATTGATCACAGCGTTCGTTTTCAGGGTGACCGGCATGTCCTTTTACCCAAACCACTGTAAGAGTATGAGGTTCAATTAAGGTTAAAAGCTCGTCCCATAATTCAGGATTCAGCGCGGGAGATTTATCACTTTTTCGCCAACCGTTTTTCTTCCAACTTTTTGCCCAGCCTTTGGAAATACCGTTACAAACATATTGTGAATCACTGTATAATGTAACATCACAAGGTTCTTTTAATCGTTTGAATGCTTCAATCACCGCTCTTAATTCCATGCGGTTATTTGTAGTATTTGCATCCCCACCGCTAATTTCCTTTTCTGTCTGCTGATAACGTAAGATAGCACCCCAACCGCCAGGACCCGGATTGCCTTGGCAAGCACCATCGGTAAAAATTTCTACCTCTTTCACAAAACTATCTCCAATTCGTATGTTTTGAGTATGAATTCTCATTTTTAAATTATACCAATTTCCAATTAGAATATCAACTAAGTGAAAGAATAAAACTATTTTTTCAATAAATTTATGAAACAATATAAAATGGTTACAATAATGAAAGATAAATCGGACTACTTTATACTGTCCAATACTTGACAGTATTATGTAATCGGGTTACAATTGAGAAGACGTTTGTGTTCGGATTATATATGAATTAATTTTTAGTGAGATCGTTGCAGAAATAGATATTTATGTATGGCAAAACATACATTTAAAACAGTTATTGAAAACAGAACATGAAAATAAAATTATGATTACGGAAATAACCATCTTTACTGAAAAGTGAATAAAGAGCCAGCTTTACACCGTTTGTAGAGCCGGCTTATGATTGTTATGTCCTTAAAATTTGGAGGTTACAAAGTGACAGAAAAGGATATTGGAACAATGATTGAAAAGAAACTGGAATCTGCAGAAGATAAGATTCCTGTTTTTGCTCCGGCCTCATCGGCTGTAAAAAATGAACAAAAAAACATATTGCCTTCCGCGCATCAGACACGAACATTAGATAAATCTTCTGCAACTCAAAATAAAACATGGAATGAACGCATGACAGGAAATTCAAACGGCGGTCGTTCCAAATACGCAAACCAATCAAAACAGCATAAAATTTTCCCTAAAACTGCCGGGGCAGATGTATCACACAAATCCCATGTTTTGCAAGCAAAATCGGTACAACCAAAACCGTTTGCAGCTAAAACGCCACGTTCCAAAGGGGCAGCACCGACAGATGACAAATCGGTTCCATTACAAACAAAAGCGGTGCAGACAAGACAGCCAAAGCAACCTGCGGCTAAAAAAACTTCAGCACAAAGACAGCAACCCGCACAGAATCTGGTTGAAACAAAAATGGCAATCAAACAAATCAGCCAACCTTCCAGAAATACAAAAAGCAAACAGCCAAAACCATCTATTAAGGCTTATTTTTTAGGTGGTTTGAATGAAATCGGAAAAAATATCACTGTGTTTGAATGTGAAAACGACATGGTTGTTGTAGACTGTGGTATGGCGTTTCCGGACGATGACATGATGGGCGTTGATTTGGTTATTCCTGATTTTACATTTATTGAAAAAAATGTGGATAAAATTCGCGGTATTGTCATAACGCACGGACACGAAGACCATATTGGTGCTATGCCGTATTTACTCAAAAAAGTAAAACTTCCAATATACAGTACAGCTTTAACATTGGGTTTGATAGATGGAAAATTAAAAGAACACGGTTTACAAGGAAAGGTACAGCTCAATACGGTAAAACCGGGTCAAACCGTGCGTCTTGGCTGCTTCGGCGTAGAATTTATTCATGTAAATCATTCCATTTCAGATGCTGTAGGGCTGGCAATTCACTCACCTGCAGGTACAGTGCTGCATACCGGTGACTTTAAAATTGACTGTACTCCTTTAAAAGAAGAAATGATTGACCTTGGCAGAATTGCAGAGCTTGGTCAGCAAGGAGTACTTGCTTTAATGGCGGATTCTACAAACGTAGACCGTCCCGGCTATACCCCAACCGAACGTAAAATCAGCGATGCTTTTGAAAAATTGTTCTTGCAGGCAGCAGACCAAAGAATTATTATCGCTACCTTTGCATCCAATATCAGCCGTGTACAGCAGATTATTAACTGTGCGGCAAAACACGGACGTAAAGTGGCGCTTTCAGGCAGAAGCATGATTAATGTGATGGGAATTGCGTCCGAACTGGGATATTTGGATATACCGGAAGGCCTTTTAATTGATATTGACTTGTTAAATCGCTATCCAAAAGATAAAGTGGTGTTAATTACAACCGGCAGCCAAGGGGAGCCAATGTCTGCATTAACCCGTATGGCATTTGCTGATCACAGAAAAGTAGAAGTCGGTCCGGGTGACTGCATTATCATCTCAGCAAAACCAATTCCGGGTAATGAGAAAATGGTAAGTACCGTAATTGATGAATTACTAAAAAGAGGCTGCGATGTAGTTTATGAATCCAGCCATGAAATTCACGTATCTGGTCACGCAAGTCAGGAAGAATTAAAAATTATTCATGGCATTGTAAAACCACAATATTTTATTCCGGTTCACGGTGAACAAAAGCATTTGCGTAAACATGCTGAACTTGCGCGTTCTATGGGTATGAACTCTGAAAATATATTCATTGGAACCATTGGAGATGCTGTGGAGTTAAATCAAAATTATATGAAACAGCTTCCTTCTGTTCCTGCAGGAAGAATTTTGGTAGATGGTCTTGGCGTAGGCGATGTTGGCAGTATTGTGCTGCGTGACAGAAAGCATTTGGCAGAAGACGGTTTAATTGTGGTTGTGTGCACCATCAGTCAGGATGATGGTCATGTGGTTGCAGGTCCCGATGTGGTTTCCAGAGGATTTGTATATGTGCGTGAATCGGAACGTCTGATGGTAGAATCGAGAGACTTGGTTACACGAGTATTGGAAGAATGTGCTGAAAATCAAATTCATGATTGGGGTACATTAAAGACCAGAATTAAAGATGACCTTTCTAAACTGCTTTATGAAAAAACCAGAAGAAATCCTATGATTCTTCCAATTATTATGGAAATTTAGTGTGTGTAAATCAAAAACATTCGGTATCAAAAGTGCCATTGTTTGTTTACCAAAGGGGTTATGAGTTTGAAACGAAAAGTTTGGGTTTCGTCTCCAATTCTATATGTACTGGCTGTTGTTATGGTTGGTATGACTGCTGCCAGTTGGTTCTGGAATCCCATTATATTTTTTATTGAATTGGGTTTAACCTTGATTTCTATTGCAATTATAACGGTACTATTTGTACAGTTTAAGTCACATGTAACCGTTGCTATGAAATCGGCCAACAAAGTTTTGTCGGGACGGGAATATCAGCTGTTGCAGGATTTTACGCTTCCGGTTGCGATTGTAGGCAATGAAGGTGATATTATTTGGGTGAATACTGCCTTTTTAATGGATGTTGGCAGAGACTCAGAATATAGAGGCGAAAATATCTTAAGATTAATTCAATCGAAAACAATGGAACAGGTAGCTGAATCCGACGGTACCGATATTTCAATTGATGATAAAAAATTTACGGTATTTGCGGCAAAAACCCAATATGCTTATATTGTCTATTTTGTCAATGATACCGATTATAAAAACATCAGCAAAGAATACGAACAAACCCGTCCTTGCGTTATGATTGCGGCATTTGATAATAAAGAGGAATTGGCACATGACTGCAGTGCAACAGAAGAAGCACGTATTAACGCAGAAGTGGAAGCCACCTTAAACAATTGGGCGCAGGATATGGGTGGTTTTGTAAAAAAACTGAGTGGTGGCAATCGATATTTGCTGGTAAGTGATGAGCGCCATGTTGCATGGGCATTGGAAAAGCGTTTTGAAATTTTAGATGTCATTCGAAAAATCAAAGCCCCGGGCAATAGGAGCGCCACAGTATCCATTGGTATTGGACGCGGTGCTGATACCTTGACCGAAAGCGAACAATGGGCAAGGCAGGCATTGGATATGGCGTTGGGACGCGGCGGTGACCAAGTCGCCGTGAAAAAGAAAAATGATGCATATGATTTCTTCGGTGGTTTATCCAAAGGCGTGGAAAAACGCGATAAGGTACGTACACGTGTTATCGCTGCATCTATATCTGACCATATGAAAGCAAGCGATATTGTGTTTATTATGGGACATCAGTTTTCCGATTTAGATGCGGTAGGCTCTGCTGTCGGCATGTGGAGTGCAGCAACAAAAGGCGTGAAAAAGCCTGCTTATATCGTAATTGACCGCAATGCGACTATGGCTATGCCGATTGTAGATGAAATAGAAGCAGTGCATGATTCGGAAGAGAAAATTTTCATTTCGGAAGAAGAAGCGTTGGATATGTTGACTCCAAGATCTTTGGTGATTGTAGTAGACACCCACTCTCCCGATTTTGTGGAAAGCAAGGAACTTCTCAATGAAGCGCAGCGAGTGGTTGTCATTGATCACCACCGTATGATGGTAAAGCACATTGACAATGCGGTTGTATTTTATCACGAACCATATGCAAGTTCTGCTTCCGAAATGGTTTCAGAATTGGTCCAATATATTGGAAATACGGTTTTAAGCAAGGAAGAGGCGGACGCACTGTTGGCAGGCATTATGCTGGATACAAAAAACTTTGTATTAAAAAGCGGTGTTCGTACCTTTGAGGCGGCAGCTTATTTAAGACGCAGAGGTGCCGATACTGTAGTGGTAAAGAAAATGTTTGCAAGCAATATTGATACTTATAAAGAAAAATATTCTTTAATTTCTACAGCAGAAGTTTATAATGGCTGTGCAATTGCATGTACGGATGAATCTACTCCGAATGTGCGTGTTGCCGCGGCTCAGGCAGCAGATGAGCTGCTTTCCATTCAAGGAGTGAATGCATCTTTTGTACTGTTCAAGACAGGAAAAACAGTGAATATCTCTGCTCGTTCACTGGGAGATATCAATGTTCAAATTATTATTGAAGCTATGGGTGGCGGAGGCCATTTGACGATGGCTGGCGCACAAAAAACAGGAATGACTATGGATGAGGTAAAGCAAGAATTAATTCAGGTAATTCGCGATGTACTCCCTTATGCAAGTAAATTTCCTGCATTAAACGGAAGTAAATCTTAAATGATACGGAGGGTTTTATATGAAAGTAGTACTGCTTGCAGACGTAAAAGGCAGTGGTAAAAAAGGTGAGTTGGTAAACGTTTCCGACGGATATGCCCGCAACTTTTTATTTCCTAAAAAATTGGCAAAAGAAGCAAACGCACAAGCGTTAAATGAGCTGAAAAATGCGGAAGAGTCAAGAGCGTTCAAAATAAAACAAGAGACAGAAGCAGCACAAGCTTCCGCTGATAAAATTAACGGAAAAAGCGTATCAATTTTGGCAAAAGCAGGGCAAGGAGGAAAATTGTTTGGCTCTGTAACAGCAAAAGAAATTGCGGAAGCAATTAAGAAGCAATACGGTGTTGATGTTGACAAACGCAAAATTGATACCAAAGGGGATATGAAAGCATTCGGTACATATGAATGCGAAGTAAAATTATATTCGGGTATTACAGCTACTGTAAAAGCTGTGGTAACAGAAAAAGAATAATATCATTCGATACCTGATGGCATTTTGTCATCAGGTTTTCCCCGTTATAAGGAATGGAACGATAAAAGAGGTGTATGTATGGCAGATGAAAACAGAACGATAAACGAACTATCCGCAGGAGCCGGAATGCTGGGATATCATAATGCATTACCGTTTAGCCCTGAAGCAGAACAATCTGTTTTGGGAGCAATTCTGCTGGATTCCAGTTGTTTGGATCGTGTTGCTGAAATATTGCCAAGACCGGAGTATTTTCATCAAGTCAACAATAGCCTTATTTATGGTGCTATGCTTGAGATGTTTACATTGGGACAGCCGGTGGATTTCATTACGGTTTTGGAAAAGCTGAAAGAGTCAAAATCGTTTGATGAAGCCAGCGGAAAAGCATATTTGGTCCAACTGGCGCAGTTGGTTCCCTCTATTTCCAATGTAGAAACTTATGCCAAAATTGTTCGGGACAAATATGATATTCGCAGTTTGATTTTAACAGCCAGAGAGATTTTGGAGGATGCATCCGACGGTTCTGCAGATGCATCTCAATTGTTAGATGCTGCGGAACAGAGAATCTTTGATATTCGTCGCGGAAAAAATATGCAGGGATTACAGAGAGTCAATGAATTGGTAATCCAGACTTTTGACCGTTTGGACTTGTTAAACTCTCCCGAAAGTGATATGTATAAGGGCGTACCGACAGGCATCACAGAATTGGACAATACGATTACAGGACTGAACCGTTCCGATTTAATTTTGCTTGCGGCACGTCCCGGTATGGGTAAAACCAGTTTTGCGCTGAATATTATGCGTCATGCTGCAGTTGTTGCAAAAAAACGTGTTGCGTTTTTTTCATTGGAAATGTCAAAGGAACAATTGGCATCCCGTTTGTTATCTACTGAGAGTATGGTAAGCAGCATAAAACTGAGAACAGGAAAGCTGGATGAAGGGGAATGGATGCGTTTGATTGAGGGAGGAGATATACTCTCCAAAACGCAAATGTACTTTGACGACACTTCCCAAATCACAGTTCCTGAAATGAAGGCAAAACTGCGTCGTTTAAAAGATGTTGACCTTGTGATTATCGACTATTTGCAATTGATGTCAGGAAGTCGGAGAACAGATAACCGTGTACAGGAAATTTCGGAAATTACGAGAAATCTTAAAATCATGGCAAAAGAATTGATGGTTCCGGTCATCACGCTTTCTCAGTTGTCTCGTGACAGTGAAAAACGTACTACCAATGGGCACAGACCTGTTTTATCCGACCTCAGAGATTCCGGTTCTATTGAGCAGGATGCAGATATAGTACTGTTTTTGTACCGTGATGATTATTACAGCGGAGACCAAGCACCTAGCGAAGAAACAGATAAAAACCGTGGAGAATGTATCATCGCAAAGAACCGTCACGGCGAGACAAAAACAGTACCGCTTCATTGGCAAGGTGAATTCATGCGTTTTACTTCGCAGGAGGTTATTCGTCGTGAACCGTTCTAATTCTGTGAAACCTATCATTTCAAAAGTAGAGCAGACATTACAGCAATATCAAATGCTTGTCGACGTAAAGCGAATTGTTGTTGGTTTTTCCGGCGGTGCAGATTCTATGATGCTGCTGCATTTGCTGTATCAAATGCAATTGCCAATTTTAGCTGCCCATGTACACCACGGTTTGCGAGGAGAAGAAGCGGACAGAGACGAAAAAGCGGTAGAAATGTTTTGTGAAAAGTTTAAGATACCTTTGGAAATCCTGCATACAGATGTCCAAAAACGGGCAAACCAATTAGGGATTGGCGTAGAAGAATGTGGCAGAGAAGTACGCTATTCTTTTTTTCAGGAATTGGCAGGTACAAAAGGTGGAAAAATCGCCACAGCACATACGTTGTCCGATGTTTGTGAAACTGTTTTGCTGCATATGACCAGAGGAACTGGTCTGAAAGGTTTATGCGGAATTCCTCCAATACGAAATAATATTATTCGTCCTCTCATTGGAATAACGCGTGATGAGGTCGAACAATATTGTGAGTATTATCAATTGCCTTTTGTAAAAGACAGTACGAATTTTGAGAAACATTATACAAGAAATCGACTGCGTTTAGACGTGATTCCTATTTTAAAGCAAATCAATCCCATATTTGAAGAGGCAATTTTACACCTTACCCGGCAATGCAAAGATGATATGGATTATCTGGAACAGCAAGCTGCTTCTGCGCTTTCCAAGGCAGAAGTAAAAGATGGTTATTGCACGGATGCTTTTCTGCAAATGCCCAAAGCAATTCGCTCCAGGGCAATTTTCCAGGCACTAAAGCGAGTGAAGAACATTACGCCGTCCTACGTACAAATGGAACAGATTCACAAAGCGATTGAGATGAGAAACGGTTCTGTTACAGTAACAGGAATGGTGCAATTTTGTGTAGAAGGAAATTTTACTTTTTTGCGCGTGGGGAAAATAGATAAATACGAGTGGGAATTTCTAGCGAATTCGACTAAAATCACGTTAAAAGATGGCCGTAAAATTCATTTAAATCATCAAATTGTAAATAATTATAAAAATGATATAAATTTTAAAAAAATGTTGTTTCATAATTCCGTTGATTATGGTACAATATCTGATAACGCAACTTTTCGAAATCGCAGAGAGGGCGATTCTTTTCGTCCGGCAGGCCGAGGAGTTACGAAATCCTTAAAAAAGCTGTTTAATGAAGCCAAAATTCCACCGTCCAAACGGGATGACATTGTCATTTTGGCAGACGGTGACCATATCTTGTGGATAGAAGGCTTTGGTCCATCGGAATTCGGATGCGTTACGCCAAATACCAAAGAATTGATTTCTATTGACATTGAGGGAGCAAAGATTGAATCATCAAATTGAAAAAGTGCTGTTTTCAGAATCTGAGATTGCATCCATGGTGCAAAAACTTGGTCAAGCAATCAGCCGCGATTATCACAATAAACGTTTGATTTTGGTTTCTTTAATGAAAGGTTCTTTGATTTTTACGGCTGATTTGATGAGACAAATTACGATTCCATGTCAATTGGAATGTATGACTGTCTCCAGTTACAAAGGAGTTCAATCTTCAGGAAAAATAACGGTTGTACAAGATGTATCCGCATCATTGGAACATGCTGATGTTTTAGTGGTGGAAGATATGTTGGATACAGGTTTGACTTTACAGTACATACTCGGGCATTTAAAACAGAAACATGCTGAGAGTGTGCGCATTTGTACTTTATTTGATAAGCCTGAAGGACGAAAAGCATCTGTAAAAGCCGATTATGTCGGCGCCAAGGTGCCCAATGCATTTTTGGTTGGGTACGGTTTGGATTATAATGAGTATTACAGAAATTTGCCCTATGTGGGTATATTATCTTCGGCGGTAATTGATAGAGACTGCCAACAAAATTCATCGCAATCTAAGGAGTGAACTTTATTTGGATAATAAGAAGACTTTAAGAAATCTTGCTATCTACTTGGGTATCCCGATTATTATCATTATCGTGGTAGCATCCATCTACGGAGGTCGCCCAAGATCTACTGAAACCTATTCTCAAATTCTAACTTATTTTGAAGACGGAAACGTAAAAAAATATACCATGGATTTGGGAAGCGGAGAAATGCAAATTACTTTGCGTGATGACACGACAAAGTCTTATACAGCACCAAGCGTATCATGGCTGTATGAGGATATTAAACCGTACGTGGATGCATATAACGCTCAGCACCCGGATGATCAAATTGAATTTGATTTGAAACGACCGGCCGAAACTTCTTGGATTATGAATTTCTTACCGACCATTCTGCTGTTTGTGGGCATGATTGTGTTCTGGTGGTTCATCATGAAAAAGATGGGCGGCGGAATGGGAGCCGGCGGCGGCCAAATGAATTTTGGCAAAGCTAAAATTAAAAATATGAATGACGAGAAGCGCAAGACAACCTTCCAGGATGTTGCAGGCGCTGATGAGGAAAAAGAGGAACTGGAAGAAATTGTTCAGTTCCTGAAAGATCCGAAACGTTATAATGAGTTGGGCGCACGTATACCAAAGGGTGTATTGTTGGTAGGCCCTCCAGGTACTGGTAAAACATTGTTAGCCAGAGCAGTTGCGGGAGAAGCGGGCGTACCGTTCTTCTCCATGTCAGGTTCTGACTTTGTTGAAATGTTTGTTGGTGTTGGTGCTTCCCGTGTGCGTGATCTGTTTGATCAAGCGAAAAAGAACAGTCCTTGTATCATTTTCATTGATGAAATTGATGCTGTGGGACGTCAGCGCGGCGCAGGTTTAGGCGGAGGTCATGATGAACGTGAGCAAACTTTGAACCAATTGCTTGTTGAAATGGATGGTTTTGGCGCCAATGAAGGCATTATTATGATTGCCGCTACCAACCGTCCTGACATTTTGGACCCTGCATTGATGCGTCCGGGCCGTTTTGACAGACAGGTTATGGTAGGCTATCCTGATGTAAAAGGCAGAGAAGCAATCTTGAAAGTTCATGCAAGAGGTAAGCCGCTTGCTCCGAATGTTGATTTGGCTACCATTGCAAAATCAACTGCAGGCTTCACAGGCGCTGACCTTGAAAACTTGCTGAATGAAGCTGCTTTGCTTGCCGCAAGAAAACATCTGAAAGCAATTACAATGGATGAAATAGAAGAAGCGACCATCAAAGTTGTTGTGGGTGCGGAAAAGAAGAGTCATGTTATGACAGACAAGGAGAAAACGTTAACTGCATACCACGAAGCGGGTCATGCTATTGCGGCATACAGCTGTAAGACACAAGATCCGGTTCATCAAATTTCTATCATTCCGCGCGGCAGAGCAGGCGGTTATACCATGCAGCTGCCAAGTGAGGACCGTTCTTATAAATCACGTTCTGAAATGTTGGAAAGTTTGGTTGTTCTGTTGGGCGGACGTGTAGCGGAAGCTTTGGTTTTGGGAGATATTTCAACAGGCGCTTCCAATGACATTGAGCGTGCAACACAAACGGTTCGTGCTATGATTACCAAATACGGTATGACAGACGAGCTTGGTCCAATCACATATGGCTCTGATAACAGCGAACCATTTCTTGGAAGAGACATGGGTCATGTGCGTGATTACTCTGAAGAAACCGCTTCTGAAATTGATGCAGTGTTGAGAAGGATGATTTCCAATGCATATCACCAAACAGAACAAGTGTTAAAAGATCATATGTCAAAGCTTCATGAAGTTGCAAAACAGCTGTTCCTAAATGAAAAAATGAGCGGCGAAGAATTTTATGCAATTATGGAAGGTCCTTCTCCTGCAGAAGTGCCTCAGGAAGCTGGTACAACAACAGAAAATTCCGTTTCTGAGAATACAGAAGAAAAAACGGAAGAATAATATAAGAGAGATGCATTTGCATCTCTTCTTTTTTTGAAATTTTAATTGAAATTTGCTTTAAACTATTCTTTGTGGTATTCTAGATACGCTTGACAAGATGTGGTACATGTGATACATATTTTTATATGTATATCGTAATACCAATGGAATAGAGATTATAAATTTAAGGGGATTATGTTTGAATGAAAAAGCAAGCCGCATATGGAAATGAAAGTATTTCTTCCTTAAAAGGCGCAGACCGTGTTCGTAAACGTCCTGCTGTTATATTTGGTTCCGACGGTATAGAAGGCTGTGAGCATTCTATATTTGAGATTCTGTCCAACTCCATTGATGAGGCAAGAGAGGGATACGGCAGCCGTATTATTGTAACACGTTATGAAGACCAGTCTGTAGAGGTGGAGGACTTTGGACGTGGCATTCCTGTGGATTACAATACAAAAGAACAACGCTTTAACTGGGAGCTTTTGTTTTGTGAACTATATGCAGGCGGAAAATATAACAATGATGCGGACGAAAGCTACGAATATTCGCTTGGTTTAAATGGCTTGGGACTGTGTTCTACACAATATGCGTCGGAATATATGGATGTAGATATCCGCAGGGACGGCGTTCAATATCTGCTTCACTTTGAAAAAGGTGAAAATGTAGGAGGATTAAAAAAAGAATCTTACACAAAAAAAGATACAGGAACCCGCATTCGCTGGAAACCCGACTTGGAAGTCTTTACAGACATTCAAGTACCGGTAGAATATTTCTTGGATATCATCAAACGCCAGGCGATTGTCAATGACGGCGTTACTTTTGTATTTCGCAATCAAGTAGGCAATCAGTTTGAAACGACAGAATTTTGTTATCAAAACGGTATTGTAGACCATGTAAAAGAAATTGCAGGAGAAGATGCGCTTACCTCCGTACAGTTTTGGCAAACGGAACGCAAAGTACGAGATAGAGATGACAAAGATGAATACCGTACAAAAATCAATGTAGCTTGTGCGTTTTCCAACAGAACAAAAGCGATTGAATATTATCATAATTCCAGCTGGCTGGAATATGGCGGTGCACCCGATAAAGCGGTTAGAAACGCATTTGTATATCAAATTGATGCGTATCTCAAACAGACCTCCAAATATAATAAAAATGAAAGCAAGATTACCTTTGCCGATGTAGAAGATTGTTTGATTTTGGTGATTTCTTCTTTTTCCAATCGTACCAGTTATGAAAACCAAACGAAAAAAGCAATTACCAATAAAGGAATCCAAGAGGCTATGACAGAGATGCTGCGTCATAATCTTGAAATTTACTTTTTGGAAAATCCGTTGGAAGCGGACAAAATTGCGGCACAGGTATTAATCAATAAACGCAGTCGTGAAGATGCGGAAAAGACACGTTTGAATCTAAAGAAAAAATTGACCAGCAATTTGGATATTACAAATCGTGTAGCAAAATTTGTAGACTGTCGAAGCAAAGATATCAACGAACGTGAAATCTTTATCGTAGAGGGAGACTCTGCTCTTGGTGCATGTAAACAGGCCAGAAATCCTGATTTTCAGGCAATTATGCCTATTAGGGGAAAGATTTTAAACTGTTTGAAAGCAGATTACGATAAAATATTCAAAAGCGATATTATTACAGATTTGATGAAAGTTTTGGGATGCGGCGTGGAGGTCAAAAGCAAAGCAAATAAGAACTTATCCACATTTGATTTATCTGCACTGCGTTGGAACAAAGTCATCTTATGCACCGATGCCGATGTGGACGGATTCCAAATTCGGACCTTATTGCTTACCATGTTGTATCGTCTAACGCCTACCTTGATTGAGGAAGGTAAAGTATTTATCGCAGAATCACCGTTATTTGAAATAACAACAAAAGACCAGACATATTTTGCTTATACGGAAGCGGAAAAAGAGACGTTTTTGAAACAGATAGAGGGTCAAAAATGTACCATACAGCGCTCCAAAGGTCTGGGTGAAAATGAGCCGGATATGATGAGCTTTACTACCATGAATCCTGAAACCCGTCGCTTAATCCAGGTTATGCCGGAAGATGCCGCAAGAACTTCCGAAATGTTTGACCTGCTGTTGGGAGATAATTTATCAGGAAGAAAAACGTACATTGCCGAAAACGGATATTTGTATATTGATTCTGCAGACGTAAGCTGATGCAGATGATAGGATTGGAGTGAATACACAATGCCTCCAAGAAGGAGAAACACAGAATCTAAAAAGAAAACTACAAGCGTAAAAGGTGTCATTGAAGGTGCAGGAGAGGTAGTGGAACAACCTATCACCGATACTCTGGAAAAAAACTATATGCCATATGCCATGAGTGTCATTATGTCCCGTGCCATTCCGGAAATTGACGGATTTAAACCATCTCACCGTAAGTTGCTATACACCATGTATAAAATGGGGTTACTCGGTTCGGCAAGAACAAAATCAGCCAATATTGTGGGACAAACCATGAAATTAAATCCTCATGGCGACTCTGCAATTTACGACACCATGGTACGCTTAAGCCGTGGATATGAAGCGTTATTGCATCCCTATATTGACTCAAAGGGTAACTTTGGTAAATATTATTCCCGCGACATGGCTTGGGCAGCTTCCCGTTATACAGAAGCCAGATTGGATGATATTTGTCAAGAGTTGTTCCGTGACATAGATAAAGATACCGTTGATTTTGTAGACAACTATGACAATACCATGAAAGAGCCAACTTTGCTTCCGGCCAGTTATCCTTCCGTATTGGTAAACGCAAATACGGGTATTGCCGTTGGCATGGCCAGCTCTATTTGTCCGTTTAACTTAGAAGAAGTTTGCCAAACTACCATTGCGTTCATGAAAGATGAAAATCATGATATTGCTTCTACATTGTTAGCACCTGATTTTCCGGGTGGAGGACAAATTGTATATGATAAACAAGCCATTGATACCATTTATCAAATGGGCCGCGGCGGTATCCGCGTTCGTTCCCGCTATTCCTACGATAAGTCTGCAAACTGTATTGATATTACACAAATTCCTCCTACCACTACTATTGAAGTCATTGTGGAAAAAGTAGTTGATTTGGTAAAACAGGGGAAACTAAAAGAAATTTCAGACATCAGAGACGAAACAGGTTTGGATGGCTTGAAAATTACCATTGATTTAAAACGTGGCGTGGACCCGGATAAATTGATGCAGCGTCTGTTTAAAATGACAACGCTGGAAGATACCTTTTCCTGTAACTTCAACGTCTTGGTAGCAGGAATGCCAAAGGTAATGGGTATCAAAGAATTGTTGGAAGAATGGGTGGCTTTCCGTATTGAATGTGTACGCCGCAGAACACATTTCGATTTAAAGAAAAAGCAGGATAAACTGCATTTGCTCAAAGGTCTGCAGGCAATTTTGCTTGACATTGATAAAGCTGTGAAAATTGTTCGTGAAACCGCGGAAGAATCAAATGTTGTTCCGAACCTGATGTCCGGCTTTGACATAGATGAAATTCAGGCAGAATATGTTGCCGAAATCAAACTGCGTCATTTGAACCGCGAATATATTTTAAAACGTACGGAAGAAATTGCGCAGTTAGAAAAAGATATTGCCGCGCTTCAAGATGTATTATCAAGCAAAACAAAGATAAAACAAATTATCATTTCAGAATTAAAAGACGTGGCAAAGAAATATGCACAGCCGCGCCGCAGTATGTTGCTTTACGCCGATGAAATAGAAGAAGTGGATGTGGAAGAAGAAATACCGGATTATCCTGTACATTTATTCTTTACACAAGAAGGTTATTTCAAGAAGATTACGCCTCAGTCTCTGCGTATGAGCGGAGAGCAAAAATTGAAAGAAGGCGATAAAATCACAGAGCAGATTGAAGCAACCAATAACACAGAATTATTATTTTTTACCAATCATGCTACTGTTTATAAGACGAGAGCAAGCGAGTTTTCAGATACAAAAGCCAGTGTTCTGGGAGATTATGTAGCTGCAAAACTGGGAATGGAAGAAGGCGAAGCAGCAATTTACATGGCTGTTACCAAAGCGTATGACGGATTCATGATATTCATTTTTGAGAACGGTAAAATAGCAAAAGTAGAAATGAATACGTATGCAACCAAAACCAATCGTAAAAAGCTTGTAGGCGCTTACAGTGACAAGTCTCCATTGTTTGCCATGTTTTATTGTAAACAGGAATGCGAAATTTTGTTTACTACCACGGAAGGTAGGATGCTGTTGGTGAATACTGCAGCGATTCAGTCTAAAACAACACGTTCTACACAAGGTGTGGCAGGCATTACGTTAAAACGCGGCAAGGTACTTGCAAAAGCGGTGGTGTATGAAGATGGCATGCTTTCCAATCCTGCACGTTACAGAAAAAATATTCCTGCAATCGGCGCATTGCCTACTGCACAGGAATATGAAGGGGAACAGCTGACTTTGAAATAAAAAACCGTTTTTGCAGTGCCAATAGCAAAGCAAAAACGGTGGGCAAAAAACGGCAAACGCGTTTCTTCGTTTTTCTGCCTAGAAGTAGCTTTTCCAAGATAAGAAACTTTATGCAAAAAAATTTTTATAATATGTGAAAAGTATGTTGAAAAAATGTTTCACATGTGGTATGATAATTTAAGTTATTTGATCGAACAGATACTCGGAGGTACAAAATGGGAGCTTTAGAACTAGGCTTTGGCATAGTCCTTCTAGTTTTTGCCGTTGGTATTATTGCCTTGGTTCTTCTTCAGGAAGGTCAGCAGCAGAATGAAAATAGAGTTGGCGGAGGTTCTTCTTCCGACACATTTTTATCTAAAAATAAAGGCCGTACCATTGATGCATTTTTATCTAGATGGACAACAATAATTGCACTTGGCTTTTTTGCATTTGTAATTGTAATCAATGCAATTATTTTCTTTACAACAGGAAGTTCCGGCCAATAATGCATGTGAAACCCCTCGTTTGGCATCGTGCTAAGCGAGGGTTTTTGTTGTTAAATTGTGATATCAAAATTTTGTTGCATAAATGTGTAAAAATAGGTTAACGTTAAATGATAAAGGCAGGGAAAAATATGACGATAGACGATATGAAAACCAGAATTTTAACCACACTGCAAAAGGAACGCGGTCCGATGCCGTATGTACAGTTACAAGAAAAAGCGCGCTTACAGCAGGAAGCTGACTTTGCAAAAGCAATGGCAGAGCTGAAATATGAAGATAAAATTTCAGTAGATGACAAACAGATGGTTTCCCTTGTGTTTGGGGATATCCGTGCACGTGTATCCTCTTTATCAAAAGGGTTTGCGTTTGTCAGACCTGAAGAAGGATTCGGAGATATTTTTGTTCACGGCAGTAATTTGAAAAATGCCATGCTCAATGATATTGTTATTTTGACCAATATTACCGAGTCTGACCGCGGCCGCAGCGGAGAAGTAAAAGAAATTGTGGAACAAGGCAGCCGTTATACCACGGGTACACTGGTTTATAACGAAGGTTATTGGGAATTTGCAGCAGATATTCCGATTCGCTATAATTTGCAAGTCAACCGTAATACGCTCAACGGCGCACAGATTGGCGATAAAGTATATGTTCACATCACGCGTAATCCCAAAAACAATAAATTAGTTGCCAATATTGTAAAAGTATTCGGAAAAGCAAGCAGTGCCAAAGTATGTGCAGATGCCATTGTAGAACAAAATGGTATCCGTATGGCTTTTCCGGAGGAAGTATTGGAGGAAGCCAGACAAATTGCTGCCCGCGGAGTGACACAGGAAGACATGCAAGGCAGAATTGATTTGCGTGATGAGGCAATCTTTACCATAGACAGTGCCAGCGCAAAAGACTTGGATGATGCCATCTCTTGTAAAAAAACAGAGCATGGCTTTGAACTTGGCGTTCACATTGCTGATGTTTCTCATTATGTAAAAGAGGGCAGTGCAATGGATAAGGAAGCACAGCTAAGAGGTACCTCCGTATATTTTGCAGACAGAGTTATCCCAATGCTGCCGCCCGAAATTTCAAACGGCGTATGTTCTTTAACACCGGACAGTGATAAACTGGCTTTTTCCGCTATCATTCAATTGGATATGGACGGCGCCATTACGGGTTATCGTTTTGAAAAAACTGTCATCAGAACCAAGGTGCGCGGCATTTACAGCGAAGTCAATGAACTTTTTAAAGGAACCGCAACACAAGATTTGCTGGATAAATATAAACCTGTGATGAAAGGTCTTATGACAGCCAGAGAAATGGCATCTATTACAAAAGAGCGTTCCAGAAGAAACGGAACCATGGAATTGGAAAGCAACGAGCCAAAATTTATCTTAAATGAAGACGGTATTTGTATTGATGTACAGCCAAGACAAACAGGTGAATCGGAACAGATGATTGAACAATTGATGGTGACGGCAAATCAGGCAGCAGCAAAATTGGCCGAAAAAGAGCATCTTCCGTTTGTATATCGTGTTCATGAGAATCCGAAATCACTAAAAATTGAAACGTTAATTGAACTTGTTTCTTCTTTGGGACTGGATTTCTCAGGTATCAAAAAGGAAAATCCATCCACTGCGGAGTTTGCCGCAATTTTAGACCAAGCAGTTGGAACTCCCGCGCAGAAAATAGTTTCCTATCAAATTTTGCGTACCATGGAAAAGGCCAGATATGCCACTGACCCGCTTGGTCATTTTGGTTTGGCTTTGGCAGATTACTGTCATTATACCTCTCCGATTCGCCGTTATCCCGATACAGCGATTCACCGTATTTTAACGGCATTTGTCAATAAAAAAGGCAAAAATTATATCAATGAGCATTATGCAACTTATGCGCAGGACAGTGCAACCAATTCTTCGGAAGCGGAAGTAAAAGCATTGGTAGCAGAGCGTAGTGCGGAAGATTGCTATATGGCAGAGTATATGACACAGCATATTGGAGAACAATTTGACGGTATTATCAGCGGAGTTACCAACCGTGGATTATTTGTACAGTTAACCAACAGCGTAGAAGGTTTTGTACCCATAGATACCTTTGTAGATTCTGAATTTGAATTTGACGGTATGATGACCCAAGTAGACCGTTTAACAGGTGATAAACTGACCATAGGAATGCCAATACGCATTCAGGTAGTGGCAGCAGATGTATCTTCAGGAAGAATTGACTTTATGCCTGCATCTGAGGTTGGTAAAATTACAGATAAAAAATAAAAAGAACGTAGGCCAAATGTATTTGCCTACGTTCTTTTTTTTATAAGTCTACTTTTTTCAAACTGTCTGCCTGCAATGGTGTTGGTAACTATCATAGAAATGACATAGCATATGATACCGCCTGGTAAAATCGGTAGCTGTAAAAGCAAATCGGCAGAAATAGTACTGTTCAGCCAGTCTGTTCCAGGTAGATGAGGAAAAATCTCCATGGCAATCATACAAATGACAGCCGGTATGATTGCGAATATAAATGCTTTTCCTGTTTTGTAGGCAGTTTTAAAAAATTCTGTGAGGAATATAAAATTAAATATGGCATATATCAAAAAACCAAACCCGTAGTAGGCGATGTTTGGATTGAGTCCTACCACATTGCTTTGTGAGAGATAAATGGCATGTAAAATTGCAAAAGGAACCGAAAACAACAATTGACTAAGTTGTGTAACCACAAATAAAAAACACTTTGAAGTGACAATTTTCCTTTTTTCTATGGGCAACAATGCCATGTAATAAATATCATTGGTTTCTCTTCCATACATCATGGTAATAAATGGGGATAAACAACCAAAAAAGAATACAAGACTGTACGGATAAGAGGGAACGATTACCAGAGCACCCAGAAATACAAATATATAAAGTGTTGGGTGTGCGGCAAGACGTAAATCTTTATAAAGACATTGCATCATGGTAAGACTGCCTTTCTGTACGTATCATAATTTGCTCCAAAGAGAGCGCTTCTGTTTCATCTGGTTTCTTTAAGTGCTGAAATGATTGCAGAAATGTTGCTTTGTCTGCGCAGGCCAAAACAGTACCGTTTTTGATATAACAGATATCATCAGCACATTTATCCAGGTCCGTTGTAATATGAGTGGAATATAAAATACTGCGTTTGCCGTCTTTTACAATTCTATGAAACAATTCCAGTAAATCATCTCTGGATACAGGATCCAATCCACTGGTAGGCTCGTCCAAAATCAGCAATTTTGCATGATGAGAAAGTGCCAATGCGATAGAATATTTTATCTTCATTCCTGAAGATAATTGTTTGACACGCTTGGAAGGGTCTATTTCAAACATATCCAACAGTTTTTCATATTGGGCTTGGTCCCAATTATCGTAGAATCGTTTGGTTACTGCAGTAATCTCCGAAATTTTCTTCATTTGATAAAAATCGATTCCGCCCAGTACCACACCCAATTCTTGTTTGCAAGCAGACTCATAATTTTTGATATCTTTGCCAAACAGTTCTATTTTTCCACTGTCCGGGCAGACTAAATTCAGCATACTTTTCATTACAGTACTCTTACCTGCTCCGTTTTTACCAATCAATCCCATAATTCTGCCTTGCGCCAGAGAAAACGAAATGTTTTGTACCGAAAATTTAGGATAATGCTTTGACAAATTTTTAACCGTACATATATTCATGTCAATCCTCTTCTTCCGTTATTGGTTTTATTTTATTTAAAAATTGAGAAATTACGGAAAGGGTCCATTTGCTTGGTACCAGAGCAATACCTCCGGTTTCAGGAGATTCGTCTGCCAAAACAATAAACGTATCTCCACTTTTTAAACCGAATAGCTCCCGTGCCTTTTTAGGCAGCACAATTTGGCCGCGTTCTCCTAATGTTGCAGTGCCAAAAATGTGTTTGCCTTTTGGAGGAATCGGCATCTTTTTTTCTGCTTCATTGTAATGAAGCAAATCATCCAATGTAACATCATATAATTTAGCAAGGGCATCGCAATGAATGATATCAGGGACTGATTCTCCGGTATCACATAGTTAAAGATATTGGTGTCATTCAATCAATTTTGCCGATAAA
>UQLQ01000019.1 GCA_900541905.1 uncultured Oscillospiraceae bacterium
AACCACCATCATCATAGACGCCTCCAACTACATTTGGGATACCACTGATCGCATTAATATCCAACGGTGTCATTGTTCCTGCGACACGGCAGCAATAATGACAATGACTGCCGTTTGCATTTCCGGTTGCGCCTTCCAAACCAATAATATCTGTGATTTTTACCGTTTGACCCACAGAAACATAAATTTGGGACATATGTCCATAGTAATAATCCTGATTTCCCACTCGAATACAAACATACAAACCGAAGCCTTGAGAATGATTGGAGGGGTTTTCCCAACCGGCATGAATGACAGTTCCGTTTACTGTACTATGAATATTTTTGTCATCCAGCCCAACCAAGTCCAAGCCGTCATGCTCAGATGTAAATGCTTGGGTTATTTGGAATCTTCCCATATATGGACTGTTCATTTCTTCTTTCTCCTTTTCTTTTTGTTTTTATTTTTCATATCTATGTGTTAACCCATAAACATGAAGATTTTATGTGATATCACTGTCTTCAAGAAATAGCAACTGTGCTATCTCTTGTTTTCCACTATATCATGCCAGTTTGAAAAGTAAAGAGAAAATCGAACATTTGTTCTTATTTGTCTAATTTTAATATGATTAGCTTTTTCAAATTATATAAATTGTATTCTTTACATAATTTATATTTTTTATAAATCAGTCAAAGACTGATTACAAGGGGGGAGGAAAGCAAAAGATAAAGAGAAATGACACCTTTCCTCCCCCCTTATTGACATCATTGAATTGCTTGAAAGATGCTGCACATCTTCCAACAATCCAACAATGTCAATTTCACCCCTCTCCTTTCCGTCATTTCTCCCAGATAGAGAGATATTTATTTTTGCAAGAAGGCGCACTTATCCTGCATATACTTCTAAGTTACCTTAGAGTAAATATTCTTTCTTTTTTTATTGAATATTAGTTATAATATACTAGTTATATGGGGTGTCAATTTTGTCATAGGCGCCATGTCATTTTTTAGGTATCAAATTCGCATAGAAAAGATTTTGCTGAATGAACGCATAATTTTAGAAAAAAATTGATGATTCTGTGCTGCTGAAATATAATCTTTAGCGGATGGTTTAGCCGGATGCGCTGCTTTGGTTTGTTCTTTTAATAGAAATGTACTGAATCTGCCAAAAGAAGCCTTAAAAGAAATAACACCAACCTTTACCAGTTCTTTAATTGCTCTGTGTACTGTGCGCCAGCATACTTTTAAATCTTTTGCAATAGAATCAATACAAAGAAAACTTTTTCCGTTTTTATTCACATGATTTTTCAAATAACAGTATACTTTCAAAGATGTTCCGTTTATATCTTCCTTTATAATTTCTGTTGAAATAGCATATTTCTTTGAATTTTCTTTTGGCATAGAAAATACCTGAGAAGCTGCGTTAACAGCAAACTCAGGCTTATCCAGAAGTGTATACAAATTAGCAGTTTGTTCTCCTTTTCTGGTATATTGATATTCTTTTTTCATAAGTCCCTTTTGTACCAGCTCTCTTAAAGCACGGTTGACTGTACTTACACTTTTTCCTATCATTTTTGCAATTACTTCTTTCCGAATAAAACAATCTCTGGTTTTATTATTGGCATGTTTTGCCAGTACATGATAAACCTTAAATGTATTTGCAGACAAATTGGCTTCCATAGCTGCATGACTATAGCAATAAAATGCCATAATACTTTACTCCTTTCTTCTTGACAATATTTAAAATAGTGTTACAATAAAATCATACTCCTTCATCATTCGCGTGGAGGATGACTTGACAATATAAAATAGTGAGAAAAACAACCGATAGACACTCCCAACGTTTCTTGTCGGTTGTTTTTCTTTTTACTTCTAAAATTTATAATTCTCTATCTATTCCCATTTCTTGTGGCTGAGTCTGTGAAATAATTTCAATTTTTTCATATGCATTCACCTCTGATTGATTTTGTTCTGTCTTATTATCGTCTTCTACCAATAGCGCAGTTATTTCATTCAGTCTTTCCACCTTTTCTTTTAATTCATTTTCTTGTGGAAACGGTTCCTTTACTTTATTCTGCATATCGTCATAATTCTTTTTCTCTGTTTCCAATTTCTTCTCACAATCTTCTTTTATCGTATTGATTCCCGATAAAATAGATGGAATCTTATTAATATTACGTGTTGCATTTAACCCTAATTTCATTTTGTATGGAGCATGATTTTCTATTCTTAGCATCACATCAAAATTTTCTCTAAAAACAGATAATCGGAATCCGCAATATTCACCAATATGTTTGTCCTGGTATTGCGCTTGTTTTAATAAAGCTTCTCCTGCTTCTTTTACGGTTCTAAAAAATTTACCGCCTAATGAGATACCGAGGAAACTATCAGGATTTTTTTCCAACGCGCTTTTAAAAGGTTCAAATGCTTCTATATCTTTTTCATAGGCAGCAATCAAGTCTTTATAGATATTCTCTTTGGCAGGAAACTCCATTATAAAATCTTCCATTTTATGCTTTCTGTTTAAATAACCACTGCGCAGAACATTTAACTTGCTAATATCTGCTTCTAATTCACATCGTTCAATAATTAAGGGATTTCCAGTAGCTAATGCTTTAATTTCAGCATAATCAAGGGTCATTTCATCAATTTCTTCCATAACTCGCACAGGGGATTTTGATGTAAAAACTTGCGAAATAAAGCGTTGTTTGTTCTCAATAGTTTGATAAAGGTAACTATCAAAAGTTTCTTCTGTTACATAACGGAAAATAAATACTTCTTCATTGCTATTTCCCTGTCTTACAATCCGACCACGTCTTTGCTCCAAATCACGAGGACGCCAAGGACAATCCAAATCATGTATTGCAATTAGTTTATCCTGTACATTGGTTCCTGCTCCCATTTTTGATGTTGAACCTATCAATACACGTATTTTTCCTGAACGTACCTTTGAAAATAAATCTTTCTTTTGTGTATTATTTTTCGCCTCGTGTATAAATGCAATCTCATTGGACGGAATTCCTTTTTCTATCAATTTTTCTTTCATTGACATATATACATTTGAAAATTGTTTGGAATCTATTTCATACTCATCAGCAGCATTTTTTATCATATCTATTGTTTGTTTTTCTGATGGAGTAGATAGATCACAAAAAACCAACTGCGTTAATTTTCTGCTTTCTCCTTTCTTCCATATCTGATAAACGTTCTCCGCACAGACATTTACTTTACTTCCTTCAAAATCAGGCAGCAATGGATTGATAATTCTTGGCTCTAGTGCAATTTTACGTCCATCATTGGTAACATTAAGCATATTATCTTCAAATCTGGAGACAGATTTATCTCTAATTTTCTTTGCTCGTTCTGCCAATTCCCCTACCATTTCTTTTTGTATTTGACTTGGTTTTACAGATACGGTTTCATAGTTCGCTTTCGGAACAGGCAAATTCAGCATATCTTCTGTCTGTATATCGGCTACTTGTTTAAAAATACTCATCAGTTCAGGCAGATTATGAAATTTAGCAAATCTGGCTTTCATTCTCAGACCTTTGCCTTCAGGAGCAAGTTCCATTTTAGAAACGGTTTCTCCAAATAAAGATGCCCACGCATCAAAATGCTGCAATTTATACTTTCTCAATGTTTCAAACTGTAAATATCTTTGCATTGTATACAGTTCAACCATTGAATTGCTCACCGGAGTTCCTGTGGCAAAAATAACGCCGCGATTTCCTGTGATTTCATCTAAATAACGCGTTTTCATAAATAAATCACTGGATTTTTTGGCTTCTGTTTGTGTCACACCCGCTACATCGCTCATTTGTGTTTTAATATACAAATTCTTGTATAGATCTGCTTCATCAACAAATAAACGGTCTACTCCCAATTCTTCAAAATCTATCACGTTATCTTTTTTCTGTTGGTCGTTGAGCTGCTCCAGTCTTACCTCCAGTGATTTCTTTACTTTTTCCAATTGCTTTACAGTAAATCTCTCTCCGTTACTGCATTTTATCTCCTCTATACCTTCAACGATTTCATCTAATTGATTATTTAATTCTCTTTGCTGCCTTTCAACGGAACACGGAATTTTTTCAAATTGTGAGTGACTAATAACAATGCCGTCATAATCTCCTGTAGCAATCCGTGAACAAAACTTTTTTCTGTTCTTAGTTTCAAAATCTTTTTCAGTTGTTACAAGAATATTTGCAGATGGATATAGTTTTAAAAAATCAGTCGCAAAATCTCCCACAATATTATTTGGAACCACAAACATTGGTTTATTGCATAATCCCAAACGTTTACTCTCCATTGCCGCTGCAACCATTGTAAACGTTTTACCTGCACCAACAACATGTGCTAATAATGTATTTCCGCCATAAATAACACGAGCAACCGCATTCTTTTGATGTTCCCTCAGCTTAATTTCCGGATTCATTCCATAAAAACGAAGATACTTACCATCATATTCTCGAAATCTGATATTATTAAATCTATCATTGTACTCTCTTTCTAAATCCTGTCTGCGTTTTGGATCATCCCATATCCAAGTTTCAAAACTTGCTTGTATGGTCTGCTGCATATTTTGCGCAATTTGAGTTTCTTTTTCATTTAAAACCTGTACCTTCTTTTTATCATCTGTTTCAAAATAGTCATACACCTTGACGATCTTTTGATTCAATGTGTCTTCTATGATTTGATAAGCATTGATTCTGCTGGTACCATAGGTTTGTGTCGCATTGATAGATTTATCATAGCTTTTTCCGGAAATGTTCCATTGTGCGGTAATTTCAGAATAATGTACCTGTATTTCTCCTTTTAGATAAAAAGGAGTATTCAATAATTCAAACATAAACTGTTCTATTAAGTGTGGATCTAACCATGCAGCACCTAATCGCAGACTAATTTCAGAAGCCGGTATATCTTCCGGCTGTACCTGCTCTAATGATTGAACATTAATTTGATAATCAGGATTCTCTTTGACTGCTTCTTTTGCAATTTTCAATTTTTCACGAACATTTCCACTTAAATATTCTTCGGCCGTCTCAAAACCTGCTATTGGATCAGAACCTGCAAGGGGATTTTTAAAAATAACTCCTTTTAAATCCGACTTTATTTGTTCTATACTCATACGATTCTCAAGTAGTTTGGCCATATATTCTAAATCCACTTGAGCTTTTTCGGCCATAGATATTTGCAGAGCATCAATAGCAGAATCAGCTTTTGTAACTTTCGCGTGAGGTATGATGGTCCGAGTGGTAAAGATAGCTGCTTTACTCTTTAATTTCTTATTTTCATCTAAATTTTCCAAAGAACATAGTAAATAATAACTGCTGTCTATAGAAAATACTTTTTCGTTTGCTTTATCGTGAATCAAACCGAATTGTTCTATAAAGGTGTCGTACAAGTAATTTAATTTTTGCTGATGCTGTTGAACGCTTTCATCAGAACCATTATCTAACTGTATTTGTATTAAAGTGCGTACACAATCCCTTATTTCTATCAAACTACAGATACGTTTTTTCTCTGTTTCAGATACAGTAATCAATTCTGTAGAATTACCTTCATAGAAATATAGATTGTCATTATCTAATATAAAGGAATATGGTCTATGTTGTATGTTTTCCGGTAACGGCTCTGTGATTAAAATATCTTCTTGAATTTCTTTTGTTTCTTCTGTATCGCTTATATGTATGTATTGTATTGCTTGTTCCAACAATGTTGATAAATCGCTATTATCCCGTGGTTTACAAGCACTGTCAATCCCAAATTGTGTAGATTCTTGTACCATATCTCCTAAAATCATTTCAGGATGTTCTGTAAAATAACGATTTATCTCAATTCCATTTTCATTTTTATCAACATATAACCACTCAGGAGAAGCGTTTTCAATGTATTCTCGTTTCTGTAAAAAAAGAATATCTGCTGTTACTTCCGTTCCCGCATTTTGTGTAAAGGTATTATTGGGCAAGCGAATTGCTCCCAACAAATCTGCACGTTGAGCAATATACTGACGCACTTTACTATTTTGTTTATCCATCGTCCCTTTAGATGTAATAAATGCAATGACGCCTCCCTGACGAACTTTGTCCAGTGTTTTTGCAAAAAAATAATCGTGTATTAAAAAGTTTTCATTATCATATTGCGGATCTGCTACTTTAAAATCTCCAAAAGGTACATTTCCAACGGCAATATCAAACATATTATTTTTTAGGCTGCTTTTTTCATATCCCTTGACTGAAATATTAAAGCCAGGATAAAGTTTTTGCGCAATACGACCACTGATAGAATCTATTTCAATACCGTAAACTTGGCTTCTTTGCATTTCATCCGGAAGTAACCCAAAAAAATTTCCTATACCGCAAGCAGGGTCTAATATTCTTTCTTTATGGATATTCATGTTCAATAAAGCAGTATAAATGCTTTTTATCACTACCGGAGGGGTATAAAAAGCTGTTAACGTTGAGGCTCTTGCTGACTTATATTCTTCCTCAGTCAATAGATTCTTTAATACTAAAAATTCGTTTGCCCATTTTTGATTATTTATATCAAATACTTCTGACAAACCACCCCAACCAACGTATTTTGATAGAATCTTCTGTTCTTCCTGAGCAGCAGCACGTTTTTCTGATTCCAATTTTTTTAATGTTCTGATAGCTTCTATATTGTTTTGAAATCTACTTTTAGCTCCTCCAAAATTGTAATCTTGTTCTTGTATCATAAAATTATGATTAGCAATAGGAGATATATCTTTATTTTTCAAGCTTTGGTCTATATCCTTTTCATATGCAATATTGATTAATGCATTCATTGTTTCATCGGTGCAATTCTCTAAATCATGTGTATTACTGCTAAATTCTCTTTCAGCAGGTTCCAGCCATTCGGTGCCTACATCACACAGTTCTTGATATGCTACCATACCCAAATAATCAAAAAAATCTTTAGAATTATTATATTTTTCGGCAGCTTCCTTCACATCTTCAAAATAATTATGGTTATAAACATATTGTCCTCCCGCATCACTATCCGGGTTAAAATAAATCCAATAAAATTGTTCTCTTTCTTTATCTACAAAAAATACATCCTCATACGGAGTATCGGGAGGTAAATATTCTTGTGGATATTCTCCATCACTTCCTTGAGAATCAAAAAAAGCAGAGGATACATTCTCCTCTGCTTTATCAGTTATTGTATCAATTTCATCGATTATACGTAAATGAGCTCTTTCCTCACTGTTTCTTCTGCTATTGCCTGATAACTGTTCATCATTTGCACCCATTCCATCTGATTCTGTGCTTTCATTTCCTCTGTAACCTTGTCTTTGGCTGCCATCTGTGTGATGATTGTCTGAATTTCTCTCTGTGCTTCTGCTTCTACCGATTGTAAGTGTGCTTTCAACTCCCCAAGAATCAATAACTGATTCCTTGTGTTTGGTTGATGTTCCTTTAAAAATTTCTCTCTCATGTGTCCGTACTTTCCTACTTCCATTATGCTCATCAAGGGAGTCTCTAAGTCCGGTATTTGTACTTGGTTCCCATCCGGCATTTGTACTGTCAGGTAATTTAGTTTTTCCATAGTCTTTATCCTCTCTTTCTGTATCTATTTCTTTCACTGTATGTTCAATTTCCATTAAAACATCTTTTACCAATAAGTTCAAGTAATTTCCAAATAAAAAAAGTTCTTCTTTTGAATCTATAAAATTAGGTCTTTTTATGGATTCTACCGTAAAACCACAACGTTTTTTTACAATGTATTCTACACATTCTTTTAAGTTATCATGGAATTTTGTATCATCTATATTTTTTCTTTTCATACTCTCAGATGCCAAAGCAGAAATAAAATGAACAAGATGATTCTGTGTGATATGAGAATGTTTGTCTTTCAGTTTATTCAATAAAGAGAGAGAATTACTCTCATTCACTCTCCATAAATCTAAAGGGCTGTTTCCACCTGTATCTGATATATCATAAACATATTTTACATGGTTATCCGGATACAATATAGCAATCCCGACAGTACCTCTTTTTATCCAACGCTGGTAACGAGTTACCCATGTATCATATTGAACACATGCTGTAGCAAAAGGTTTCTGAGCAAATATGTATAACTGACTCTCAAATGAATATTTATATAAGTTGGACATTAAATTTAACAATGTTTGGAAAGATTGATGATCTGTTAAAATTTGTGCCACTGCATTTTCTGATAACTTTATAATATTTTGTTTTTTATTTTCATTCATATTTATTTCCTCCTAATCGTTATCTAAAATATAAATTATAATTCTATTCCCTCTCTATTTTTCAGTATCTTTTGATCTTCTTTCATTAACTTATTTGTCCTTTGCATTATCACATCCAAAATATCTTCCATCGGTCCTGAATCCTGCTTTAAATAATCCTCATATATAGTTTCTAATGGATATTCTAATTTTAATAAAACAGATGCTTGTTCCTCTGAAAAATTATCCGTGTCAATTGCATATAATATATCTTCTTTAGATATGTACTCATAAGAATGGTCAAGAACTGTTTTAGCATCTTGCTTAAGCAACCAATCCTTTAATTCTTTTTGTTCTCTGCAAGCTTTTAAATATAATTGTTTCTTAACATCTACATCCATATCAGTTTTTAAAATTCTTTCAGATGGAGTTATTTGTGTATCAGCCGTAAAATCAGTAAGCGCTTGATAAAAATTTTCTATGGATATTTTATGATCCTGCCAAGTTCCTTTGGTATGATTAATGCCGTTAAGTAATTTAATCCCCACACCGCCTTGCTGTTTCCACTCGACCAGATTTTTTGTATAGTCGTCGATTAAAATATCTGTTTCTTTGATACCTCCTATAATATAATCAGCTTTCTGTTTTCCGCAGGGACAAAAAATACGGTGGTCAGACTGTATTTCAGGTAAATATCGGTCCAACCACTCGTTTTTTTCCTGCAAAGCAAAAGGATTATCCGTTAAATATGCAGACAGTATGTAAATGTCTTTATCTGGATTTTCTTTGATATACTGTTTCATTCCTTCAATTACAGTTGTCATTGGCTCTAAATTTGCAAAGTAACCTTTTGCATACAGTTCTTCTTCGCTCTGTACATGATTAAACTTTGCCAATACTCCGTCCATATCTATAAAGATGCGTTCTTTATTAATGGTCTGTTCAGATATGGGGATTTTTTCTAATGTTTGACTTCTAGCTGTGTCAATTGTCTGAGCAATATCTGCAATATGATTTCTGTCAAAACACTGAAAGGGAATTTTGTTCTCATAAAGCATAGAAGCAATCTCCGCGTCTTTTTCTATGCTTTCCTCTAAATTATGAATCCGACCTTCAGATTCAAAACCAACAGAAAAGTCACGTTCGATTAAAATGTTAAAGTTGTTATATTCATTATATTGTTTTAACACATTTTGAGTATAACTATCAGATTTATTCTTTAGATATATAGCATTTAAAGGTAACGGAGCATCTGTCACAGCAATATCCACACCTTGCAACGTCAAATCAAGCCTTGACTTTTGTTCATGAAATATTTCTCGTTGATTTTGAATTGAGCCATCCAGCTTACTAAAGTTTTTCATGTAGACTAACTCTTTGGCATATTCAGAAACGTAATCAGCATTGATTCCTCTTTTTTTCAATTCTGCTACTAACTGTAATGCTGCTGTTGATTTTCCTGCTCCCGGACCTCCATATAAATTTACAACTGTTTTATTTTTCATGATATTCCTCTCCTTAACTTCCTATCATTTCAGTTGTTTGTTCAGCTGCTAAGTGAAATATTGCCAATAACGCCTCTCTGGCTTCAGGAAATATCAACGCTGTTAATCCAATTGCAGCTAAACATAAAATAACAACTGTGACTATAAACTTAATCAATCTGATAAATGTATTAACTGAAAACTTTGCCATGTTGCTTTTTTCTACAACAACTACATTTTCATCTTCAATTTTATGTTTTTCTTTTAATTCCTTTTGAGCAGCTCTGTGAGCTTCTTTTTCTTTAAATTCTTCTACCAATGCTTTATACTTTGCCATTCTTTGTGTCCCACCTTTCCATTTCTTCCATTGCATCGTCCAATTCCATAACGGTTATCATTGAACGATATATAAAATCATTCATTGATTCTTCTGTCTTTTTTGTATGTTCTTTTATACGCTGTTTTTCTCCTTTTTCAAATCTTACCCGAATCCTTCTTTTTGTCTCTTTTGGTACTTTCTGAGGAATCACTATCGTTTTATCTAATTCCATAGTAGTTTCTATGGCCCGTTTGCAAAATTCATTTACATCTTCTCCTCTCTTATCGGCATGTTGCTGAATTTGTTTTCTTATATTTTCTTCAGCAAACACTAAAAATGAATCTTTTGTCTCTTTTCTCTGTTCTTCTCTTTTTTTATAGATACTTTCTTTTTCCATTATGCCCGACCTTTCTTTCTTCCAAAAATTCTGCGCCTTTCTGTTTTTTGTTCTATTTCTTTTAGATTCTCGTCAAACAATTTGTTATATATTTTGATTGACGGAGAGGAAAAGAAAAAGGCATCCGGAGTATATTCAGCAAAATATACTCTGTCCGCCCTGTCACACATATTTTCCATTGTATCTTGTTTATCCTGTTCGGGGACAAACGAAAAAATGTAGTCTATATCACTATGATAAAATTCCTGTATTACATTGCCCATAGCTTCCAGTTCTACAGGACTTGTTCCGCAAACAATCAGTTTTTTTGACTTTTCCAAAAAACTGGCACGTATCCGTTGATCCAATTCGGTTACTACGCCGTAATCATAAATATAATAATCATATTTTCCTTCTTTTAATATTGTTTCAATATCTTCTTTGTGAAATAATGCAATATTAGAATACATTAAGTAATTTTCTTTTTCCTGTATATCCGTATAATACTTTTTTAACGCATTTAAAAAACCGGTATTATTAAACTCGATATAACAGGCTTTTTTTCCGCAGCTTTGAAAATATTTCACTATTTGCAAACATTGTGTAGTTGTTCCAATCCTAGACAAACTACCAACTACTGCAATCGTTTTTCTATTTTTATGTTCCGTCTGAGGAAATTTATGATATGGTATTGTCTCTGAATCTATTTCCACAGGTTCCTGTTCAATTTCTTTGTCTTGCTTGGTTTTAGGATTTAATATTTGCGCCAATTCATCTTTTATATCACCCAGTTCTGTAGCAAACAGAAAATCGGTTATCCCTATTTTGTGACAATCATTAATTAAAGATGAGGTCGGCAAGTATCCTTGTGCCATTACAATAATTCTACTATTAGATGCCGTTTCCTTAATACGAGAAATTACTGATACAATATCATAGCTGGAATAAACCAATTGGCTGACATTGATAATAATATACTCTGCCTTTTCCTTTAAACTTTTTATAAGTATATCATCTAAATTTGATACGATTCCCGTATACTTCACAGTTTGATTATAGCTTTTCGCAACTTCTTCAATAAAATATCCTGTTTCTATTTCGCCAATATATATAATCACTTAAATTCCTCCTTAGCGCTCTATCTTCTGAATCACTGATTTTTTCTTTTCCAGCTCTTTTTCTGAAATTAAAACATCATTCCAATCATAGCCTTGTACAGAAGGATAATAAGGAATGATTTCTCCTTTAAAACCCTGTTCATTTAAAGTAGTTATTGCTTTGTTGATTGCTTTTAATCCACCAAAATCGTTATCAAATGCTAATATAACTTTATCAAATTTATTATTTTTGACATGATGAAATAAAGTTTCTATTTTTTCTACACCGCATAAAAACAAATGATTATATTCATCCATAGATTTTCCCTTTCTTTCCAATATAGTGCATAAAGATAATCCTGAAATAAAAGATTCATAAGCAAATAGTATACTGGAATGGTTATCTATATACGCTCCATATGTATAGTCATTTGCCTTTGTTTCAAGAAAAAAACGTTTATCCGGATTTGTTCCCCTAAGAGCATACATTACAGGCTTATTTTCCTGATTATAACCTACAAAAACACAATTTTTCCTTTTATCCTGATAAATCATTTTCCTATCTATCATGGAAGATACAATAGAGGGAGAAAGGCCTCTTGTCTGTAGTAAATACTTATATACCTCAAATTCATTATCATCTCTTTGAGGCAAGATTAAAGAGAGCTTTGGTTCAGGTTTATCTTCTTTTTCAACTTTGTTTGGGGGTATGTTGTCATAATAAACATGTCCTTGAATCATTTCTGTCAATATAGTTAGCGCCTCATGTTTACTGATTGGCTGTGATACATATCCTCTGCCAAAATAATTGTGGAAATGCATTGAAAAATCAATAATACTGCCGCGAACATCAGAAAGAGAATTTCTCCAAAAACAATTTTTATTCGGATCAATTCTAACACTATCATGCTCTTTTAACGAAAAGTAAGTTCCACATGAAGTTACTGTATATCCTCTTTGCCTTGCATAGTCAGTAATACGAATTTCATTTTTTATCCTGTTAATTAATTGCTCATTTTCAGCTTTTGATATGAACTTCTGATTCATTTTACTCCTCCTGATATAAATAAAAACAACTTCCGGCCACACTGGCCGAAAGTTGTCTTATCTTTCTAATTGTTCTATTTCTTTTTGCTTTAATTCTTCATATGCTCTCAAATTTTTATTATGACGATAAATCTCGTCATTTAATGTTTTATGAAGCGCTGCTGTTAATTTTCCGATACCATATTTCTTCCGATAATGTGAAAAAGAACGGTTTCCGTTGATAGAATTGCTTTTTAGATGCCTATAATATTCAGTGCGTACTTCCTTATCATATTTCTTTATATCGGATAATATTGCATTTCCCAAACGAGTATATAAATCTTTCATTTTGTTATCTGTATATTGATATTCTCTCTTTTCTCCGATACCATATGCCTCACGGTATACCGTCTCTTTTTCTTCCAGTCGAGTTTTTAATTCTTCTAACTCCTCTGTATGATACCTATTTAAATATTCTTTAGAAATCTCATCTATGAATGGTTTTAAATGTTCTATTTCTTTAGAATTGTAAAACCAAACCTTTCTGTTTTCCGGTAACGATTCGTATAGTCTCTCTATTTTCTTTGCAAACTTTTTATCAGATAAAATGTATCGTTGTTTCTTTTTATCTAAAATATTTTTTCTTAGAATCTCGTTTATTTTTATATTATCCTGACTTTGATTCAAAATATTATTCACTACTGATGATTTCATATAGTCTATGGAAGATTGCTTAAATTTCCCCCTATATTGATATGTTCCGTTATAATATACTTTTTGTCTTGTGGGAATTGGTTCTACCATGGCAATATGAACATGCACATTGTCTGTATTATAATGAATCGAAGCACACCACTTACTTGTGTTGCTTATATTTTCACATTTAGTCAATCGTTTGATTGCATCTCTTGTCAACTCTCGAATTTTAGTTTCATCTAAGACTTTATTTTCACTATCATATAATCCATTCTTCTCCAACCATCTGTTGTCAAAAGAAAGTACCGTTTGCCACATAACACTTCCATTATTTTGTGCTGTTTTGAATACATTTCTTAACTGGCTTTTTTGTTCCGGAACCAAATAATCATCTGTTTCCGTAAAAAGTTCACTTGACTTTTCAGGGTTTCCCATATATGCTTGATAATTTTCATAAGCATTGCTTTTTTCAAAAGCATTAAAGTCGTTGTAGTGTGAATTTCTTTTACTTGCTTCTCTATCAATATAATTAATATATCCTTGAAACTTATCGCTTGTTGCTGCCACAAATTTTGTAACACACACTACACCTGCTTTTATTTGCCCCATGATCTCCATCTCTCCTTCCCGAACTTCCGGCCATGGTGGCCGGAAGTTCTCCAGCTTCTGAGTCAAATCTATTACTAAAAATGATAGACTTGATTCAGAAGCTGAACAAAAACACTCAGCTTCTTTTCACAATTTAACTTTCGGCCACTATGGCCGAAAGTTAAATTTCTATCCCCTCATCGGCTCGTGTAGGATATTTTTCAGATAACATATTCATTTCTTCCAATTCATTTTCTTGTTGAGATTCTCTTACCGTTTTTGATTCCTTTTCTTCAATGCGCACATTATCCTTCACAATTTCTTTTTCCGGTATAACTTCTTTTAACTTCTGTTGGAACTCAATCAAAGTCAATTTTGAAGCAGCTTCTTTATATGCGTTAATCATAGAACCATAAACTAGACTTTCACTTTTTTGTACCGGTTCAAAAAAACTATGATATGCTTTTTCCCCTTCTGCATTGGTATAAGAATATCCCGGCATACTTGCCCAAAGATTACCATTCACATTCTCACGAATCGAAATACTGTTAAAATACATCACGTCAGGGATTCTAACTTGTGCAAATCCCTTTATATTGTCTTTATCATAAGGGGTAATTTTGACTTCAAAATTAGATCTTCCTGCTTCCGGACAAAATTTCTGATATGCTTCTTCTGTTTTAGAAAATGTACTTAACACGGCATAATTGAAATCAGGGCGAAATTCTTTACCCGGAAAACATACTTGTTGAAATTTTCCTTCTTTATTTTTTACAGACGGCATAGAAACAAACGGTCCATGTTCGCCTTGCACAATCTGAATATTTTTAATAAACATTAAATCGCCTATTTTGACTGTGGCGTATCCCATTAAACTGGGATTTCTTTCAGAATGTGCCGGTTTTGTCATAACTTCTAATTTTATTTTTCTCTTTTGTTGTTCCAATGTTGTATTATTTTTTTCATTCATGTTTATTTCCTCCTAACAACCTTTTACACAAGAATTAACTTCCGGCCATGGTGGCCGGAAGTTAATAAGTACAGAAATGTTTAATATAAAAGCTTTTCTTCTTTTGTTTTTTTCTTTTTAGAATTAGATATTTGGATTTCACGATAATTTTTAATTCTTTCTTCTACTGCATTTTTACTATCTTCGTAAGCTCCACTCGGGACGGCATCAGTTAAATAAGCATCTTCCAGTCCCCTGTTAATGCATAGCGTATTCAGCATTTCCAAAATAATCTGCACATTTTTGTCTGCAAATCGACTGGATAGACGAATCCCTGTGAGTATATCTTTGAATCTAGCTTCAATTTCATCTGCAATATTATTGATTAATTCCGTGTCTTTTGGCTTATTTTTATGTTCAAAAATAATTTGTTCTAATGCTGCTGTTTGAGAACCAAGGTGATTTTTTTCTTTTATTTCCAAAATATACTCAATAGATTCCGAAGATAATCGAAATGGCTTCATAGTTTTGACTTCAATATCATCACCTCCCTTCAAGCTAACTTTCGGCCATGGTGGCCGGAAGTTAATTATGTTTTGAATTTTCTGTTACTCTGTTTAGAGCCTCTGTATTCTTTTCTATAACTACCATTAATTTTTTTACCAAAGAAGCATATTTTTCATCCAGTAGTTGCAGCTCAGGCATTATGGTAAAAGATTCTATCAGAGACTTTAAAAGTTGATTCCTTGACATTTTCCGTTTTGCAGCTTCTTCATCTAACTGCTGGATTACTTTTAAAGAAATTCCCCTGATTCTGATTTCATTACCGGCTATATTATCATCTCCTGACAATTAAAAAAGAACACTTAACTTCTTACTATGTTAAGTGTTCTTTTCTGTTTATTATTTTATTTTCATTCTCTTAACTTCCGGCCATGGTGGCCGAAAGTTAGAATTCTATATCCGGTTCTTTTATATCATATTGTTTTTCTATTGTCTTATCACTATACAATATCCCATAAGTATCACATGCAATTTTATAATTATCCTGACATGACAGACAGGTATCTATCAAATATCCGGATTCCTTTGAATATTCTTGCAATCCTCTTTTATAAAATAATTCATGCGCTTCATCTATCACAAATGGAACAATATTGTATCTCAAACACTCTTTAAATAAAATCAACCGACCAACTCTACCATTTCCATCTTGAAAAGGGTGTATCTTTTCAAAGTGATAATGAAAGTCAATTAAATCTTCTACTGTTTTTTTATGATTCATTTCATACACATACAACAAGTGATCCATTTCATCATGGACTTTTTCTGGAGACGTTGTAGTAACCAAATCACCAATCGTATTAGGCTTCGTCTTATAATCGCCTACTCGGAACCATGAAAGTTTTTCCTGAGATGTCCCATGTTTAATATACCAATGAAACGTTTTTATAATTTCTTCAGTTAAAGGTTCCTCTGCTATATCTAACATATAATCGAATGCTTGAAAATGATTTTGCGTTTCAATAATATCATCTGTTTTAATCGGTGTGTTATCTTCAGGAAGCAAAGTTTGTGTTTCAAAAATACTTCTTGTTTGATCTTCTGATAACTTGCTTCCTTCAATCCGGTTTGTATTGTATGCCATATTCACTTGTGTATAATGATATAATCTACCTTTAATTTTAAAGTTTTTTTCCTCTAATAACGTTTCATAAATGATATGATTCATAGTTCAATCTCCATATTAGGATAATTAGTTACATTTATTATACAACTTCTGGCCATGTTGTCCAGAAGTTAAAGCTGAAATTTTTTCTTTATTGAAACGCGATTTTGGGGACTGCCCCCAAAAAGTTTACTTTTACTGCGGTAAAAGTAAAGAGCATAAGGGAAATCTGTGCCCAAACAGGGCAAAAAACTAGGCAGTGCCTAGTGATTTCATGGGAACATCTTTTTTATTTTTGATATACATTTGATATACGTTTTTTTAACTTGTTATCAGTTTGATATACATTTGTGATATACATATGATATACATTTATGAACAAAAAACTTTCGTATTACAAATGATATACATTTACAACTTCCGGCCATGGTGGCCGGAAGTTGTTTTTTCTTAAACATTCTACTGCGATATAGAAGCATGATAATTTTGGTTAGTTTGGTCAATTAAGTTTTCATATTCAGTAATCTTATTTTTATTATCCTGAATCAACTTTTCTGTACTTTCAATTAAAGATTTGTTTTTTTCTATCATTTCTTCTGTTTCTGCAATTTCAACACTGGTCTGATATTTCTTACTTTCTTCTAGCTCCTGATTTTTTGTTTTAATATTTTCAATTTTTTCATTTAAAGCGTTATTTTCATTTTCAAGTGTTTGGATTTCATTTTTATATTCTTCAATTGCCAGCAACATTCGCTGCTGTAAATATCCCTCCTTGGTTTTAGCTTGAATTTCATCCACAACTGTAATTTTATCTCTGGCAGCATAAAGCCTTGTAAGTTGATTTTGGTATTTTTCATCAGCAATCTGTATATAAAACGATAGCTGACCCCAATCATCAGGCGCTTCCATCTGTACTACAAAATAATCTTGTTCCTGAACAATTGCTTTTGTTTTCACTTGTTTTTCATTTTTATTTGTTTTTACATAACAAGCGATATTATATTGTTTACCACTCTCAAATGTAATATTATTGATTTCCAATTCTATTTCAGCAATCTTTTGCGTTGGAGAATAATCCCACCGCATAATTTTGATCGTATTTCCATCTGCCATTTTTATGGTTTGATGCAGTTCGGTTGAGCGATAAGCAACTCCTCCCGGAAAAATAGACTGAGAATTAAAGAAAAAAATATAACCTCCCAATGTAAAAATTAAAAAACTCCAAAACAATGTTGTTCGGAGTTTTTTGCCTTTTGCCAATTTGACTGCGGTTTCTAATTTTTGTATCGCTATAAATTTTTTCTTTGCATTTTTTTCATTTTCTTTGACTTCCGGTACATTCGATAATCCATAAGTATCAAATAAATCAGTTGAATGTTCATAAATGCCTTTTTTATCTTCATTTTCTTTATTTTTATTATGGGATTTTGATTTTTTAAATAGCAATTACTCACCCCCTAGAAAACTACGCTGTTTTAAAATCTTGCAAACTAATCCCTTCACCTACCTTTATGCCAGCCACTTGCCACTTCTGCAACTCAGAATTATATTGAGCTTCTATTTCATATACATTGGGTTGTGTAACACTTCCCCATTTTTCAGATTCCATTGAAACGGTACAAAATACCAACACTCTGGCTTCTGTATCTGTCAGTTTAGAATAAAAAGTATCTTGTATATCTATTGACTGTCTGTATTCTGATGATACAGAAGTCAGATTACTAATATAAAATTCATATTCTTTCGTCACATAATCTTTCAATTTTGCATATCTGTCACCGCTGGGATGAGCATCATCAATCGTATAAAAAGTTTCCAGCATATATGTAATATCGTTTATTACTGTATCTATTTTGTTAGCTTGTGCACCTTTCAGCTCATTCTGTACTGAGCTTAATTGAGATGATAAATCATCTATCGTTTGTTCATGTATATTACAAACCAACTCTTGGTCATTTAAAGTGTAAGCTTCTTTATACCTCTGTAATTCCATGTGATTAAAAATACTTATAACAATGATTCCAACTGTAATAACTGCTAAAACAATTGATACCCATATCCAAATATTTTTCTTCATAGTTACCTCTCATAATAATTCTCTCTTCCTCTTTCTCTTTTTTCATCTTGGAGTTTTGTTAATTTTAACTTTATATTTTCTTCATCTGAAACTATGATTTGTTGTTTGAATATTTCTATATTGCTATCCTCAAGAAATTCTTTTTCTGTCTGTGTTTTTGGTATTTCCTTTTCATAACATATCAGTTTATCTTTTACTTCCATAATTCAACCTCTAAATAAAATCATCATAATCAGAAATATCATCTGAAAAATTATTGACTTCTTCTGTTAATACAGCCTCGTCCGGATTATCAGGTTTTGGCGGCTCAAAGGAATTACTCTCAGTTACAGATTTTTCCTCTTTTTTATTTCCATCACAAAAATGAATTTCGTTTACCAAACCATAAACTTCTTTGCATTTTTTATGATTCTTATCTAAATAATAGTTTTCTTCCAAAGATGCTTCCACTAACATCAGCTGCCCCTTTTGATAGTATTTCACAATATGCTCTGCTCTCTCGTTATACGCTGTAAATCTCTGAAAATTCGTGATTCTTTCTCCATCTTCATTTTTTAGTTTACTGTCTGATGCCAATGTAAAATTAACTACAGGTGTATTTTTGTTTTTTGTGTAATTCAAAACAGGATCTTCCGTTAATCTTCCTTGATAAATTAACTTATTCATCATAACAATCATTTCCTTTCAAAATAAATATCAAGTATTCCAACTTCCGGCTATGGTGGCCGAAAGTTAATTCTTTTCCAACTTCCGGCCATGGTGACCGAAAGTTAATTCTCTTCCAACTTCCGGCCATGGTGGCCGGAAGTTATTTTGTGAATTCAATATTGTATTTATGAAATGGTTTACCAAATTCAATTGTTATATATCCATCAAAAGTTTTTCCTGATTTTCCTTTTAGCCCTTTTATTAAAACAGGTTTATTCAACAGAAATTTTTGCGCTGTTGCTTTGGTAATGGTTTTGCCCATGCTTCCCAAATATTTATCCTGTTTCCAAAGAGTAAAAGTACATCCTGATTTATAATTGCTGCAATAAAAGGACTTCTTATTTTCATATACAGGACTTTTACAGAATGGACATTCTCCTATTATCTCTTTTTCTATTCTAATTTGTTCCAACTCAATATTGTTCTTGGAAAAGATAATTTTATTTAGTTCTTCTTTTATTTTCATAAGCATTCCGGCTACTGTTTCTTTCCCTGTATAAATGTTTTTTAATATCTGATTGAGATAAACTGTTTTTTCTTTATATAAATCAATACCTAATGTATTTAACCTGTCTATCAGATACTCTCCCATATCTTCTAACATATATACTCCGGATTTTTCTGAAATGTATTTATTTTTCTTGGCATTTTCAATAATTTGTGTTCTTGTTGCTTCTGTTCCTATCTCGATACCGTTAAAAAGTTTCCTATAAGCCTCATCGTCAGACACTTTTTCGGTACGGAAAGGATTTTTCAAATAATTACTTAATGTTTCCGTTGTATATCGTTTAGGAGGAGAAGTTTCTTTTGACACTGCTTGAAAATTCACGGAAAGTTTTTCGCCTTTTGATAAAGGAGGTAACTGTTTTTCTTTGGTTAACGCTTCATATTTTAAAAAGCCTTGTTCTAAAACGGAAATTCCTTTTAACTTAAATTCCTCCAGCAAACAATTTTCTTTATCTACCGTCATAATCAAAAGTTCTGTTTGATTTATTTTACATTCTTCACTGCAAAAAACCGCCAAAAATCTATTTTTAATTGTTCCATATACTTTTTCTTCCTCTTCTGACAAATTTGACGGTATTTTATAGGTAGGAGTAATTGCTGAATGGCTTTCTATTTTTGTATCATCAAAAATAGACTTCTTATCCTTAAACACAACATCGTAGCCTAATTTCAAAAAAGTTTCAAGGACATTTTGAATGGTACTTTTTTCATTTTCCGCAAGATATTCTGTGTTTGTTCTTGGATACGTAACATAACCTTGTTCATATAATTTTTGAATAATTGCAAGACTTGTTTTCATTGACATCTTATATTTCTTTCCTAATACTCCCTGCAATTTCGATAAAGAAAATAATTTTGGGCTTCTTTGAATTATGGTTTTGCTCGATATATCTTTTACTATGGTATTACCGCAGTTTAATTTGTTAACGTAATCCTGTGCTCCCTTACTATCTTCTGAACCAAATGCCTTTTGACTGGTTAATGTGACTTGTATCCCATTCTTTTGATATGTACCCTCCGGCTGTAAATATTTTTCTGCAACAAAATTTCTGATTTCCATTTCCCTGTCGTAAATCGTTTTTACAATCGGAATCAACACTCTGCCTACTCTGAATAAATGCCCTGCTTTTATTGTTACATATCTTGATAAATTAATTCCAAATAACCAATCCATGTAGGTGCGTGCATATCCTTCCATAGCTAACGCATTGTATTCAGTATCATTCTTTAATTTTTTTAATCCACTGCGAATAGAAAACTCTGTTTGTTCCGGCAGCCATAATCTTTTAATCGGTTTTTGCTGCTTTAAACCAAATCGAAAGATATTGCGTATAATGATTTCTCCTTCTCTGTCTGCATCACCGCAATGAATGATTTCTGTTACTTCGGATGAATTCATTAGATTTCTTAAAATTTCAAACTGTTTTTTGATTCCTTGGTCTGCTTGAAGCTTATATTCAAATTTTTCCGGAATAAAAGGAAGAATATCTAAAGTCCATTTATTGTCTTTCGCAGAAGTTGCAGTATATTCCTCTATATCTTTTAGTTGAAACAGATGGCCAAAAGCAAAAGAAACAAAATATCCCTTTCCTTCATAGTAGCCCTGTTGCTTAGTAAAATGATTTTCTTCATTTAAGGCTTTTACAATGTTCATGGCCAAACTTGGCTTTTCTGCTATGATTAGCTTTTTTGACATTCACTCACTTCCTTATTTCAAATATGGTTCAGGATCAACAGGTACACCACCAATATGCAGCTCAAAATGCAAATGATTTCCGGTAGACCAGCCCGTTGTTCCAATTGTTCCAATCACTTCTCCTTGCTTCACCTCTTGTCCTACTGTCACATAACAAGTTGTCATATGTGCATATCGTGTTACAGAACCGTCACTATGTAAAATATAGCAATGATTCCCGTAATTTCCACATCTGCCGCAGGAGCAATAGCCACTTTTAGGGTAGTTATTCGGACAAGAATTATAAGCAACGGTAACAGTCCCGTCTTTCGCCGCAACAATCTGTTCCCCTGAACTTCCATCCGAAATATCTATTCCGTTATGGCTGCTGCCCCATCTGGAGCCAAAACCGGAGGTAATTGTCGTAATAGTCGGAACCGGCCACATATAACCACTACCAGAAACACCACCCGAAACAATTTCTCCTCCGCCTTGACTTTGCTGCCCATCTGCGTTTCCGAAATTTTGATAACTGGCATATACCTTTTGAACATATGCTTTGGTTTCTCCATATGGAATTTTTTCATAAATCAAATCAATACCATCGGAGGAATAAAGAGAATTAGAAAGCCATCCCTGTACTGCAAACGGTCCGGCATTGTATGCTGCCGCCCATGTTTTAATAGAAGCCTGTGGAAACATGTCTTTTATATATTTACAATATCTTACTCCATACTTAATATTCACTTCCGGTTCTAATATATTATCAAAAGTATACCCATCATCATCTTCTCCGTCTAAAGCAAACTGTTTTTTCATTTCCTCAAATGTCGCCGGCATAATCTGCATTAATCCTTTTGCTCCTGCAGGTGATGAAGCATTTGAATTAAAATTGGATTCTGTCTCAATGATTGCATAGATAAATGCAGGTTCCAAACCATATTTTATGGAATATTTTAAAACTTCTTCTCTGTATTCATTGATTGCAGAATTAGAAGAAGAGTCTCCTCCGGTAGATCCCTGCTGTGCAGCGCCTACAATTACTACTACAAGAATAATAACTATCACTCCACTGAACAGAATCGCAACCGAAGAACAACCAAGTCCTGCTAAGATTCTTCTGATTCGTTTCATCAATAACTGTGAGGTGCTTGCTGATGTGTTTACACTCATACTATGCACCGCCTCGGTATAGTGCAAGTTCGTCATCAGATACATCTAAGGTAAACGCAATATTTTTATCTCCTTTTATGGATAATATCGTTTCTCCTTTCCCAAGCATAGGAATCTTTGCCAACTCCGTTTCAGTTAATTGATTTTGAAATATTTCTTGAATAGCTTTAACAGAACCGGAATCCTGTCGCATAATAAATTTATACTGTGTCAACAGGAACAAAGATTTAATCAGACCTATACCTTTTGAATCACTCTCTTCCGGCATATAATCGCTGATATTTTGCGTTGCAAAAAGTAAACTGCCAAAATATTTTCTGGCTTCTCGAACATAAACCGACATCTGCTGTACTGCGTGTAATTTACTGGTATTAATTAAATGGTGTGCTTCGTCTATAAATAAAACAAATCTTGTAATATCCTCCCATGCAATCGACTTATTTTCCCAAGCATTTTTCATTTTTTCTCCGTTTATCATGCAGTTGTTCCAACATAAAGACAATGCACTGAAAACCTGAGCATCGAATATTTCGCTTTTTAAATGACTGAGATTTTTGATATTGAAAAATACGATTTGAGTATGTAATACATTTTCGATAGACGTATGTCCATCTAAAATATATCCATAATTTTCAACAATATTTTTTGACACGGCTTCTATTTTATTTAAAACATTTAATTTTTCCTTTATTGCTTCCAATTCAGTCGGAGTCATATCGGATGATATGATTTTTTCTTGTTCCTCTCTTATCAACATTAAAAAATCTGAAAAAGTTGGATATTCTTGAGCAGGAAGTCCCGTAACTTTCTTTTCTGTGTTTCTTGAAAGTGATAATCCCCATTTATCATATAATTGACGAACTAATTTGGTAAACTCAATAATTTCCAACTGCCCGCAATCAGGAACTAAAAATTTATACATTGTATCCAGCTTACTGATATGTATTAAATATGATAACTCCTCAGTTTCAGCTGTTTTAAAAATTTCAAAAGGATTAATCATTCCTTGTGAACCATCAAGAGATATAATCTTACCTCCTAAATAATTAATCAGTGTAGTCCATTCATTTGATGGATCTAAACCTCTAATAATCGTTCCTTTAATCGCCTCTGACATCATAATTTTTTTCAGCAAGGTACTCTTTCCGGAGCCTTGATCTCCTGCTAAAGCCAAACTGTAAGATAACCTTGTATTGGTTATAGAAAACAAATCAAATAAAACTTTTCCTGAATTTGTCCATCCATAATAAAAAGAATTCGGATCATTTAATCCGGTATAATCAAATGGAAGTCCTACCGATAATCCACTTGCAGTAACGGCTTGACCAATTCGTTTATATACTGTTTCTGACTGCTTTTTATAAGAACGATAAAATGAAAGCCAATCATTTTTACTTTCATTTAAAAAAACAGATGCGCTGTAGCCTCTGCCTTTTAAATCACTTATTGCTTTTGCTACAACAACATCTAATTCTTCCTGAGTTTTAGCAGATAAAAAAACACGAGTGAAAATTGTTTTAATTACTTCACTCATGTTGCTGATTTCTTCATATAACTCTTGAAATGCAAAATATTTTTGTTCTGCATCCATGACTGCGCTTTCTTCTTTTTCTGTACGAATGCGCACCCTGTTCTCTTTCATGCTGCGGTTGATATTTTTTGTTACTTCTTCAAGAGTTTCTGTTTTTACATCCACTGTTACAATTGCATTTTCTATATTAAACACATGATATAGCCAATATCTGTCTGCTTTTTTAGGATAACGATAAATAGACAAACAACACATATATCCGTCTCCGGTTTTCATATATTTCTCATCGTGCCACGAAATACCTCCTTTCGGCTGTATTCTCTCTGCCAAAAACGGATTAAATCCTTTTTTCTTTATAATATTTTCCATTGAATTTCCGGAGGATTCTATTAAATTTTCTTTTTCTTCCTGTTCTATCATCAAGCTGTTTCGATTATTAAATTTAAAGAATATTTTTTCTTTTTCTTTTTTATCAATTAATTCTGCCAATCCAACTTTTCCCAATGTTTGCTGAATATCTGTACGATATTCTTGAATTTTTTCCGGAGTATCGGCAAAATAAAATAAATAAAATAATCTATCCATAGAATTCTTTTCTATATACTCCAGCTCATCCAACTTGACTTGAAGCTCTTGTTTAAATACTTCATTATCTGTTGTCTGCATTTTATGTTTTGTATATTCCTGCTGCGCGCGTGTATCGGTCGGGAGATTAATGCTTACTAGTTTTATGTCAGAACCATACGTTTTGTAAAATTTGGAGTAACTGTATATCATATAATTAATGTCATCTTCACTTACATTAAAAATATCTCCCGATACAATCTTTTGCATATCCAAATATTCTCCATTTTTCAATTGAAAGCAACTGTACTCCTCGTTATAATCAACAAAAGGAAATACAGATGCAAATGATTTTGTTTCTCCCCGTGCGGAAGGCATTAATTTTTCTAACAATCAAAATTCACTTCCTTTCAAAATAATCTGTTGTCATTAGCTCATTCTCTGTCCCATTTGTCTGAATTGGCTGATATACTGCTCTATCCTTTCTAATCACATATAGAATACTTTGAAAAATTCGTTTCTGGGGATTGAAAGGGCTATGTATTGTTAAAATAAGCGCTACTATACAATTAAATACATAAAAGGGTATTTGTAATGCTTGATGTACATGTTCTTGTCCAAACATGGCAAAAAAGAAGAAATATAAAATAACAAAGCATAAATCAAATACATAAAACTTTTTATAAACTTTCGTAGGAGTATGAAGTTCCTCAATCAAAGTATGCTGCATTATTTATCACCTCTTATATTTTTTCCTTTACTTTTACTAACCTCATTTTTAATGTTATCTCTTGCATTCATTTGTTTTGCAGGTCGATCTGAAAAAATGTTTCTACCTTGCCCTGATGTGTTTTGTGTCTTGCTGACGGATTGAGAAGTTGAATTATGATGTACAACTCTGTTCGAACCGTTAAACGGATTTTTTTGTGCTTCTCTGAAGGCTTCTGAATTTCTTCTATTTGGTCTAAATCCTTCATTGTAAATGCTGCCTTTATTTTGACCCTGATATGGATTATCATATTTCTTTGCCGAATCCGAAACATTTGTTTCTTGATTTGCATTTGTTACTGTTTGCTGTGATACATCGGTTTTATCGTGATGTTGCTTTTCTTCACTTGACGTATTTACAGAAGCCTTTGTGGTATTCGTTGCTTCCGTTCTTGCTTTATCCGAAACATTATTTCCTTCTTTTGACTCTCCGGTCGTTGTACTTGGTGCAGCATTATTTTTTACGGTATCAGTGCTGTTTTCTTTATTATGTATCCCTTTATCCTTTCCAACATTTCTTGTTTTCCATTCATTATATTTTTGACTGATCGCTCCGGATTTTCCCGTAACAGCTCCTGTAACAGAAGCTGCTTTGCGACCCACATTTCCTACTGTACGTTTTGCGGCACCAAAACCTCTGACAAATGCAAATCCAGTATGGAATCCCGAACGGATACCCGCGTCAATTCCTAAAATTCTCTCTATAATATTCGGACCGTCAATTGCTGCTAATGCAAAAAATACAATAATTAATGCTTTGACAAAACCATTCATTTGTGTTTGAGTTTGTAAATAACTAACTCCTAATAAGAAAAACTTAAGCATTACCGATACTAAGTATATAGTAAAGAATATAGAACCCATTGATTTTAAAATTTCTTTCAGTTTTTGACCGGACGTTAAATCGCCTGCTGCAAAAATCATTGCCAATAGTTGGTGCACTGCCAACTCCCATATCAGTCTTGCTACTTTATATGCAGCAAATAACAAGGCAAGAGCAGTAAATAATAAGGTTAAAATGGTTGGAAACCAGTCTACATGGTAGCGATAATAATCTTCAATTAAGAATCCCCACCATGAGTCTTGAATTGTCTCTAACGTAGTGTTTCCATCACTGTCTTGGGATAAATAATACTTAAACTCATCATAATTATGGTAATATTTACTGCTGTCATGAATCCATATTTTTTCATTAATATCAAAGCCATCTAAAGTTTTAATATTATTCCAAGGACGAGGTGCTCCATCAATGTTTTCACCTGTATTTAAGTCTCGAAGATTTTCCCAACCGGCTGCATGACACCATAATAAATCTGTTGTATTTGAAATAATAATGCTGTCTGATACTTTCATAGCACTATCCCCACTGGGAGAAAAACTATCAGAAATAGCTGTATCTGTTTTGGCAAACTGTGTTGCCGACATCGTAAAAGAACTGATTTGTACAATCATGACAGGAAGAGCTGTTAAAACAAGTATGGAAAGAATGAAATTCTGCAATACTTTTGGATTTTTTTCATGATCTACCATCAAAGTCCAGCCTAAAACCAATAATGCAAATGCAAATAAAATCCACAGAATTGGTTGATATGATTTGATATAATCTTGTACTTGATCTGAAAAAATAAAATCATTGATACTATAGACTTGATTTAGAAGATATTCAGCACCATCAACTAAATACTTAAACAGTGATATTATGCACCAACCTACCCAATTAAAAAACCACTGGATCAGGTTATATCTGTGCATAACATCACTAAACACAATCAATATATTTTTTATTTGTTCCGTTCCCAATTTTGCCCTCCTTTCTACATACCTTTTTCTTCTTTTAATTACAATTTTTTACTTTTTAATTGCAATCCATCTTTTAAGAAATCATACATATCGGGATCTAAAAATCCTTCCTCATACCTTTTGTTCAATAAATCCACATATTCTTTAATAGTCAAATCGTTTAATTCGTTCAGTCGATTCATTCCTAAAGAACTCAACGATTCTTTCAAGCGTTGGAAATATTGATTAATATATTGCGTATCTCTCAACTTTAGATTTAACATTCGTTCTCTTTCTCTGTTTGAAATATATTTATGTACATCAAACACACGTTCTTCAGGGTTAATATGCTCTCTTGATTCTACAGGCAAATCTGTAAGTAATACATTGGAAGGATAAAACTCACTAAGATACTGATAACGATATTTAAAAGCATATTTTCCAACATTAAGAATTGGTGTTGGCTGTACTTTTTCTTTATCATTATCTTCTCTTTTCATTGCTCTGACAATCGCACATTCTCCCGGCATAAACTGACGCAGCTCCTGAGGATATATTAATGGTCTTTCTTCTAACATCTCTGTCTGAGATTTGTCTAAGGAAAGTTTTTTGCCCGACCGATTCGTTGTTGTAATCGTCTCATTTCCAATTAATTCGGAGAAATCTTTTGCCGATTCCTTATCGTTACTTTGGATAAACACTTGATTGCCGCAGTTTCCTATGATAGTTTCAGCTGCATTTCCATACTTATTTTTTATTTGCGAAAAGGCTTGAATAATTAAATTAAATCTAATATTCCTGCCTAAACACACTGTAAGAATGTTATCCATTCCTTCAATCGCAGGAAGATTTCCAAATTCATCAAGAATAAAAACTACTTCTCTGAGACACTTTCCACCTCTTGAAAAGGCACACTTTTTTGCTAAAACAAAATACATTTGCCTGATAAATAAAGAAGCTAGAAAATGGACGCTGGAATCATAATCCGGAATACCAAGAAATATTGCAATCGGTTTGTCTCCAAAACCAACCGACTGCATATCAAAGGTACTTTCAGCCGTTAATTTTGCGACATTGGTGTAAGTAAATACCTCTAGGTCTGTCAGCATAGAACTAAAAATACTGCTTTTGGTTTTATCTCCTGCCACATTGATGGAAGCATATTTCATTTTAGCTCTGTCTGTACCGGGACGTTCCTGAAAATATAAATCCAATGCTGTTGTTTTATCATTTATCCACGTGCTTGCCAACGTCATAAATGTATTAATAATGGAATACATTGTGATATTTTTTCTGTTTTTATCTGTCTCAATAAACTCGGTTTCAGGCAAAACATACTCAAAATGTCGTGCATGAATGATGTTTTCTACCGTCTCTGTATCAAGGTTAACCTTTGATGCAATATCTTCAATTTTTAAACTATCTTTCAAAGCATTTACCTCAATAACGTTCAAATATTTCGTAGCAGTTATCTCAGATACCTTTACCCCTTTTTCAGCAAGAATATTGACAACTTCCTCTACGGTTATATCAACATGATAGTGATCTTTTATATAAAATAAATTTCTGATTACTCTTTGTTTTTCTAATGTTTGACGAGCAAAGCGTTCTCTGCCTTCGTCATACTTTTTCTTGGCTTTTTCGTTTTCTTCTTTATCCATTTTCAAACAATCATCTACATGTGCCAAGATAGACGCTGAAAGTGCAGCAGCTGCATTTGAGGTGAAAAATTTATCATTTCCCCCTTCACTGGCACCTGGATTATATATACTGTAAGCCAATGTTTTACACAGTAACTCAGCTTCCTCATATACTCCTTTTTCATACGCTTCTATAATGAGCTGTAAAGGATTGTATCCCATGGAATGAATCATGTCTATCAAATTTAGAATATGTACCTCATACCCACGCTGCGTTAATGTCTTATATGAGGATGAAGCCAGTTCCAGCTTTGGATCTGTCACCACCATTGAAGCTTGCTTTTCTGCCCGTGAATAAATGTCAATCAAAGAAAATACAAACATCTCGCCTTTACCTGAACGTGTAATACCTAAAATCAAATTATTAACTGGGGAATCATCTATAAATATTTTATGGTCTTCTACTGCTACTGGAAATCCACCACCACCTTCAAAGCGATCTTTTTCAGTAAAAGTTTCAGACGTTGTTGCTTTTTCTGGAATTGCTTTATATTGTTCTCGAATTTCTTGCCGTGTCGTCCACCTTGATGTCCCTTTTTGCCCGACATTCAAAGGTTTATAACTCACTCTCATTTGATATACTAGCTTAATTGTAAAGGCTTCCATAAACAGCAACAGAACAATATACCATATCCAATATTCTCCTTGAAACTCAAACGCTTTATGAATTCCAAAATTAGATTCTATTTCGTTACTTCTTATCGATTGTATTACATTTGGCATTTGTGCAATTAGATGGATACAATAATTTCCTAAAAAAAACAGTATTACATTCATTACAATACAAACGAATGTAATCATATATTTACTTGAGAATAATTTATTCACACGAAAAACCTGATTTTTACGTTTTAAAGGGTCACGAATTTCATAATAGAAATTTTTTCTTTCTTTATTGAACTTCTTTTTTAACCATTTCATGTTTTCACCTTTGCCTTATGAGACAAATAATCCCGCAATCCATTGTCCGCCGGAAACAGCCATTACAATCAAACCTGCACCGACGACAATTCTCGGAAGCCATTTATTGGCTTTCATTTTTCCTTCTTCTGAACCAAAAATATACAGGCATCCGCATCCAACCAAAGCAAAGCCGATTGCTATGTATATGTACATTGCAATCGTATCAAAGATATTCATTGACGTTGCTTCCAAATTTCCTAATACAGCACTGTCACTTGCTGATAATACATTCATTAATATATTCATAGTAATTGTCTCCTTTTTAATTGATCTCGTATGCGATTTCTTTTTCCGGTTTTCTTCGACTATCAAGTACATAAACAAAAGAATCTATTTTGGTATTGCCGAGATATTCATTTCCTCTCAAATCAAGAGAACCTATTTGGTTGTATTCGCAGTTAAGAAAATTCAGTTCTGCGTTATTGTCAAGTTCCAGTTCATTGATACTGTTATTTGAACAATTCAAACTTTCTAATCCGTAGTTTTGTCGTACAGACAATTCCCTTAATTGGTTCTCCGAACAATCTAAATGTTTTAATTTTGGATTATAAGATAAGTCCAGTTCCTTCAGATTATTGCCATGACAATCAAACGTTTTTAGTTTTGAATTTTGGCTTACATCAAGCTTGTTAAGATAATTATCTCCGCACAGCAGAATCTCTAACTCTCTGTTTTTGCTCACATCAAGCTCTGATAATTCATTTTTAGAACAAGATAAAAATTTCAAATTCTCGAAATACTCAATACCTTGAAAATTTCTGATATTCTCTTCCATTAAAATCATCTCTGTTGTCTTGCGAATTGTTTCATTTGAGATTACTCCATCCCCTCTATCATATCTTTCAGAAATATACTGTCTGAAATTAATATCCGGAAAATTTTCTTCGTTAATTTCTACATCCATGAAGAATTTTTCCTGTGATGTTTTTTGGGGAGCTTCGGTAACTTTAATCTGATTTTCCAAAGTGGATTGCGGTTTACTTTGTTCTGCTTCACGCTCTGCTGTCTGCTTTCTCATTTTCTTAGGTACAACCCTATGCGTTGCTTTCTTTTCACTCTGTATTTCTTCTGCCTTTTTAATAACTTTTTCCTCAATAGCTTTTTCCAAACCTTTCTCTATCCCCTTTTCAACAATGACATTTAAATCTTTGTCAACGGTTGCAACAGTTGTATTGTCTTTTCTAAGATGCAGCAAGATTCCTAACTTAGAAAAAGAGGCTTTTATTTTTAATCCGATTTGCTCGGACGCATTTTTCAAAATATCAAAATAACTCGGTATCTTTTGCTCTCTCTCATTAGATTCGGTCTCTAAAAAAAGCAATAGTTTTGACTGCTCCGAAAACGCTTTCATTGCCTGTTGATTTCTCTTATATGTATCTAGTATCGAATATCCCTCGTCTGTTTCTTTGTACAGATTGTAAATAGGAATACCTTCTTTTGTGTCAAATGAAGTTGTGACAAAATATCCGTTATAGCTGATTAAACTGTATTCGTTTTCATTAAACTCATCACGTCCAAAGTTATCGCAGCCAAACTTAATAATACTTTCAATTTTTTCTCTGTGTTGACTTGCTCCCTCTGCCATGTCAACAATTAAATCTTCACGAACAAAACCTATGAGACGCCCGTTCTCTACAATAGAACAAGGTGGGCATTCTCCATTTATGTCATAAATCGTATAGTTAAGCTCAGCAAAAATTTTTGTAATATCCATATTAATTCTCCTTATTTGTTTTTCTTTTCTTTGCAATTAAAAACAAAATTAATACAATAGCAATGATTCCGACTAAAATAGATACAACAGTAATAACAACGGTCACTACCGGAAACGATTCTTCTTTTTCATAAACAGCAGTAGCTTTAATGGTATACTCCGTATCACCACTGTCTAAAGAGTAGGTGAGCTGTGCGTTATAGCCGGCTGCATCAGGCAGTGCGACCGTATCGCTGTAGTATGCAGTGTACTCCGCAACATATCTTTCGCCGGTTGCCACAGCGTCACGGTATTGAATACCATTTTCCGTATATACATCTCCTGTCCATAGAAAGTCTGTAATACGGTAGCTTTCCTGTGGCAAATTCAGAACAGTCAGAATGTCCGTTTCATATCCTGTAAGTGCAGGTTTTTCATCGTTGTATGGAACATACCTGCCGTTTAGCATATAAAAGGTAGCGTCATATACTTCCACACGCATTGGCACTGTGACGTCTGATTCCCAATGATAGGGGGTAGTGGCTTGAAAACTTGTTAGAGGTAAAGTTGCTGTTACTGTTTGTCCTGTCTGTTCGTCCGCATAATTTACTGTTTTACTGTTTGCCGCAGCAGGCTGTGAGATGACATATCCACTTTGGGTTGTGCTTTCTACCTCTGCGGTTCGATTTGTTATGGTAGTATCACTGTACGAAACATCGGATAGTTTTCCCAATACCTCTTGACCTTTGGCATTCATGAAAGATTCTTCCTGTTGTGCCTGTACGTTTTGTTCATACAAGTCTTTGATTTCTACTGTTTGTGTTTCCATAACCGGAGTTTCGGAAACAGTTTCATACGTAACATCTTTCAGTGCGTATGTTCCGTCGTCTTTGATAAGTTCTTCATCAAAGGTATGTGTTTCATCTTCTTTCAGAGATGTATATTCTACAGTTTCTATAATTTGGTTCTCATCTGCTGTACTGTTGCCTTCTGTTGCAGCAGATGAGCAGCCAATCAGTATAGAAGCTGCAATCACTCCTGAAAGAAGAATAGAGAATATTTTTTTCATTTTCTGTCTCCTTTCTGTGTAAAAATAAAAAAGAACAATCAAGTGATTGTTCTTTAGGACATACAATATTTTATTTTCAATAATATTAACGCTGGTAGTCGATATTGTGTTTTTGAGTTCGATTATACTTTAATTCTGCTTTGAGATGTTCTAATTCATATTTTAATTCGTCTCTTTCTTCAATTACCTTTTGATACTCCAAATTTAACAGTTGATAATTTTGCTGTTCTGCTTCCAACGCTCTTGATAACTTGGCATTTTTCTCAAATACCGCAGATACTCTGTTTATAGTATCTTCCGGATTTAACCCTTGAGAAACATATTCATTTAATTTTTTGCGTGCGTATAAATCCTCTGCCAACGCTTTAATATTATCTTTCATTTCGCCTATTTGGAGTGCGGCTGGAAGCACCGTATCTTTCGTTTCTTTGATGTGTGATTCGATAATATTCAAATTTTTAGTAGATTCTCTAATGTTTTGTGTGTCGGAGTAAATTTTTGTCCCTGTATCGGAAATAGCAGTGTTTATTGTATCGCTCTTTTTATTAATCGTTTCAATGTTTTTACCGTCTTTCACAGTACGAACGATTTGGTAAATAGAAGCTGCAATCATGCTAACTGCTGCCCCTACACTTGAAATAAGGGCTATCCATAATTCTGTATCCATATTTAAAAACTCTCCTAATAATAAGCATATGAAACATGCAGTGTATATAATTAATACCATTATAAGGAAATATGCCAAATAATACAAGAATTTTTCAGATAATAGAAATGACTGTACTCTATTTTTCATTATTTTTCCTCTTCACGATATTGCACGTAATAGTAACTGCCAGCATAATGGTAACTCCTATAAGCCACGTGACGAGAATTATGGTTTTATTTGAATCGGGTATCCCAAAGTATAAATAAGCGTCTATTATTGAAAGGAATAGTATCCAACCAATGGTAACACTCCAAGACAATAAGTAGTATCTCTTCATTTTTTACTCCTTTCTATTGGAACGAACTGTCCCTGTAAAATAAAAAAGACTACCTGAAAAGATAGTCTTTTATTGTTTAGAGATATGAATAATGTTATTCAGGCAATCCGCGCATATAGTATACCCTCTGTATTGAAATACTTCGTGATTCGTACCACAGAACGTACAGGTCGGTTCATATTTTTGTAGCACAATAGTATTTCCTTCAACAAAGATTTCAAACAAATCATCTTCTGAATCATATATTTGTCTAATTAATTTTGGAATTACGACTCTTCCTAAACTATCTACTTTTCTTATTATGCCCGTAGATTTCAAACCTGTTTCTCCTTTCTTATTTTTCAAGACAATTTACTAATCGAATGACTTTCTCGTTTATGATTTCATAAAAGATTTCATTTCCTTCTCTTTCGCCTTTTACAATGCCAGCACTTTTTAAAACAAATAACTGTCTGGAAATATTGCTTTGCTTGATACCTAGACTGGCCTCAATTGATACAACGTTACATTTATTTTTGCTTAAAAGACAAATAATTTTTAATCTGGTCGAGTTTGATAATGCCTTTAGCACTTCTGCATTTTCGTCATAAAAGTCATTTTTTTGTGTCACGTTTAATAGTCTCCTTTACATTGGGACGAACCGTCCCAGCGATTTTATTATCTAATTAATCCTAAATATCTAGGTCTTCCTCAATATTTATTTGCTTATCTTTTTTCAAAATAAGAGTTTCGAGATTAGGGTTATACTTTTCTGCTTCAATTTCGTTCGTACCATATTTTCGATAAAATATCTCCGGCAACTCAAACTGTTTGCTGTAATGTTCTATTTGTTGTTCCGATAAACTAGTAAAATTTTCATCATCTGTACCACAAATAAATGCCGTACCAGCAATAACTTCACAAATTTTATCACAGTCATCATATAAAGCGCGATTCAATGGTAGGCCTAATAGTTTTCCTTCTTCATTACAAACAATACAAGCGTCGTTTGTAAAGGGATAAATGACTTCTATATTTCCTCCAACTGTTTTTTGCATACTCTCTAAAGAATTATCAAGTTCTATAACTTTTGCTTCTTGTTCAGGCTCTAGCAACAACACAGTTATTTTTTCTTCCTTTTCAACTCTATCCAATTGATAAGCACCGGTAATGGTGATTTCCAGCTTATCTGCCGCCTTATTTACGACAGCTTCAAAGGTTTCATCTGTTGCTTGTTCCCATTCCTCTTCCATATCAGCTCTATAACATAATTCCTGTAGTTGTTGGGTATCCCATTCAGAATTGTTGTTTATTTCTTCTGCAAGTTCATTTAAAGATAGGCTTGCGTAATATTCATTTCTTTGCATTATTTTTTCCTCCCTTATCAAAACCCTAGATTCAACAGTTTTAGCACTGTGTACCATAGATTTGAACCTTAATAAAGCGTCATTATACCCGTCTGTATATCTGTGCATACATACTGTACTTTCTTTTTTGTTAATTTCATTTGTAATTCATCAGTGTCTATAAGTTTTTCATTGGATTTTTCAATAATGTTAGAGTTATCGTTGAGCATAGATTTGAATTCTAGTAGGGCGTCGTTAAATCCTTCCGCATATCGTAGTTTATTCGTTATTGGACAATCCTTGTTTTCTAATTGTCTTTGTAACACCTCAACACTTACAAGTCTCATAAAGGAACATTCCTTTCAAAATTTATTCCTATCTGCTATTTATTTTGTTCCATGATTCTGTCTTTTCTTTTCACAATCAGAATAATGATAGATATAATAAATAAAACACCTACCAAATGTAAGTATATGCTAGTATCTCCTGTGGTTGCAGAAGGTAAATTTTTATTGCTATTGCAATCTTCGGGATAGATAGTTCCGATTTTCGGTTCGTCTAATACAGTAACAGAAATAAGCTGGCCGTCTGTGCCAATCGTAAACGGATATTCCGTTTCGTTTATCTCATATCCAAAAGGAGCAGAGATTTCTTTGAGGTAATAGCTGCCATATGGAAGTAGGTCAGACTTTGCATAACCTTTTATATCGGTTGTCAGTCTGCCAACTTCTGTGCCGTCAGTAGAATAAATACCATAGATTGCACCTTCTAATGGTAAATTTTGAAAGCCTTGCTCTAATGCTCCCTGTGGAAAATCAGATTCTTTGATTAGCTCCACCTGACCTTTTTTCAAGCTATTTACAATAGATTGTCCGTTATTGGCTACAATGTCTACAGTCGCTGTTTCCTGCCCTTGATAGGTAAAGTCGATAGGATATTT